>JAHJMO010000015.1 GCA_018821245.1 Patescibacteria group bacterium
ATCTTGATAATCTCACTATGGATATGAATGAAGGTGCAAACGCCGGTTTCTCTTCTAACACCAAAGCAACGCTTATGGTAGCATGTGTGTTCGCCGTCGTTGCATCACTTGCAATATTCGGAGCATACAAACAGGCGCGGTCAAAACCAGGTTCCATCGTGCTTCCCGCCGGAATCAACTACCTCGGCCCTATCCCTTCACAGACAGCGCACTTCCCTATTTCACAGTCAGCACCTCTCAAAACAATCACAGTAGACCCCTCAACACCATGGGTAGAATATAAAGGCATTCTGTATCCCTACGCGTTCTCATACCCAGAGTCATTATCTTTTGGGTTCTTCCCCAATGATCCGTTTGACAGCGTTGCCATATTCTGGGGCAATACTCCTGCGCAGGAAAATTTACTCATGCGTGTCGAGGATCTCAACCGGATCCCCAATATGGCATCATACGTAGCCAAGCCCAAAATACTCTATGCGCAAAACTGGTGGAAGCAGTACAACTGGAAAGATCTTGCAGAAGTTACGGAGTTTACTAACAAGAAGGGGCTTAAGGGGTACCGTGCCAAATATCTGAACCAAAACGACCAAACACCGTTTGACAATGTTTTTTTTGAAGTTCCCCAGCGGCCTGACCTCGTCATCTGGATGACCGGCAAACTCCTGGATCAGTCAACCTTTGATAAGATTGTGGACAGCGTTTCCTGGGGTACTCTTCCCACCCCCGCTCCATAACCAGCCGTATATGCCCTTTATAGCAATCATCATTATTGCACTTGCGGTTATCGGCAATAGCATTCCCTTAATCCTGGGTTTTCTCAAAACGCCGCCCGGACAGGTTTTTCTGGGAACCATCCACCACCCGTTTGACTACTTTGCCTATGTATCGCAATTTGCCCAAGGCCAGGAAGGCGCGCTCCAGATGCAAAACCTCTACACGCACGAGTTTACACGCAGCGTCTTGGTCGGTTCGGTCAATGCGCTGCTGGGCAAATTTTGGTCGCTTGCCCATATTCCTCCGATTCCCGCCTATCAGCTCTCTGTAATCCTCTTTACTATAGTATTTTTATCCCTGGCTTACCTTTTTATAAAAGAACTGTTTGGCACAGATAAAAACTCCTGTTGGAAGTCCGTTGTCGCCTTTATCCTGTTTATCACCGCAAGTCCTCTCCCCATCCCCGAGCGCTCGGGATCTATCTGGCACATCACATTTGTCGACCACTGGTTTAATTTCGGTAATCCGTTTGCGCGCCTGGGCTTTGTCCCTCATCACCTCATCCTAAAAAGCTCAATTCTTTCGATATTCCTTCTCGCTATTCTTTTACCCCGCCTTTCTTCGTCCGGAAAACGAATTGCCGCCGTCATCGCCATAGCGGCAAGCAGCCTTATTGCCGCCAACATCGATCCGGTCCAATGGCTTCTTGCCGCGGCCGCGCTCCTGGTAGTTACCATGATCTCCGCCGGGGCCTCGGCGCTTTTTGTCCCCCCAATCATCGTTATCCTTGCCGGCCTGCCTATGGTCGTATACCTTCGGACCCTATTTTCCCGCCTCCCATACTCCCAACTCTCCCAATGGGAGGTAACGCAACAAGTACATATTACGGTGTTCAGCTATCTTCTGGCCAACGGCCCTGTTGTTTTTCTCGCGCTAATAGGCCTCTGGTGGTTCTGTAGACGTCTTAATCCAGCCAGACAGCTTCTCCTTGTATTTAACCTCCTGGGTTTAGGCATGTTTTTCTCTCCACTCCCCGAGCGCCTTGGCCTCTCCAACGTCCGCTTCACCTCGCCCTTCAACATGCTCCTATTTGCTGGTGTCGCAAGCGGGTTCATCCATGTCATTTCCGCCCGGTTTCGGGCCAAGCATCTCGTTACCGGCATTCTGGTCGGCACGCTTGTGCTTCTGTCCGTCCCAACAACTGTTTCATGTATCCAAAAATACGAAGCGGATACGGATGTCAAAAGCGCCTACCATTATCTCCCGCCTTCGGTCATACAATTCTTTGAACAAACCAGAAGTATTTCTTCTTCCGGGGACACATTCTTCGTGTTATGGCCGTATAACGTCCCCTTTCCCGGTGTCACCGGACGCCGGTCGTACTTCGGCCATCCGCTTCTGACTATCGATAATCAGCAAAAGGAGCTGGAAGCATATGAGTTTTTCGGCGGCAAAATGGACACGGGGCGCATGCAAACGTTCCTCCTGTATCACCGCATCACCTATGTCGTTGCCTACAGCCACACACTGCCGGAACAGGATCTCCCGATCCTCACAAAAGTCTTAGAAAGCCCCATCCTCACCCTCTACCGTGTACAACCTGTGAAGTAATCCTCCTAATATTTTCTCTTCCCCTGTCTTCCCATCTTCCTGTCTTCTTATCTTCTTGATCTCAGTAACTTTCCATCTCATCATTACGTACAACTGCACATCCGGCCGGTACTCTAATTGTACACTTTCTTCTCTATCTTCACGCTCTGTGCCCCACGTAGATTCACCATTTAATAATTAGGTAATTTTTTATATGATTAGACTATGTCCCGCCGTTTTTCATTCAGCATTTATCATGTATCATTTATCTTTGCAATCGTAGTCATACTGCGATTGATCCTCATCCCCAACCCGGGTTTTGAGGCTGACGTTGCTTTCTGGAAAGCATGGGGCTTGGCCGCCGCCGACCACGGCGTTGTCTGGAGCATAGCCAATACCAACAACAACTACCCCACTCCTTTTGCCTACGTGCTTGGCGCCATGGTCAAGCTCTATAGCATATTCGCCGACCCGCATAACTTCAACGAATTCTGGAGCAACACCAATACCATCTTTCTCGCCGTTTCCAAAGCCTTCCCGATTCTGGCTGACTTCGGCATCGCAGCGATTATCTTGTATATCGGCAAAAACGCCAAACGCCTTGGCTTTCCCATAATTCATAATTCATTATTCATTATTCTTGCTCTTATGTATCTGCTGTCTCCCGTCTCTGTCATGGATGGCGCGTGGTGGGGGCAAGTCGACAGCTTGGGCGTTGCCCTCTTTCTCCTTTCGTTTCTGGCTATACTCAAAAAAAGGCCGTTCTGGGCTGGCCTCGTGTTTATGGCAGCCATGATGACCAAACTACAGAACATGATCTACGGCCCGCTTTTATTTCTCTTCATCTGGCAAACAACGGGTTTTAACGGACTAGTCCAAGCGGTAGCGGGTTCCACCGTTGGCTTCTTCGGTCTCAATATCGAGTTCTTCCTCGCCCGCGACATGAGTCGCGTCTTATCGTCCCTTACCCAAAATTACGACTACTTCCCATGGATGAGCCTGAACGCCTTCAACCCGTGGTGGATCGCGACAGGTGCCCGCGGCATGCAGGTCTCTGACAAACTCACTGTCTTAGGCATCACCAACGCCAAATCGCTGGGGCTACTAACGTTTGCAAGTTTTTACTTGTTTGCAGTACTCCGACAAATCATCAACACGTTGTCACATTGTCACACTGTCACACAGAAAAAAAATTCAGTGTATCAATGTAGCAATATAACAATGGAGGATGAAAAGCACAAACAGATTACTCTCCGGATTTTTTGGGAAAATTTAATCATCGTCAACGCCGCCTTCTTTCTCTTCATGACACAATCTCACGACCGGTATCTTTTTCCCACTGCGGTATTTTTACTCTTATGGGCGCCATTTTTCCTTCTGCGCAAGGGATCAAACCTTGCATCTTCAATGGTTGATCCCTCTCATGCACGGGTTTTTTCTATTTTCTATTTACTATTTACTATTTTCTATTTCTACAACCTCCACACTGCCCTTGTCTTCAACTACCCCAACAACGGCCTGCCATTTCTTTCCTCCCTCATCCAACCGCCTCTCACAATCACGGCGTCTTTCCTGCTTCTTGGACTTTTTTTCCTCTTTCTTTTCCACATAATCCGCACCCGCTCTAGCCTCTATTCTTTTATTTTTTCTGTCTTTGTTTTCTTATTTTTACTATTAACGAAGAACTATCAACTATTCACCAACCGCCCCGTCTCCATTACCCTCTTCACGCCGATTATCAGCAAACAAGACTACGGCACTCTGGCCGCCAACATGCCCGTGGGCGCGGGTTCCGACAGCAAAACCTGGCGCTGGATGTCGGTCCAATACGCATTTTATAAAAAAGGAATAGGCACCCATGCCAACAGTTTCCAGGAGTACGATATCAACCGCAAATTCACAAAATTTACTACGGATTACGGCATCGACACGGAAGCTGGCCCCAAAGGTACGGCTGTATTTGAAATATACGCAGACGATAAACTCCTATTCCGGTCGGATAAAATCGGCCGCTACGATCTCCCCCGCCACGCAGAAGTAGATGTTACCGGCGTCAAACGGCTGGGGCTCGTGACGACCGACGCAGGCGACGGCATTACCGATGACCATACGGATTGGTTAAATCCGCAACTTTTTCCCTGACTATGAAGTTAAAACCAACAATACAACAATATAACAATATAACAATTCAGAAATACCTTGGCCTCTTGATGATCGTGGGAGCCGTAGTTTTCAACTTATGGACATATAGACTCGAACCTTCGGCTCTCATGGACCCCAATGATAATAATTTTCAATACGCACTCGTTGACCGCACCAACCAAATCTGGGATTTTGCAAACAAAAAGTGTTCATCACAAAAGGAAGGATCGCATCCTGTGTGGGGAGGGAAGGATGCGATCCTTCCAATATGTCATTCATCATTTCTTATCGATCACTGGGTCCCCAACTGGGCCGAGGGCTACAACCTCCCCTACTACTACTCCCACCTCCCCCAGATTCTCATCGTCGCCTCTTATCGTCTTCTTCATTCACTATTCACTATTCACTATTCACTATTCACGTATTATCATCTTATAATTTATTTATTATTGTGTTTTTTCCCTCTTTCCGTCTTCCTGTCTCTTCGTCTTATCCGTCTCTCCTGGCTCGCCGCCGGCATTGGCGCCATCATAGCCTCCCACATCTCCACGGACGGCCTCTACGGTTTGGACCCGCCGTCATTTCTCTGGCGCGGTTACGGCCTTTCCAGCCAGCTGTTTGCCATGATATTCCTGCCTCTTGCGATCGCATATGCTTATAAATTCTTGAATCATGAATTGCGAATCGTGAATACTGAAAAAAACAAATCCAATCACTATTCACAATTCACTATTCACTATTCCTCCCTTCTGCCCGCCGTCTTCTTCCTCGCCGCCACCGCCGCCGGCCACCTTGGCATCGGCATGATTACATTCATAAGCGTCGGCGTTATTGCCATAAGCCCTGTCATCTATTCCGTGCTTTCATGTCAGCGTGTTACCACGTTAATACGCGATTTAATCCGTCAAATAAGCAAGTTGTTTGTACTGACGGGATCAGCAATTTTATTATTAAGCTACTGGATCGTTCCCGCCTTCTTGGACGACAAATTTCATAATTTCTCATTCTGGGACCCTGTGTGGAAGTTCAACTCTTTCGGCGCAGGCCAGGTTCTCACCAATCTCCTCAACGGCAACCTGTTTGATTTCGGCCGATTTCCCGTCCTCACGATACTCGTATTCATCGGATTCTTTGCGGCCTTATGGCCAAAACCAAAAACCAACCACAATTCATACTTCCCTTTTTCTTTGCTATTTGTATTTTGGTTGGTCATGTACTTCGGCCGCACGACCTGGGGAGGACTTCTTGATCTCATTCCGGGCATAAAAGAATTCCACCAGTCCAGATTCGGCGTCGGAGTCCACCTGGCGGGGCTATTTCTTATTCCAATAGGGATTAATTGGATTGTGACGAACATCCAGTATTTAATATCAAAAACTAAGCAATTATCTATTAACTATCAACAATCGTTTATTTGTTTATTCGTTTATTTGTTTATCGGATTATTTGTTTATTTATCTATTTCGCCCCAAACCATCCGTTACTCCCGCCACAACGACACGCTCATCCGCCAGGCCAATGTCAATTTCCTTAATGTGAAATCCGATATTGAATCCCTATTCACTATTCTCAATTCACAATTCTCTATTCACCCCGGCCGTGTCTACTTCGGCCGCGGCAGTAATTGGGGCAAAAGCTTCAAGGTTGCAGAAACGCCATGGTTTATCTATGGATCCACGTTCGGTGTTCCTGCAATCCTCTGGATGCCCCAAACATGGTCCCCAAACTCCGATACCGAACAGTACTTCAACGACGCGAAGGCAGAGGACTACGCGCTCTACAACATCCGCTACGTCGTGACCCCTCCCGCCATTCCCGCCTCCGATATAAGGCCTTTCTGGAAGCTTCTATCGAGCGGCAAAACGTGGAAATTATATGGCGTTGTAAACTCTCTAAATGACGCAAGCGGCTTATTAAACACCTTGAATCAGGAAGCCATGGGTTATATCACCACCGGCATCCGCCCGGCAGTTGTCGGGAGCAATAAAAATAATTACAAAAATGTCGTGCGCCTTTGGATCCAGTCCGACTACCCCAAGCAAGGTCTTTTTCCCCAATTAGTCATGTCAGACTCATCAGACGTATCAGCCTTATCTTCTTTTGCCCTTCCCCACTTCCTCATGACCGATGAAGCCACCTACCAAATTCCCGATGGTACGCTCCACAGCGTATTCGCCGAAGTTCCCGTTTATCAGCCCATTAGTCCCATTAGTCCCATTAGTCTTATCTCCCAATCCTCTGATTCCGACATGATATTCAAAGCCAAAATCGAGGTGAAAGGAGACTGCCGTGAGTGCCTCGTGGTTCTCAAGCAAACCTACCACCCTTCATGGACTGCTAAAATTGACAGCAAAAAAGCCGAAGTTATCAACGTCTTCCCCTTCTACAACGCTGTGATTTTAAATACCCCAGGAATCCATGAGGTTACTTTCTCTTATACGCCTTCACCATTAAAAGTAATACTTCTCATCTTTTCCTTCATCACTATAGTTGTACTTGGTCTTATCGGCATTTTTAAACAATTCGGAGTGCCTTAACCTTCCATGTTAATTAGGTTCATTTTATCTTACGCCAAAATAAAAGAGCGTAACTGTTTTGCTGCCTGTTGATAAAAAGATATCATCGCCGTTTGATCAAACGGGATACGCATGATTGGCATATCAGTACAATCAACAACCTTCAAAAAATTCTTTGCTAACTGTAATGGGTCAATAGCCTCTCGAAATTTTTTTGCAACATCAGACATAAGTCGTTTTAGTGGGTACGTGGTATGCTGAAAAATACAATAATAATCAACATAATCGCGGGTCCGCGGAATAGTTGCAATAGTACGGAATTTATTAACGGTAATATCATACAGACTATCAATCATAAGACCCCGCCACACAAAACCCTTTTTTAGTGTCACCGAAGCATAATGATGAAAGTCTACTTTGAGAACCGTTCCACCAGAAAAACGGAAAAAGCACATGAGAAACCCATAATCATCCTCAAACCGCACCGAGGTATATCCGAGTGCGTGTTCGCTTTGTCTGGTCCATCGGATAATTTTGTCGTAGTCAAACGGATGGTCGGTGAAAAAATCCAAATCATATGATTCCCGGTGATGCAGATACCACGCGTTAAGTGCCGTCCCGCCACTTAAATAAAAATCGTTCAGGAAGTATGATTCCCCAAGAATCACATTGAAAAATTGTTTCTGCTCTTTCGTAAATCCGACTGCTTTTGCCATGGTTTGTTCCATATGAGCCATTCTATTGTTTTTCGTTTGTCCGGCGCAAGTCGATCTTTGATCTTGGTCCAATGCGCTTTGAGAAATGTTGTATCAAGTTTTTCTCTCTCAAGACCGTAATTAATAAGCTGCGTAATCCGCCAACGTTTATACTCCTCCGGATATTCTTTTTTTAACCGTTTTTCATCTGTATTCCAGTTAATCATAGGGCAACGTTGTTATACCACGCGACAGAGTTGTTTCGCAAGTTTCATAGGAAATCAACCCTCCATGTTAATTAGGTTCAAACCTCCTCTTTTCTTCCTTCTGTCTTCTTTTTTCCCCCGTCAGTCCCGTCTCGGTATTTTTTGCTATACTTATCTAGCCATGCCGAAATCAATCCGCCGGCCGCCCAACCGTAAACCAGCTTCGCAAAGCGTCCCCCTCCGGTTTCTCCCGCTTTTGCTTCTTTTTTTCAGCGTTATCCTGAACGTCTGTCTGCTTTTTAAACTTCGCGGCAACGCAGTCGTGACGAGCGTCATTGACGGCGACAGCTTCGAGCTGTCTGACGGCCGCCGCGTCCGGCTCATGGGTGTAGACGCACCCGAGGATGACCGCTGTATGGCAGATGAGGCCAAAAACCGGCTTACTCAAATTCTTACAGGCAGACACGTCCGGCTCAAACACGCCATTACAGACGACTTCGGACGTACAGTTGCCATCGTTATCATCGAAGACTTCAACAGCTGGCTTAAAGCTGCCGACCCCCTCGTCAATCGCCTCATGGTCAGGGATGGCCTGGCCCGAGACACAGGCGCACCCAAAGATTACCAGCAAACCATGCGTGAAGCCGCCGCGTACGCTCGTGAGAATAAACTGGGGATCTACAGCCCTCTCTGCCGCCAAAAAACCAGCCCGACAGACTGCAACATCAAAGGGAATCTCACCGACCGGCGCCCGGTCTACTACCTTCCCTCCTGCAAAGCCTACGCAGACACGATTATTGACCTGTCATTCGGTGACGAGTGGTTCTGTACGGAGCAGGAAGCCCTTGCCGCCGGCTTTACCCTCTCTCCCACGTGCCTGCCTCGCTGAGGCTTCGGCGAAGCGGGCATATACTCCACTCCCTCAAAAATCGTATCGCGGAAATAGTCATCGCCCTAACACTTCATTTTTTTAACTTCATCATGTTATACTACCATTACTATGGTGCTTCTATGGGACTATGACAAGAAAAAGCTGAAAAAAACCAAAAGCGGCAGAAGGCTCATCCTGGAACGGATGATTAATTACGGTCCGGGCAAAGGGAAAAAAATCAAATTAAAAGAGGTAAAAAAGAACTGGGATACATTACAACTTTATCCGAATGCACGGAAATTAATGTCTTTACTCATATGGGGAAAATACAAATCCTCACCGCAAGACAAAAAAAAGTCCTTTCTTTTGTAAAGGACAATCCTTATTTAACCGACCGGTTTTATTTCACCGGAGGTACGGCATTATCTCATTATTATCTCCAGCATCGCTTATCTGAAGATTTGGATTTTTTTAGCGAAAAAGAATTTAATCCGGAAACCATCTTTTCTATCGTCACGAATCTAGCTAATAAATTATCCGCCAAAGTAACACCGAGATTTATTGACAACCGTATGTATATTTGCACGTATCAATTCCCTGATAAAACAGAATTGAAAGTGGATTTTTGTCATTACCCTTATCCGTTGCTAAAAAAAGGCAATTATGACGGCAAACTTAAGATTGATTCCTTGCTTGATATTGCCGTCAATAAAATCACCACCATTGGACAAAGAACGACAACCAAAGACTTTGTTGATCTCTATTATTTATGGCAGAAATTTGGCATATGGGATTTAATCTACGGTGCAGAAAAGAAATTTAACATTACATATGAATCATACCTGTTAGGCAGTGACTTATTGGCATTTGAACAAATAACGGATCTTCCCAACATGCTCAAACCGCTTACATTGTCAGAGCTTCAATCATACTTCAGGAAAAAAGCCGTGGAACTGGCGAAAAAATCCGTAGAACCGTAACCCGCAGTTGGTTCCCTATCGGCGACCGAGTGCTGGTTAGTTACCCGCACCATGCCTCCGGCAAGTACTCTTTCCCCTCAAAAATCGTATCGCGGAAATACTCGTGTCCCTCTTGACAAGATATTTGTTTTCGATTATCATCGAATTGAGGTAATTTTACTATGAAAAAAATCGAATTGATCTGGCGGCATATCCTGTTTGAATCTGTTGAACATCGACAGCTCCGCTTCCAGCAACAGGAATTAGCGCACTTGTATAAAATCTCTTCTTCTACCGTAAACGCTGCCATGGCACCTATTCGCCGCTTAGGAGGAGTACGGGTGGACGGCCGCGGATTTACCGTTGTCGATTACGAAAAAATTCTCTATCACTGGGCCAATCACCGCGATATGGAAAAAGATATCGCACTGCGCATGTCGGTTCATCTTTCTGTTGCCGAAATAGAAGGCCAACTTCCACCGGCAAGCTACCCGACCGCGTATACTTTTGTCCGCGAACGCTTTGGTGAACCGCCGGCTGATTATGATGCGGTATACTGCTACCATGCCGATCCCGCTCTGGTACAGCAGCGTTTTCAATCTGAAATTACGCTAGGGAAACCGAATATATTTGTCCTTAAGACAGACCCATTTCTTGCCGGCTATAAAGACCGGCTTCCTCTCTCACAAGTCTTTGTGGATCTCTGGAATATCACGGACTGGTACGCCAAAGACTTTATCAAAATTATCAAGGAGGCAATCGATGGCTTATTATCGTGATATTGTGACAGAAAAAAGCTGGGAGACTCTGCAGGTCATTCGCCGGGATTATCAGTTTGTCTTAATCGGCGGATGGGCAGTGTGGATCTATACAAAACAGCTTAAATCCAAAGACATTGATCTTATTGTGGATTTGGAAACACTGTCGAAACTGAAAAATAATTTTACGGTAACGAAAAATAATCGTCTGCATAAATACGAAATTATCAAAGAGGAAGTGCAGGTCGATATCTATGTCCCCTTTTGGTCGCAAATCGGTATTCCCTGCGAAGAAATTCTTACTAAAACCCAAAGAGTTGAGGGGTTTCGTCTGCCGCCGCCGGAGGCTTTGCTTGCTCTCAAGCAAATCGCCTTCCTCGCCCGGGCAGGATCAAGCAAAGGCCGCAAAGACATACTGGATATTATCAGCTTGCTTAAACTTCCGGAGTTTAACTGGGTTCGTTACCGGGAATTTGTGAGCCTGACCAAACAGGACAAACAGGATTTGCCTGCATTTCTTAAGGAAATTCTGTCGGCAAATACGCAAATGCCGGAGCTTAACCTCAATTCCCACAAATTTTCCCGGCTGAAAAAAAAATGGCTCTCTTGCCTAAATTAGGTTTTTTACTTCTCCTAACCGCCTACAACCTACAACCTACAACTAACAACTAATTTCCGCACCCACCCTCCGGCAGGTACTCCACTCCCTCAATAATCTCGTCGCGGAATTTGTGACGTACAGGGAACATCCCTGTACATATACTTTATACTTACTCTTGACATGTGTTTTTCTATGCAATATTATTATTTCGGAAAAGAGTAAATATGTCTACTTTACTGAAACCATTACAAGTGCGGGAAGAATTATTAAAGCGTCATATGCGCATATTTAGCCCGCATGAATTTGAAAGACTTTTCCATACACCGACCTATACCACAAAGTATTTTTTAGGAGAACAGACTACAAGTGGACTTTTAGTACGCCTTAAACAGGGACTGTATGCCCTGAAAACCGACTTTCCAAGCGAAGAAGAAATTGCTAATAAGCTCTATCAACCATCATATATTTCTTTTGAATACGCACTTGCGTATTACGGTATGCTTCCGGAAATGCCCTACACCATTACTTCAGCCACCACAAAACCAACAAGGATTTTTACAACTTCCTCAATGTCATTTGGGTATTACACAATAAAAAAGGAAGTGTTCACCGGCTATAGTCTGGTAACGTCTAATACAAAGTCATTTTTTATTGCCGCTCCCGAGAAAGCTCTTGTTGACTATCTGTATTTTGAGACACTCGGCAAACGTCCTCACAACGACAGGCTTCTGCTAAAAAACGTACATAAAGAAAAATTA
>JAHJMO010000016.1 GCA_018821245.1 Patescibacteria group bacterium
AACCTGGGGCCCACCTGCAATCGCTGTTACTGGCGGCCGTGCTATTAATTGTCGGTTTTCAAATATTCCTGATCGGCTTGGTGGCAGATTTAATTGCCGCTAACCGCAAGTTAATGGAAAAAATTTTGGAGAAGTTAACCTAACTTTTATATATTGACAATTTTTCATAAAATAAACTACAATTCTTATAGTGATAGATTTCTATCATCAAAAGAACTATGGATTTTCAAACATTCAGATTAAAAGCCAAAGATTACCCCTTTTTTAAATATGTTGATTTGCTTAAATGGTTTCCTAACGATAATGAACAAACAATCAAACAAAATCTTAAATCCTGGGTAAAAAAAGGACAGCTGGAAAGAATTATAAAAGGAGTTTATAAACTTAAAGAGACTGAAATCAAAGACGAATTTTTACTTGCCTCATATCTTGATGAAAGCTCTTATATCAGTCTTGAATCAGCCCTGTCTTTTTATGGAATGATACCTGAATTTCCTTATTCAATCACATCGGTAACCATAAAAAAAACAAAAAAATTTAAGACAAATTATGGAATTCTTTCGTACCGAAAGGTAAAATCCGATTTATTTTTCGGGTTCAAACTAATTACCGGTAATAATTATTTATATCGATTAGCAACGCCGGAAAAAGCTCTTTTTGATTTTATTTATCTTAACCAGAGAGAAATAAAAACTCCTGATTATTTCAAGGAAATGAGATTGTCTTTACCTCAGGATATTTCCTGGAAGAAGCTATCATCTTTGCTTTCTCTTCTTAAAAATAAAGTTATTATTTTACACCTTAAATCTTATGCCAATAGTCAATAAAGGTCTGTGGGAGCAGATTTTATCAGAAGGAGAAAGAACCGGTATTCCGCGAACTAAAAAAAGAGGAATCATAAGAGAATTTCTCCAAACTCAAATTCTGTATCATCTTTACGATATAAAAGAAAGCCGATATTTTATTTTTACCGGTGGAACCAGCTTACGATTTTTATATGACAATAAAAGATTGTCTGAAGATTTGGATTTTGATCTTTTTAAAAAAGATCTCCCTGTCAAAGCTATTTTAGAAAAAATAATTAAAAAGCAAACAGGTAATGAAAAGAATCTTATTAATTTTAAATTTAAATCAAACGAAGATGGGGCCACTGCTTATTTTAAGTACAAAACTCTTCTTTTTGATCTTGGAATAAGCCAAATGATGGAAGAAAAACTTGTTATTAAATTTGATTTTACTTTTCCTAAAGATAAGATAAACCCGGTTGAAAAGATTTTTTCGAAATTTGGTTTTCTACAAACAGCTCTTACTTATGACCCTTCAACCCTCTTGAGTTTTAAAACAAGAGCTTTATTTACGAGGAAAATGAAAAGGGGAAGAGACTTATATGATATTGCCAAACTTCTTTCCCGCAATATCGAGCCAAATTTTAAAGTAAAGTTTTTAAAGGATAAAGGTATAAAAGCTATTGATGATTACTTTTTATTGCTTAAAAAATGGTATGCAAAAAACCAAAAATTACTGCCGCAGCTTAAAAAACAGGTACAACCTTTTTTAATAGATGAAGAAGAATTAAAATATATTGATTTGATTTTCAAGAAATAAAATTTTCAAAAAAGAGGAAAATCAATCAAAACTGGTTGATTTATCGTTTAACCAGAAGATTCAGAATATCATCGGTATGCAATTGGCTGATTTGGTCGCATATCCTATTGGCCGGTGGGCATTGGATAAAACAAAGGAGAATAAAGCGTTTTCGTATATAGAAAAGAAATTCCACACAAGTCCCAAGGCGGGAGGATATCTCAACTACGGGCTCAAGATTTTTCCATAAAAATAGGGGCCCAGGAAAGCCCTAGTCCCCTATATATTTTGTACTTTTACTATACACTATTTGTCAATTATCTTCAGGAAACACCCTCAATTTTTCATCACAACCCGATAATTCTATCAGTCAAGTGATAGTTTTATCGGGTTAAAATCAACATCCATGCCTAACTAATATGTTTAGTTGCTTCTTCTTTCCCCACGTAACACAGACATGTAATTTTTCAGCATAAAGATAGCATCAGCTACGTTCCCCCAGTCCCTGCAAGATCTGTTTCTCTTCACCTTCTACGCGCAACTTTAAGAGGGCAAGTGTTTCTTTTTGAAGGTTTGCCTTCACCCATGCTTTTTGTCGGGGAGTAAGCAATTCTCCCACCCCGGCCAAAATTTCCCGGGTATTCATAGTTTCGAGTTGGTCAATACATTTTTGGAGTAATTTCGCAAAAGACATATTCGCCCGTTTTTCGATAATATCTTTGTTGATGGGAAAATGACGTGCCAAAAAGAACCACACATCGTAAATATCGCGACTTGTTTTGCCGATGCGCTCGGACATCGCCATGAGCTTGTGCGCAAACATATCTTCGCGCTTCATGACCAGCATGGAGACGCCCAGATAGGTCTTTATTTCAAACTCAGACCCGAATTGCCGTCTGTTGATTTCCACTTTGATATTTTGTGCTTTGTCTTCGTACGATACCAAGCAAAATAAATTAAACCGCTTTTTGTATGACTCTTTGAGCGTACCGTATTTTTTGACGATAGCAATAACTTTTTCAAACACCATATCCTCTTTGCTTTCATCCAGAAGATCAAAGTCCAGGTCAACGGAAAAGCGGTCAAGACCGTAAAACATGAGCGCTGCCGTACCGCCTTTAAATCCCAAAAATGGAGCGATGGATGTATCGGAATAGATGTCTTTCAAAATCTGAAAGAGAATGGTTTTATGCGTTGATATGTCGAGTGTCATAGAATTGTTTTACCTTTTTTGCCATCCGTTTATTGTCATACATCGGTACCAATGCTAGTACAATATCCCAATCTAAGGATCGTGTATTATCAAAATGATAGTCTCGGTTGGTGTAGAGAATATCCAAAAACGCTCGTTCTTTGGTGGCGACGGATGTTTCATTAGCGTGTACTACACCCGTCGAGTTAGTTAAGATAGTGTCTTTCATTTTTTTGTAGGAATACAGTTGGTTATCAATATCGAGTGTTCTCGTAAGGTACGAGACAACAGTAATTTGGGTTTGATATTGGAAAATTAAGCCCTCTTTTGCCAATACGGTTTCAAAGCTTACATAGGAGGGGGTGAATATACGGGTTGCCAGCTCTAATTTTTCATACGTTTTACTTTTCGCATAGAGTCCGCGGCGAAGTCGGAATAAATCACCTTTCCGGACATAGTAATTCAGCCGAACGCGGGCAGCATCGGTATCTGCATCTTGCCACAATAACGCGATATCTTTAAGTGTAAAGACAGTTTTTTGTGATCTTAAGATTGCTTGTAAGTAGTCTCCTTTTTGCATATTTCGCCTATATGTTAGTTTTATACTAACCTACAGTTCATATTACATAGTTTTGACGACGCTGTCAAGTTGTCGTTTTCGTGTCCCCCAAACCCGATTATTACAATATTACGCTTTGAGAAGTGCATTTTAGTACTAATTCGTAGTTTCATATCTATTTTCTTAAAGTACTATTTACCCTCTTGTCAAGTATCAATGTGATGGTTGCTCATTATATAAGCGGAATAGACTTAACTGCCAAAATTAGCTTCTCTTTTACCTCCTGCCAGTGTACCTGTTTATGCATCCTTGGCATGGGTTGATCTTCTGCATCGACAAAATAGATCAGTGACTTTAAAATATGCGTCTGACTATAGTCACTAGCGGCATATTTCTTCTTCGTTAAGGACAGAAGCTCTGCTAGAGAATAACGCTTAAGAAGAAAATAGATATCGATGAAATCTTTCTTGCTTCCTCTCATGCTCACCGTTCAATTTTGTACACGCTATATCAGGAATTGAACTTATGTTCATGCCCTCCCATTCAACTAAGGGCTCAAGAAGTGGATATTGATATTCTAAAAATTGTAGCTTCACTTCGTTAAAGAACGTATTGAGCGTCCCTTTTGATAATTCTGTTTGGGAAAGAGTTCCTAATACACTCAGTTCTTTTTCCACGATTTGAGGCTGAAACACTCGCTGACTAAAAAAATCCAAGTCTTCTGACTCACGATGTCCCAACTGTAATGAAAGCCCAGTGCCTCCGGAGAGATAAAATGATTGCAAAAAGTTTGGTCGTTTCTGCTGGAAAAAATGTACCAGCTGTGCCGTACGGGAAGGGAGAGAGTTCAAAAAAAACGCAGTACTCATGATAAATAGACCCGCCAAAAATTGTCTGATTTGGATTGCAGTCTCAAAGACGGCAGAAGTTTTTGTACTTCCAGGCGGCTCACTTTGGTAAACAGCCAATGTAATGCCTGCTCATCACCTTTATCAAGCAATGTCCGGATAATATATTTTTTATGTTTGGGCCACTCAAATTCATCAAGATTGTCCCCCCAAAAATACTTTTTAGCCTTGTCAGGAAGCAATTGAGACATATATAAATATTATACAGGATGAGAGTAGATTATCCAAGTTATCCGCTACTATTTACCCCTTGTCAAGTCCCAATAATGAGGCTAGAATCGGTATCACACTGCCCCACGCACTACCATGAAACTTATCGTCATGATCCCCTGCCCACCACCGGTGTGGCAGAGGATTGACACGTGGGGAGGAAGGGCGTGAATGAGGAGTGCTGCAGGGTCGACTTTTGAAATATTGAGATATTGAGTGATTGACTTTCGGGTTATTTTCGGTGTAATGTTGTCTTAATGAAAACAAGCAATAAACAAATCGTTCCAGATAATAGCTTCACGGAGTTTTTGCTTTATACAACGCCAAACGGCAAAGTGAAAGTGGAGATATTTTTGAGGGATGAAAATGTGTGGCTTACGCAAGCGAAGATTGCCAGTTTATTCGGAGTGGAAAGAAGTGTCGTTACAAAACATTTGGTGAATATTTTTCAGGAGGGTGAGCTAAACAAAGCGGCAACCTGTGCAAAAATTGCACAAGTTCAAAATGAAGGCAAAAGAGAAGTAACCAGAGATGTTGAATTTTATAATTTGGATGCAATTATCTCAGTCGGGTATAGGGTAAACAGCACGATGGCGACCCATTTTAGAATATGGGCGACTGAAAGGTTAAAAGAATACATCATCAAGGGATTTACGATGGATGACGAACGGTTGAAAAATCCAAATACTATTTTCGGACATGACTATTTTGAGGAGCAGCTTGCCAGAATACGAAACATACGATCCAGTGAAAGGCGCATGTATCAAAAAGTTACTGACATATATGCCCAGTGTAGCGCGGATTATTCACCGGACAGCGATATAACGAAGCAATTTTTTGCTACAGTGCAAAATAAGCTACATTTCGCTATTACTGGTAAAACCGCCGCCGAAATAATCCACGAGAGGGTGAATAGCGTTAAGCCACACATGGGATTGACTGTTTGGAAAAATTCTCCAAAGGGTAGTATTAGAGAATCCGATGTTGTTATCGCTAAAAATTACCTGAACGAAAAAGAGCTGGATCATCTCAACAGAATTGTAACGATGTATCTTGATTTTGCAGAAATGCAGGCGAAACGCGGAATTCTTATGCGGATGAGCGATTGGGTATCAAAACTGGACGCGTTTCTAAAATTTAACGAGCGACAAATATTAGGCGATGCTGGTAAAGTAAGTCATGAAGTGGCTGAGGCTTTAGCATTAGGTGAGTATGAACAATACAGGAAGGTACAGGATAAAAACTACATTTCCGACTTTGACCGCGAAGTGAAGAAGCTCCTTTCATCGGCGACCCGCCGTAGAGGCGGGAAAAAATAGTCACAGTCTTCACGGATCCCCTTCCCATCCCCACACCCGGTGTGTGGTAGCTTGACACATAAGGATTACGAAACGCTTACGCACAGGATGTGGGCGTATTGTGCGAGTTTCATGATCATTGATTAGACGGTTTTAAACAGATTGATGTACTCAACAAAGGAAAAAAGTCTGTTTCTTGCAAAACCGGTCACTTCTTTAAAAATACCTATTTTTTCAAAATCAGAGATAATGGCGTTGGCGGTTGGAAAAGTAATATCTAGTTCCGAAACTATTTTATTAACATTGACAATAGGCTTGATAAATAAAATTTTCAAAAGTTTATTCCCCAACTCTGATCTTCGTCCGAGAGTAGCTATTTTCTCTTGACAGTTTTTTTGCAGGTTAATTATTTTATCAAAAGTAACTACTCCTTTTTTAGATGTTTCAATCACCCCGCGCAAAAAGAAATTTAACCATTGCTCCAAATCATTAGTAATCCTGACCCGGGATAAAGAATCATAGTATTCGACTCGATTTTTTTCAAAATATTCAGACAGATATAATGTTGGTTTTTTAAGCAGCCCGTGTTCAACAAACTGCAAAATTATTAACAATCTGCCAATCCGGCCATTGCCGTCCAGATATGGATGAATGGTCTCGAATTGATAATGAGACATAGCCACTTTAATTAAAAAGGGAATATTTAACTCTTCGTTGTGCCAAAATTTTTCCAAATCGGTCAGTAGCGCGGGTAGATCTTCCTGGTGTGGCGGGATAAACGCTGCGTTTCTAAGAGAGTTTCCCCCAATCCAGTTTTGGCTTGTTCGAACTTCGCCGGGCGTTTTATATCTGCCACGAACTCCTGAAAGTAGAATTTCATGGGCATAATTTACCAATCTCATCGAAAGCGGTAGTTTATCCAATTGGGCAATGGCAAAGTTAATCGCTTTAATAAAATTTTGGACTTCCTGCCAGTCATCTCTTCTTTCCGGGTTGACTTCTTCTTTTGGTAATAAAATCTCATCAATATTGGTTTTTGTTCCTTCAATTAGGCTTGAAGTGGTTGCTTCTTTAATCACATGCATCTGGATAAAGAAATTGACTTCGGCAAACAGTGAGGAATAGGCATTGAATTTTCCCAATAGATTACCTGCTTCTTCGACTAAAGAAAAGATTTTTCTATCTCCGATTTCAATCGGTGTATGATTGAGAAGAGTTGGATAGAAACTTTTGTATTGAAACCGTTTTTTATAGATACCGGCTTTAAAAGGGTGCATATCAACCTTTAATATAAATAACTATATTAAAAGTTTAACCCATAATCTTTAATATGTCAAGCAGACATTACTATAACACCCGCATACCGTGTTTGAGGATTTCAACAGCTAGAGGATCAGATTTATCAGCCAAGTCATTGGGGTGATACGGATGAGGTTCAATCATATCGGTGTTACGATCCGTCAGAAACATGAGTTTTAATCTTTCCGCATGACGATTATGGCCAAATAAAGGCGATACTATACATGTGTCAATGTCACTCCATTTGTGTGCAGATCCTTTCGTCTGCGAACCGAAGACTATGGCTTGTTCCACGGGAATTCCGGAAGCTTGTATTTTCTTTACATATTGCCTTATGAGTGATTTGACGGCTTGTTGGTTCATAGCATTATTTCCCAGTCGGAAGCGTATTTTTTACAGATGGCGATCCAATGCTGTGCATATTTTTTTGTGGCCTTTTTATAGAAAGACAGCTTGTAGTCATCATAGCGCGCTTCCAGATTAAATGAGGTTATTTCTTTTAGCATTGCCGCATCGTTTTCTGAAACGGCGATGCCTGCTTCTTTAGCCAATAGAAGCAAATTATGGGTGATAGGCATCTCTTTCCCCAGATTCAAAATGATTGCCTTTAACGTTTTTTCAAGAACTAAATGCCAAAAAAACAAGCACCAATGATGGTCATCGTTGGAAAACAACACGTCTGCGGTTCTTTGATCGCGTTTTGCGCTTTCCAGCCAAAAGGCGAGCTTGTCCGACAAGGTCATATATGGTTATTGTAGCATATTGCGGACAGTGGGCAAAAACCTAATAACTCCACCCATTCGGGTGTTTGCGGTACCACGAAACCAGCGAGGAGACGCTGTCGCTAAGCGAGTGTTTCGGGTGCCACCCAAGGACTTTTTTCGCTTTGGCGACGGAGGCGATCATCGTAGGATACTCACCCTTACGTGGTTTGGTTTTGTGAACGGAAAATTTTTTACCAGTAGTTTTTTGTACCGCTTGTATTACCTCCAAGACAGAACTGCCTTCTCCGGTGCCCAGATTTAACGTGGCGCTCTGTTTACCGCCCGCAAGGTATTCAAGCGCCAGAAGATGCGCTTGGGCCAGGTCCTCCACATTTATGTAGTCGCGGATCGGGGTTCCGTCCGGTGTGTCTACCTTCGGGCATGTCAGGTAAAACGGAGCGATACCGAGAGCTCCCCGCACGGCGTTTTGGACCAGGAGCGTTGACGGTTTTTTGGAGTCGCCGATTGTCCCGTCTTCCGTCGCCCCGCAGACATTGAAGTACCGCAAGATTACATAACGCAAGCCCGATAGCTTCCCGTACCACGCAATTTCCCGCTCCGTTGCAAGTTTGGACTCGCCGTAGGGATTGGATGGATCAGTCGGGTGCTTTTCGTCAACGGGTAAGTACCGGGCATTGCCATATACGGCGCAGGTAGAGGAGTAAATGATGGAGTTTGTCCGGTGTTTGAGCATGGTAACGAGAAGGTTGTGAGATCCTGTCGCGTTGTTCGCGAAATATTTCTGCGGGTCATTCATGGACTCGTCTACACTGCAGGAGGCCGCAAAGTGAACCACTCCCGATATATGCTTCTCGGCCTCAAATACTTTGGAAATATCTTTATCGCAAGTAAGATCGGCTTCAAAAATGCGCAGTTTCTTTTTCCCGTACATGTCCCGGAGGAGTTCAAGAGGTTCCCGCCAGCCGGTGGAGAAGTTGTCCAGAGCCAAGACTTTATATCCGTGTTTGAGAAAAAGACTCGTGGTCACGGAGCCTATGTATCCGCCCGCGCCGGTGATGAGAATTGTCGGTTTCACACGTCAATTGTATCATGAGACTATGTGACAGTGTATCATTGTGACAATTAACAATTAACAATTAATTATGATAAAGTATTGTTTATTACCCATGTATGAAAAAGATTAAGGATTATTTTAGAAACATCACAGTGTTTTTTTCTCTGGCCCGCGACATATTTCCGTACGCGCTCCTTTCGTACCTCATCCTTTTTCTTTTGGAAAACTTGTTCCCCGACTTTGTCAGCAATAACTTCAGCCTGAACTGGGTGCTTGTGGCGGTTTTGGCGTCCGGACTTTTGGCTGCGTTTGCTCCGGAGGACAAAGCAGAGAGAGTAGAAAAAGAACATGCGACTTCTTCAGACTATCTTTTGACAGCCGGACTTGGTGTATTGGGTGCCGTGATCATATTTGCCAAGATGGAGTGATCGTTTGCCGCACGGCTCATAACGGCGGTTGTCAGCGGGGGCCTGGTTGTCTTGGTTGGGCTCGTGGTGCTCTTTGGTGAGGATGAGAAGGAAGAGCCGGAGACAGAAGAGGAAGTGCGTATCCCCGTGGAAACGACGTCAGCGCGAGTCTCACCTGGTTTGCAGTGGGCGCAAGTCACAAGGCTGGCGCGTGAGTACATCCGGTTTCTTCTCGTGCGGCGCGTACAATTGCCTCTTGCGGCAGTACTAGTCTTTGCTGTTTTTACCGCATTCCTTATCCCAAAAAATATGGCTCTCATTTCCGGCAGTTTGCGAAGGACAGATTCCAAAGAGGTTGCCAAAGCGCCTTCTCCAACCCCTTCCCCCGAGCCGTACTTTTGGGACGACTTTAACAGGCCGGAATTTATAGAGCCGGTTGCGGATATTGCCATAACAGTGCTTAACGGCGGAGCAGAGAAGGGGGCGGCGGCAAGCGTGTCCGCACTTCTCACGGACAGAGGTTTTGTGAATGTTACAGTAGGCAATGCAGACCGCTTTGATTATACGGACGCTACGGTCTTTTTCCATCCTCAAGACAAAGCACAGGCGAGTGTTGTCAAAAGCGCGGTCAGAGAGATGTATCCGTTGGTGTCGGAGGCTCCTGCCGAGGCGACCGCAAGCGGTATTACGGTGATTTTGGGAGAAAAATCAGAAGCACCTGCCCCTGCAGAAAATGAAATTTTCTAAGTCCATACTGCCATTATTTGCCTGTTTTATCGTATTTATTAGTGTTCGGATTGTCCCGTATCTTTTTTCTTCCGTCCCGACCGGTTATGATGCCGGACTTTATCTCTATCTTCTTAAACAATATGACAATCTTCCCATACTTTCGTTTGGCGGATTGACACCATGGCTTATCGCACAATTTCCGCCGGGGATTGCGTTGGCTGGGAGGGTATTTACATATTTTGTTCCTCCGGAAACGCTGCTGGTGCCGTTTCTTGTACTGTTGTCCGTCCTCCTTTTTGCCGCGGTCTATCTTTTGGCGCGGCGGTTTTGGGGGAGAGACGCCGCATTATGGTCTGCCATTTTTTTGAGCGCCTCTGCGTTGCAGTTTCGGGAGTGGTGGTATTACTACGCCAAGCAGATTGCCGCCTCGTCCATGCTTCTTTTAGCTTTCTATTTATTTGCCGGGGGTTCGTATTGGGCGTTGCCGTTTACGATAGCCATAGCCTATACGCACCAGCCTGCCTGTATCGTGCTTATTGCGGCCATTGCGGCAGGACTACTATTTGATAAAAGGAAGCGCCGGTATTATCTAACCGTTGGGGTGGTTACGGCTATTGCCGCAGCTTTCTATTATATACCGACATTTTCGATCAATGTTGCGCCCCTTCTTTCTCCTGTAGTCAGAAGCTTAGTTCCGAAGTCAGCAGGCGGGACTATGTTTACCCCATCGGGGACATTTTATGATTGGTTACCAGCTCTGCTTCTGGTTCTTCCGTATATACCGTTTGCAGTCGTGGGATTTATCCGCGACAAGGAAAAGAGAGATCATGCACCTTTGATCGGAGGCCTGGTTGCCACACTTGTCATCGTGATCCTGGGGTTGTTTTTGTCCCGGCGGTTTATCGTCTTTGCGGACATGTTTCTCATCCTGTATGCCGGATGGGGTGTGGCGTATATTGTGAAAACATATGGAAAAAGGCGTTTCGTGCGCCAGCTCCTTTTGCTTTATACTGCTTTCCTTCTGGTATTTATCGTAAGTTACGTAGTCAAGACCGGAAGTGCGCCCATTACGGAAGACGAGCTTGCCGAAATATCGCTTTTGCGGCAAACCGAGCCGGATTCCTATGTGCTGGTTACGGACAATGAATATATGCCATGGGTCTACGGATGGTCCGACAGGCGCACGATCGCCCCGGGATACGGGCAGTATGATACGTTCTGGACGATTCCCGAGTGGCACGCGTTTTGGGAAATCGGAGACCGCATCCTCGAGCATGAGCTCCTCCTCAAGCTCCCCAAGCCTCTGTATATATACGCAGGTGACCATCAAAGACAGTACGTTTTTGACCTGACGGGAGAGTGCTTCACGCGCATCAACTGGCGCACCTACAAGTTTACATGCGAAAAATAAAATCGGTGTCTTATGTTTGAGGTGGAGTAGTCGGTGTGCTTTGGGTAAGTTTGTTATATTCCTCTATAAGTAGCGTATCATGGCTTGTGAGCGGTTCACTTTTTTCTATGCGTTGGTAGACTGCAGTGATAATTTCTCTTTGCCGTAGGAGTTTTTGACGTTGTGTATCGGTGTAAAATGAGTTATGGAGTAATTTCCCGGTTATCCAGCGGAGCGGCGACAGTTGGCTTTTGACATCAGAAAGCGCCTGTTTATATTGTTCGATTTCTTCAGGGCCATACCCCAGAGTCTCTTTTTTTTGTCCGGGGACGGCGAAAAGTTGGACGGCGATATTGACATAGTATTGTTTGTATGGGCCTGACACTATGGCTACTCCTGTGTCTACCAACTGTGGATTTAACAGGTTTTCGCGGTGGGCGGTACTGTGCATGAATCCGTAAACGAAGTTTGGCCCCGACACTCCTCCCATCCCGATATTTTCTGACGCGTAGGCAAAGTGATACCCGACCATGGGAACGACAGTAGTAAGTATGATCCCTTCATACGGGTCCTGGTGGGAGAAGTTCTGATGACGCAGGATGACATCAGCACGTTTTTGGGCAGCTTTCATAAGAAGCGGGTTTACCCGAAGTGCGGCAATGCCGCGGGAGGTTCGTTCCTTATTTACGGACGCTATGAGATCCAGCGGATCTATCGCTTGGGCGCCCAACACCCACTCGGTAGATAGCGGCATCCACATGATGGGGGGCAAATATACTTGGGCAAGCTTCGGGACAGGGAGTTGTTTGGGGATGTTATTTGGGTAGGTCAGAAATATGCCCATAAGGAGCCCAATGCTAGCGGAGATGGCAACCAACACACGAAAAGAAGAGCGGTGTTTTTTACGGGCCATATACGTATTATATACCCATCTTATGCTCGGGTTTGTAGATAGAAAAGGCGAGAAAGCTGATTGCACATTCCCCACTGGAGCGGAAGAGTCGTGGGTATCGGGAGTTCTTACAGATTTTTGCGATACGAAGTAAGCCTCAACTAAGTTTGAGTATCGGCCTTGGCCTTGTAAATGTATGGATTTCCAGCAGGATTTTATTTATGTTATTAAAGCAGTTTAATTATATTTCCTGAAATCTATCTGAAATTGATTTTTATAACATTCAAATGTAATTTTTGCCCGTCTAAGCAAGTCTTTTCTGCCTAAAATACATTTAAAAGCGCTTATTCCATCAACAATATTCATATCCATAATAAACTCGTGGCCGTGAACATTCACTTTTAGATCCCTAAATATCCTAAAAGTAAACGTGCTTGCAGTTGTAAAGCCTGTTTTTTTCGGTAGTTTATTCCACTCGATGCCTAGAGAATTTGCTATAACTGTCGATATTAAACCCCTTTCAGCACCGGAATCGACAAGGGCAAAAGTAGGACATTCATTGGAATCGTTGATAAATGTTACCGGAACCATTGGGGCTAATACACCCGTTCTTTCCAGTCCGGGCAGATGGCTAAATGGAATGATGATGGGCATAATATCCTACGAAGTTTGAGTAATTATCACCCGATGGGAAATAATATACTTTTTGTTTCGATTTCTTAGATTTTTTGATAAGTGATGTTAAGCTTTTTCCGTAGAAAAGAACATGTTTGAAATCCTCAGAAATAGCAACCCAACCCTTTTTGTAGGGTTTCAGCAACGCAACAAAGTTAATTCTATTCTGTTTCATAGAACTATTATACCATCTTATTGTTTTTTTTATGCTAATGGAGAGCTTGCGTAGAACGACGCGTGTATGGTTGTATACTACAGCCTGATGCGTGTTGGATTAAATTTTAGGTTGTTGTCATAACCTGAATTATATATTGACGCAGTATGCAGCCCGTGGAGATGAAATGGAAGCTCATGGTATTCATAGCGTTGGTGAATATGAGATGTCAATGTTATAATTATAGGATATGAGCGCAGAGTATAATAAAGAGCTTGTTGCTCGTATTCATAGGGAAAATGCGCAAAAGGCAGTGGAGTTATTACATCGTGATTTAGATTCGCGCAATCTTGGTACAATTATTGACCCTACAGTTGCGGCCACATATCAGAGATTGATACCAAGGCACGCACAGCTTTGTGAGACAGATCAAGAAAAAGGATTAGATTCCACCCAAGGAAGTTAATGGTATGCATACCGTATGATACGCTGTACCCTCAATTTCCCCGACTTTGAACAGACGACCGCGGATTACAAGGCTATTTATCAACAAAAAAACCCAGCGTTAGCAGGGTTTTTTTGTTGTGTTTATTAAGTAAAACGAGCGTTAGCCCCGTTTAACATTTTTAGCACTCGGGCCTTTTGGACCGTTTTCAACTTCAAACGTCACGACATCACTAACTTGAAGTTCATCAAATGTGACGCCGCTCAAATCCTTCGAATGAAAGAATAGATCTTTCGTTTCGCCTTCCCGTGATATAAAGCCAAAACCCCTGTCTGTTTTTGTTTTAATTGTTCCGTTCATAGTACGTTTTATAGATTGAGTTTATGTAATCTACAGTGTCTCCTTTCAGTATACATAGTATAACACATTTGTATCGCAATTGTCGTATTGCGGCAGAATGCGGTACACCAGAGTGTTATGAGTAGCCTCCTTATGTAAGTAATTTTATGAGAAGGTGCTTAAGTGCATGAATACTTTTTTCATTGTGGACTGATCCGGTACATACTTTTTTGTGGAGCGGTTTGAATAGTTTGGTTATTTCTTTAATTTTGTTTTCGTCAACGAGATCAGTTTTATTGAGGAAAATGATTTCGGGTTTCTCAAGAAGGAGGGGATTGTACTCTCTAAATTCTTTGCGCACCGTTTCGTATGCCTTGAGCGGATCATCAATCGTGATGTCTATGCAGTGGACGAGGATTTTCGTTTTTTCGATGTGTTTGAGAAATTTTATTCCAAGACCGATGCCGCGGGAGGCACCTTCAATGAGTCCGGGGATATCCGCAATCGGGTATTTGCCAAACATGCCGACGTTTGGTTCCAGTGTTGTAAACGGATATGCGCCGATTGCAGGTGTCGCATGGGTAAGGACAGCAAGCAGACTGCTTTTACCGGCATTGGGAAGTCCGATGAGTCCGATTTCAGCGATAATCCGTAATTCCAGATGAATATTTTTTGACTCGCCCAAACCACCCAGTTCCCGGTTTTTAGGTGACTGATTGGTCGCTGATTTGAACTTTACGTTTCCGTAGCCGCCGGCGCCGCCGCGTACTATAAGCACGGGTTTGCTCTCGCTTTCGATCTCTATACTTTCTCCCGTGTCAAGATTTTTGATGCGTGTGCCCAAAGGTACGAAGATCACTATATGTTTTGCGTTTTTACCAAACCCGTTGTGTTTGGTGCCGTTGGCCCCATTTTCGCCTCTTATCGTTTTTTTGTAACGGAACCTGCGAAGATCGTTGACGTTTGCGGATCCCCGGAATGACACATCGCCGCCGTTTCCGCCATTGCCGCCATCAGGGCCACCGCGCGATGTTGTGGCATCGCGCCGAAATGTTGCAGCGCCGTTGCCGCCATCCCCGGCTTTTACAACCAGTGTCACGTTATCAATTAACATACTTCGCATTGTACCATTGTGATTGTGCTTTTGATCTATGTGGCACTAAAAATATCCTCATATCCTGTGTAATAAGAAAAACATTCATCTCAGCCGGGTTTTATAATTTGTAAGAATATGGAGTATAACCGTTGGTAAGATTGTAATTTGTGCTGTATTCTAAAAATAGTTCGAGCGAATTTCGCCGCCTGCGGCGGCGAGGAGCCAGCCCAGCAAATCGCGGCTCCGCCGCGCCGATGACAATTTCAAGTTTTTCTTTGGTGGCAAATTCTTTTTCAAATTTTATGAGCAACAATAACAACTCTATGACGTTTCAACTCAATACCTTCTTGCATTTTCATTTTTTCAACATACTCGGACAAAAATTTCCTGTCTTTATTTGGGTCGAAATCTTTGAAAATAGGCACGCTTTCAAGCCAAAGGCTGAAATTATCAATATCCGGATAATATTCGGAGTAAAAAAATTCTTTTGCAAAAACCTCCTTGAGGCCAAGTGTTTCAAGTTCCGCCTTTTTCGATGCAAGAACAGATTTTTCCCAGTCACCAAAATTCTGGCCACGACCAAAAACTTCTTTCAATTCCTTTGCGTCTTTCTCGCCGATACCAATTTCTGCGAAATAACCACTCTTTTTCAAAACTCGATGACTTTCTTGATAAGGAGTTGGACCTCTACGACTATAGACCACGTCAAAATATTCATCATTAAAGGGCGTTTTTTCGGCGTCGGCTGTTTGAAAAAGCACATTAGAAATTTTTTGTTCAGCTTGAAGTTGTTTCGCGGCATCAAGCATCTGTTCCGATACATCAATTGCAATAATTTGCTTAAAATTTGGCGACACTTTCAGAGTAAATCTTCCATCGGCGCAACCAATATCCAAAGCTATTTTCTCGTTCCCGGCACAGTTGAGCAATTGTTCAAGAAATATTTTCTCCGGGTCTCCATCAAAAAACTTTTCAGTGCTAATTACACCGCTTTTATATCCACCAAATTTTGTAGCAACTTTGTTATAAAATTGTTCGTCTGGGATATCCATAAAAAATTTTCTTTTTCCAAAATATGGTTCGAGCCGATGTTTTTAACAGGTTCTTTGACAGTTTTTATCGGCGCGGCGGAGCCGCGATTTGCTGGGCTGGCTCCTCGCCGCCGCAGGCGGCGAAATTCGCTCGAACTATTTTTAGAATACAGCACCAGTAAGGAATTTGCAAGCGATTTGTTGTCGTCTCGCTTCGCTCGGCGACCAAATTGTAAGGAGTTTTGGGCGAAAAAATCAGTTGGCGATTTCGTTCTGGAAAAAGAAAATTTTTTAATCAAATCAATATGAAATACTTTATTTATGCTCGCAAAAGCACAGAGGAAGATGACCGTCAGGTCTTATCAATTGAAGCTCAACTTGTTGAGCTAAAAGAATTTGCCGCCAAAGAAAAACTTGAAATTGTCGCCTCGCTTTGCGAGGCAAAAACTGCCAAAGAACCTGGGCGGATGAAATTCGCAGAAATGTTGTCATTGATTGAAAAAGGAAAGGCGGACGGAATAATATCGTGGCACCCCGATAGATTAGCGAGGAATAGCGTTGATGGTGGTAAAATAATTCATTTCGTAGATCGTGACTTGATTAAGTCCCTCAAATTTCCCACTTTTTGGTTTGAGCCAACGCCACAAGGATTGTTTATGCTCAATATCGCTTTTGGCCAATCAAAATATTTTGTAGATAATTTGCGAGAGAATGTAAAAAGAGGTTTGCGGCAAAAAATCAGAAATGGCGTTTGGCCTGGCTGGGCGCCAGTGGGCTATCTAAATAATCCCAAAACTCGCTTAATTGATATTGACCGAGAGAAATCAGGCAAGGTGAAAAAACTTTTTGAGCTTTATTCCACTGGCGGATATACTCTAAAATCTCTCGCAAATTGGTGTAAAGAGAAAAAACTATGCGGAAATCTTGGCAAGGAAATAGCAATCGGAAATATCCAAAAAATTCTACAAAATATTTTCTATATTAGCCTGATGAAATACAGAGGGGAAATTTTTGAGGGAAAACACGAGCCGTTAATCTCAAAGAAACTTTTTGATAAGTGCCAAGAAGTGATGAGCAAGCGTGGCAAAGTGCAAGAAATAAGAAAACATAATTTTGCTTTTCTTGGCTTGCTAAAATGCGCTTCGTGCGGTTGTTCGATAACTGCGGAAAAACAGAAAGGTCATATTTATTACCGCTGCACCAAAAAGAAAGGGCCCTGCCAAGAAAAGCATTATTTACGAGAAGAAGCATTAACCGAACAAATCACTTCTTATCTTCAAAAAGTTTCTTTGTCGAGCCAAGATACCGAAAAAGTTTTGGGGGCGTTGGATAGCGAACAGGATAAAGCGAAAGAGGACGCACAAGCCGAAGTTGGCGTTTTGAAAGAGCAACTAGCACAAATTGAGGTAAAACTTCAAAAATTACTCGATGTCTATTTGGCCGACGCTTTATCCACAGAAGAATACGCCGCCAAAAAACAGAGCTTGCTATCTCAAAAGGTCGCTCTCGTGGAGAAAATCACCGACTTTGAGCAAAAATGGTTGTCTTGGCTCGAACCGGCTCGTGAGTTCGTAAAATCCTTGAATCAAGCCGCTAATCTGCTTTCCTCTCAAAACAAATCCGAATGACAACATTTCTGAAAAACATCGGCTCGAACCATATTTTGCGAAACCGCCAACTGATTTTTTCGCCCAAAACTCCTTACAATTTGGTCGCCGAGCGAAGCGAGACGACAACAAATCGCTTGCAAATTCCTTACTGGTACCGCGTAAGGGAGTCGAACCCTTGTTGATAGATTGAGAATCTACCGTACTAACCGTTATACGAACGCGGCTCTGTGGGTGATTTTATCAGTTTCTTCTTGACAAGGCAATGAAATTTGAGTATACTCATATTCTATATTTGCCTCGTAGTGAGGCCGAATTTATTAAGATAGCGCTCCCTAGACTCTAATGGCCCGTGGGGAGGTTTTTTTTGATGTGTTCGTTAACAAGCAAATTCTTATTTGCGAGTTTACGAACCATCAATCCTCCGAAAGTCGAAGCATGAGCCGTGTACGAATAGTACTGAAAAGGTGAATGCATTCGACAAGGAGGATGATGTGGCAGGTATTTATTTAGCAACCATCAATCCATATGAACGATATAGTAAATCCGCACAACATCGTTATGACAAAACAAGGCCTGGACGAACTCAAAACTGAGTTTGATAACCTTGTACAAGAGAAGCGCCCTAAGCTGGTGGTGCGGCTTGCTGATGCGCGTGACCTGGGGGATCTGTCAGAAAACAGCGAGTATGCCGCCGCCAAGCAGGATTTGGCGTTTGTTGACGGACGCATTGCAGAGCTTGGGGATATTCTGCACGCTGCAAAAGTCATTACCTCGCACAAAAGAGGACAGGTAGATGTCGGTTGTAAGGTGACGCTCCACATTAACGGCAAAAAAGACACATTCACTGTGGTCGGCGAGTGGGAAGCTGATCCTATGCAAAAAAAGATATCACACTCATCGCCTTTGGGGAAGGCTCTTTTGGGAAAGAAAGTGGGAGACAAGGTAGAGGTGGAAGCACCGGCGGGAAAAATCCTCTATAAAATCCTACATATTCAATAACGCTTCACTTCAAAAGCAGAAGTTCGACGATCGTAATGAGTGAAATTGTCGTGCTGAAGAAAAAAATCCATGCACATTTTTCTACCAGCGGCAGACTATCCCATACACCCTGGAATTGAACAGATCGCACCACCCGTAGCACCATAAGTTTTTGACAAAAGCCACGGGATATTGGTATACTAACCGTTTAGACATACGAAGGCTATCCCAATGGCTTTTCCACTATGTCCGACAAACCGGTGTGAGCCACAAACGATCACCGGTTTGTTCCGTTTATAGCTATCAGTATAGGGGAAAGATAGTGAAGCACCAATGCATCATGGTTATGCATTAGGAGACGTGTTATTTGTCCATGTCTTTCTCGATTAATGTACGCAGATACACGGATTTTGGAATTTTTTTCTTCATCGACACTCTGTCCAGATATGCGGAGATTCTTGATGTGATGTAAAAGGTAAATCTGCTATCGTGTGCCCCTTTCACAAAATTTATGAAATCGTCGATAATTTCCCGGAGGGAGTCCATCGTATACCGTTGCGTGATCAGCTGTTCATCTTCATGGAAGGCAAACAGAGATGGAGGGTCTCCGGTGCTATAAAGGATAAGGACAGGTTTTCCTCGATGAAGTGCCATCGATATTTCATAGCCCACGCTGATACTGGGAAAAGATGCCTCTACCACCATACAGTCGCATGAATTGATCCACCCTTCCAATTTTTTATGGAAATCCAAACGTTCTTTTTTTGTTCCCAGGTTAATCTGTTCTTCTGTGGCTTGCAGGATATGGTCAGCGATGATGGAGTGTTTCCTGGATTTGAAGACCTCTACGATGTTGAGGTACTGCGACAAATAGTATTTCTTCCCCACGATAGAAGCAGTGAAATATACTTTCATGCTGATCCCAATGGCTTAAGGTGGCTTTATTATACAAGAACGTGCTTCGGTTGTCCAACGCAGACATCAATACACCATTGAGGGAAAGCAACGGTTGTAGGATAATATAGACATATGGCAACTATCGATACGTTGATACAGGCGCGGATGGCAAAGCTTGAGGAGTTAAAAAAACGCGGGATAGATCCGTATCCGGCCACGGTCAAGCGCCAACAAACAGTGGTAGAGGCGCGTGGGTTGGATGGCAAACACGTATCTGTCGCCGGACGGATTATGGGTATCCGCGGGCACGGGGGTATTCTTTTTTGGGACATCCAGGACGGAAGCGGCAAGATACAGGTTGTGTTGAAATCAGACGCATGCGAAAAGGCATCATTTACTCTGATTGAGTCTTTAGATATCGGAGATTTCATATCGGTTCAAGGAACAGTCGGCAAAACACAAGCAGGAGAACTATCCGTATTTGCCGAAAGCTTTCAGATTATCACCAAAACCATCCGTCCTCTGCCGCATGTCTGGTACGGTCTTAAGGACATCGAAGAACGTTACCGCAAACGGTATTTGGATACACTTTTGAATCAGGAAGTCAAAGACAGGCTTGTAGCGCGCAGTAAAGTAATTGATGCCGTCAGGGATTTTTTGACCGACAGGGGTTTTTTGGAAGTTGAAACCCCTACGCTTCAGCCGGTATACGGTGGCGGTTTTGCCCGCCCCTTTATCACACATCATAATGAGCTGGACAGCGATTTTTACCTTCGTATTTCCGACGAGATGTATCTCAAGCGGCTGGTTGTTGGTGGGTTTGATAAGGTTTTTGAAATCACCAAAGTATTCCGTAACGAAGGCATAGACCACGATCATAATCCGGAATTTACGATGTTTGAAGCTCAGATAGCCTACGAAGACTACCGTTACGGAATGGATATCATTGAGGAAATCATGGAATACACAGTCAAACGCGTGGCCGGCGGAACTAAAGTAACATATCAGGGCCGAAACATTGATTTTAAGCGTCCCTGGGTAAGGCATACGATGGTAGACGCAATTAAGAAATATACGGGTCATGATCCGCTGTCGTGGACTTCGTTGGCGGACGCCAAAGAGGCCGTGAAACAAATGAATATCCCCGAAAAAACAATGAAGAGTTTGCACCGCATGCAGACGGTCGGCGAAATAATAGCGTTTGTGTTCGAGGAGAAGGTGGAGGATAAACTGATCCAGCCAACGATTATCTATGATTTTCCGATTGAAGTATCGCCATTGGCAAAAAAATGCAAAGACGAGAGATTTACCCAGAGATTTGAGCAGTTTGTCAACGGCAGTGAGCTGGGGAATAACTATTCGGAATTAAATGATCCGATTGATTTAAGGCAGCGTTTTATCGAAGAGAAGAAACGGGAAGAATCGGGATTTAAAGAAGCACACCAGACCGACCTTGACTATCTTGAAGCGATAGAGCATGGATTCCCGCCGACCTGCGGCATAGCCATCGGGATAGACAGATTCGTTAAACTTCTGACAGACGCCAAAAATCTCAAAGAAATCATCCCGTTTCCGACTCTTAAGCCGGAAGCACAATCTGCGCATAAAATTGATTACCCTCAAGCCCAAAAGCTTATGGAGCAATACCTCAAAGATCCGGTCAACCGCATGCACAGCATAGAATCGGAGGCGATTATGCGCTCACTGGCAAAGCATCTCGGAGAAGATGAAGAATCATGGGGAATCATAGGCCTTCTTCATGACATCGATTGGGAGCTGACGAAAGACGATACCCGAAAGCACTGCATCAAAACCGCTGAAATTTTACAAAAAGCAGGAGGGACCCAGCGTCTCATAGAGACTATTCAATCTCATGGGTATGGGCAGGTGGATGGAAACGAGTACTACGGCCCGCCGGAATTTAAAGGGAAAGAACGGTCAGGTACTGTCCAGCATGCGCTTGCGGCAGCAGAAACGGTCACTGGCCTTATTATTGCAACCACCCTTGTCCAGCCGGATAAAAAACTAGCCAGCGTCAAACCGGAATCTCTGATGAAGAAGTTTAAAAGTAAAAGTTTTGCCGCCAATTGCAAAAGAGAAATCATGTTGGAGTGCGAAAAAATTGGAATGAGCCTGGATGACTTTTTATCCTTAAGCCTCAAAGCGCTCCAAAGCATACATGAAAAGCTTGGGTTGTAGTCCCTAAAGCATCGTATATGGACGCAAAAGAAATCCAAGCCAAGTCAATTCTCACCAAAACCTCTCTCAAAAACGTTGACTTTGATTATTCGGTTAACCCTTATATCGGCTGCCGGTTTGGATGTGTGTACTGTTATGCCAGTTTCATGGGCAGGTTTGTGGGCAAAAAGATACGCGATTGGGGCGAATATGTTTATGCGAAAGTCAACGCGCCGGAGTTGTTAGCCAAGGAAATTACAAAGCTGCCTCATAGAGGAAAAGGGAAAGCGATTTGTTTTAGCATTGTCACAGATCCTTATCAGGGGATAGAAGCAAAGTATAAGCTGACCAGAAAATGTTTAGAGGTACTGATTGATTATGGATATTTAGGTGACGTGCATATTTTGACGAAGTCGGATTTGCTGTTGCGCAATATCGATATTTTTCGGAGTTTGCCAAATATTCAGCTTGGGCTGACGATCACTTCGTCAGAAGATAAAATCTCGCGTTATTTTGAAAAATATGCTCCACCGGTTAGCAGCCGTTTAAAAGCTCTTCGAACCTTGAACAAGCAAGGATTTCATACGTATGCATTTTTAGGGCCATTACTGCCGAATGTTCTTGGTGACGCTCAAGCACTTGAGGGGTTATTCGAGGCAGTCGCACAAACAGGCAACAAAACTGTTTTTGTAGAATATCTGAATGCAGGCCGTTATATCGTAGAAAGACTTAAAACAGAATTAGCCGGTGTTGACGAGACGATAATACAGTTATTTCAACAGTCAAAAAACAAAGAAAAGAGAATTGAATGGGATCAAAGAGTCAAGAGCTTGGTCAAAAAATATGGGTTACACCTTGGTTACGGAGAAACTCTTTACCATCCGGAAATGAATTAAGATAATCCATGTTACCATGTTTTAAAACATGACAACATGAAATACCTATGCGCACACTGCTTATAGCTACCACAAATCCGGGAAAGTTAGGTGAAATCAGAAAATATTTGTCTGATTTATCGGTCGAATTAGTTAGCCTCAAAGACGCAGGAATCAGCGACAGTGTCAATGAAACGGGTAAAACGTTTGAAGAGAATGCCATTCTCAAGGCCAAATTTTATTGTCAAAAGTCCGGTTTGCCGACATTGTCTGATGACGGAGGATTCGAAATTGATGCGCTTAATGGAGAACCCGGCGTTAAATCGCATCGCTGGATTCATGGAGATCGGGATAGTACGGACGAAGAACTCATAAGATACACATTTAAACAAATGAAGGGTTTACCTCGCGTTCGTCGCGGGGCACAACTTCGGCTCGTACTAGCTTTTGCTTTGCCCGACGGACAGGTATTTACCCAAGAAGGCAAAATTCACGGCATTGTGCCGCTTCAGCCTTCAGCGGTGAGACATACAGGATTTCCTTACCGTTCGATTTTGTTTATTCCCGAGCTGAATAAGTATTATGATCACGAACATATGACGGAAGGGGAGAGCAAAAAGTATAATCACCGCAGAAGAGCGTTGGAGAAAATGAAGCCAAGGATAAAAAAGATTTTACAAGAAGAAAAAGAGTAATGTGTTAACCTCGTTTTGATAGTATCCAACAATATATCCGGCCGGACTATTAGTTGTATACTGTGAATAGCGGTGTATGAAAAAAACAAGTGAGTTGCTTTTTCTGGTGACCGATGGATTAGTAGGAAGCGCGGTCAATGGGATATTATTTTGGTTATATCTTACGGGAGCGAGTCTCGGTAAATCCAAAACCAGCGGCAGTATGTATAAAGCCTTTCGTGAAGCCGATCAGGCGCTAACGGAATTCAACTATACAAGCTTCAAGCAAATATTAAATAAATTATACAAGCAAGGATTGATCAAGAAGAGCAAGGCCTACTCTCAGCTTGAGATAGAAATTACCCGGAAAGGCAGGGAAAGGATACAAAGGATCATTCCTCAGTATCAACAAGAAAGACCATGGGATGGGTTTCTTTATTTAGTCTCTTATGATATTCCTGAGATACAACACGTTTCCAGGAATATTTTACGAAAATATCTGAAAAAGCACGGTTGCGCCAGACTACAGGAAAGCCTATGGCTTACACCTTATAATCCACGAAAGCTTCTGGACGAGTTTGCAGATGAGCACAGGATAGTGGGTACAATTTTACTTTCAAAATTAGGCCAAGACGGAGCGGTAGGAGAGGAGAGCATTTATCAATTGCTTGATCGGGTCTATCAGCTCTCAAAATTGAACATGCGATACAGCGAATTTATCGAGGAAGAGAAAAGACTTCATTCCAATAGATTCTTCTTAACCATTAAGTATGAAGGCATCCTTCGGGATGATCCACAGCTTCCGTTTGAGTTGCTGCCGAAAGATTGGCGAGGGGATGACGCTTATAGACTCGTTCAGGGTTTACAATAATGTACAACTACATATCCGGCCGGACTTGTAGTTGTACTCATTTTAAGTACTTGTGTTGTACATTTGCTGTACAGCTTACAGGCTAATCTTGCAAAACACGCGCTTTAGCCGTATTCTAGACATATGCTGGATATTAAATTTATCAGAGAAAATTTGGAGCTTTGTAAGCAGGCTGCGGCAAACAAGAACCGTGATGTCGACTGGGATGGTCTGCTTGCGCTTGACGAAAAACGACGGAAGTTGATTAGTGAGACGGAAATGTTGAGGAAGAAAAGGAATGAGATAAGCGGACAGGGTACAGGGGACAGGGTTCAGGGGGCAGTTGACGTAGAACAACAAAAAAAGGGAAAAGAAATCAAACAGGAATTAAAAACTCTTGATGAAGAGTTGCGAAGCGTGGAAGAGCAATTCGGATTGTTGATGTTGACCGTACCGAATGTGCCGGATGAGAGCGTACCGGTGGGTAAAGATGCCACTGGCAATAAAGAGGTTAAGACGTGGGGGAAAATTCCCCAGTTTAGTTTTTCTGCTAAAGACCATATCGCACTGGCAAAAGCTTTGGATCTTATCGATTTTGAGCGGGGTGCAAAGGTGGGCGGTTTCCGAAAATATTTTCTGAAAAACGAAGCGGTGCAGATGGAGCTGGCGCTCATGTTCTATACGCTTCAAAAGCTTGTTGCCAAAGGATACACGCCGCTTATCGCACCCGCTTTGGTAAAGGGCTTTACGTTATTCGGAAGCGGCCAATTTCCATGGGGGCAGGACGAAGTGTATAAGATGGAGAAGGACGATCTCTATCTGGCCGGCACCGCGGAAGTGCCGGTTACAGCTTACTTCAGTGATGAAATTCTTAACGAGAAGGATTTGCCTAAAAAATTTGTCGCTTTTTCTCCGTGTTTCCGCCGGGAAGCCGGCAGTTACGGCAAAGATGTCAAAGGGGTCTATAGGGTACACCAATTTAACAAAATTGAACAAGTTATTATTGCACCTGCTGATACGAGTAATTCTCTTACTCTACTTGAAGAGTTATTGGCTAACGCAGAAGAAATTTTGCAGGATCTGGAGTTGCCGTACCGCGTCTTGCTCATGTGTACGGGAGAGATGGGTGAGCCGCAGGTAAAAAAATACGATATCGAAGCATGGATGCCGGGCAGGGGTCAGTACGGGGAGACCATGTCGGATTCGTTCATGGGAGATTTTCAGGCGCGGCGGCTGAAGATCCGATACATGGCAATCGACGGCAGGACGGTGTTTGCTCATACGCTCAATAATACAGCGCTTGCATCGCCCAGGATTCTTATAGCAATTTTGGAAAATTATCAGCAGAAAGACGGCTCAATCATCGTACCGAAGGTGCTTCAGAACCTTATAGGGAAAAAGGTCATACGAAGATGATATGACGTGGCGTTCCTATATTTTCCCTCAAACCATTGCCCGTCTTCATTCCCGATATAATAAGGATATCAGGCTCATTGAGAGTCAGGGAGCGTTGGAACTTTTTGTCGACGGCTCCCGTGAGTCCGGCTCTTACATGCGGAAGTTTTGGAGGCGCGCCTTCAGGGATCTTCGGGCAAAAGAAGTTGTACCTCCCTACTCTATATTAGTATTAGGTGTTGCCGGAGGCACCGTGATCCATTTACTGCGGGATGCGTATCCTTTGGCTTCTATCGTTGGCGTTGATATTGACCGTACGATGCTGGATGTAGGCCGGCAGTATTTCGGCTTATCCTCGCTTTCCGGACTCCGGATGGTAGAGGCTGATGCCAAAGTGTTCCTGCATTCAGAGGCAGGCAAGAGACGACATTATGACATGGTTATTGTTGATCTTTTCATCGGGCGGATAATTCCTTCGTTTGTTACAGAAAGTTCGTTTATTGACGGTCTAGCGCGTGTTGTTTTTCCTCATGGGACAGTGATTATTAATTATTTGCGGGAAGGCCCATATCAGCAAAAGTCAGAGAATTTGTGCAAGAAGCTCGAGACGCTTTTTTCCCGTGTCCATAGTACCGCGTTTTCCAACAACCGTTTTTTCCTGGCCAGTGAGGCAAAGGTTGAATAGGAGTGGGGTATCGTTTATTATCAGGAAATGATGTCAATCAGGTTAAAGCAGGGAGAACAGATAGACATGCGCCTTGTTCGCGGCAAAATTATTCTACTCCTGGGGTCTGCCCGGAATAAATTTGTCATTCAAAATTTTGCGCTTTGGAAAAACGCCTTTTCGACCAAATCCAAAAGTTTAACGCGCCAGTACTATGTATATGATGCCACGCGTGCGCGCAAGCTTATGGGCGATGGTGAGACGCTTATCCTGGGAAGCACACGAAATGCATTATATTTTGGAAAACCGGCGAAGGCTGATTCGTCTTTGGAACCGGAGCACGTCAGGCTCTCCCGATCTGGAAAATTGATTACGATCACATGTTTAGCATTATCTGGGTGTATTCTAATTTTGAAAGTGTCGGCGGGTGGACTCTAAACACCACAATACCAGCAAATTTAGATGACTTGACTGCTCTTAGATTGGTAAAATCTTTGTCGTTGGTCAATAATACGCAAGATTCTTTATCTGCCAAAGTCAGCACCGCTCCGTTTTTTAATCCTTTGGGAGAAACTAAAACAGAAAAACCCAGCTTCTTCAAAAAAGAGGTTAACCGAACATCGACATTTTCGTCAAGCAAAAACTTGAGTCTGGCTGGTTTCTTTACTAAAAGGGACATAGCTGAATCCTTTAATTTGTTCGGCGGCGAAATGGAGAGCCGCTTCGATGGCGCCGGCAGGCAGAGTGGGATAACCGGAGTAGATTTCTTTCGCACTCATTCCCGCTTCCAAAAGCTCCAGGATCTGCCAAACCATAACTCTGGTACCTTGGAAGACTGGCTTGCCATGGCAGATTTCGGAATTGACAAGGATTTTGGGAAAACCGCTTTTAGTTTTCATGAGACTAATTATACCGATGACCTGGCAAATGTCAATGGAAAATCCAATCATTTGCCGCCATACCCACCAAGGCAGGTTATGATAAAATCCATAGTATGTTGAAGTTCATTGGAAAACTTTTGGACAGTAATGCCAAAGAACTCGTTGCCCTCGGCAGGCTCGCTGACCGCATTTCATCTGTTGAGCCAGAGGTCAAAAGGCAGAAAGACGCGGACTTTGCCAAAAAAACAGCCGAGTTTAAGGAGCGTTTAGCCGGCGGTCAGAGCTTGGATGATATATTAGTTGAGGCGTTTGCGTTGGTTCGTGAAGCCGCGCAGCGTACGATCACCGAACGGCATTTTGACGTACAGCTTATGGCGGCAATTGCTCTTCACCAGGGGAAGGTCGTGGAGCAAAAAACAGGAGAAGGCAAGACATTGTCCGCCATTCCTGCTTTGTATCTCAACGCTCTTACGGGTCAGGGAGTGCACCTGGTGACGGTGAACGATTACCTTGCCCGGCGTGATGCCGGCTGGATGGGGCCGATTTTTCATCTCCTTGGTGTTTCGACGTCCGCCATCATAAGCGAGCAGTCATTCATGTATGACCCCAACTTTACGGACGAGAGCGCAACAGACGCAAGACTTCGGCACCTCCGGCAGATTACCCGTAAAGAGGCATACGAGGCAGACGTTACCTACGGGATCAACAGCGAATTCGGCTTTGACTATCTTAGGGACAATATGGTTTCTGATATCGCTCAGACGGTCCAGCGCCAGTACCATTATGCCGTGGTTGACGAAGTAGACTCCGTACTTATCGACGAAGCCCGTACCCCCCATATTATTTCCGCCCCGGACATGGAAGCGACACATAAATATTATGATTATGCCAAGCTCGTTGAGCGTCTCAATGCAGAGACGGATTACGCGATAGACGAAAAGCTCCGTACCGCGCACCTGACTGATCATGGAATTATCAAGGTAGAGAAGATGCTGGGAGTAGGCAATATCTACGAAAGTGATTTTGAAACAGTCCACCATATCGAGGCGGCATTGAAAGCACGTACGCTTTTTCACAAAGAAAAGGAATACATCGTCAAAGACGGGCAGGTCATCATCGTGGATGAATTTACGGGGAGGCTTCTTCAGGGGCGGCGGTTTAGTGAAGGCATACATCAGGCCATAGAAGCCAAAGAAGGAGTCGCCATCCAGCAGGAAAGTAAAACCCTGGCAACCGTGTCTCTCCAAAATTACTTCAGGATGTATGAAAAGTTAGCCGGTATGACGGGCACGGCTGCCACAGAAGCGGAGGAATTTAGGAAGATTTATCATTTGGATGTCATTGTGATCCCTACGAACGAACCGATGGTACGGGAGGACCTCCCGGACAGCGTGTACAAAACCACGCGGGCCAAGTATTCGGCGATAGTAGACGATATAGCTGATCACTACAAAAAAGGCCAGCCGGTTTTGGTCGGTACGACATCGATTGACAAAAATGAAATCATCAGCGAATTTCTCAAACGCCGCGGTATACCGCAACAGGTTCTGAACGCCAAAAATCATCTCCGGGAGGCTATGATCATTTCCGAGGCAGGGGAGAAGGGCGCGGTGACCGTTGCCACCAATATGGCCGGACGGGGCGTCGACATTGTGTTGGGAGGATCCAAAAAAGAAAAGCATGAAGTAGGAAGCGCAAAAGAATGGAAGCAGGAACAGGAAGCGTGGAAGAATCGGCACGATGAAGTGGTGGCGCTCGGAGGGCTTTACGTCATCGGTACCGAGCGGCACGAGTCACGAAGAATCGATAATCAGCTTCGGGGCAGGAGCGGCCGGCAGGGAGATCCGGGTTTGAGCAGGTTTTACGTCTCGCTTGAGGATGACATCATGAGGCTGTTCGGAGGAGATCAGGTGGCACGCCTCATGACGATATTTAAGCTTCCGGAAAACGTACCTTTGGAGCACGCCATGGTTTCCCGAGCCATCCAGCAGGCGCAGGTAAAAGTGGAAGGGTTTCACTTTGACAGCCGTAAGCAATTAGTTGAGTATGATGACGTTCTTAATAAACAGCGGGAGATTGTGTACGGGAGACGCCGCAGGATTCTTTCGGGAGAGAGTCAAAAAGAAAGTTTACTCGAAAAAATCAGCACGCACATCACGAATGTCACCGTGATGTACGCGGCAGGAGATGGAGGTACTATTGATACGGAGAAAGTGGCCAGAGAGTTTGTGGCTATCATCCCTTTTGACCCTTCGTCCCAGGAACAATTAGGTAAAAAGCTATCAGAGTTTCGTGCGCCCGGGGAGATGGCGGATTTCCTGATAAAGATAATCCGTGACACATACGAAGGGCGGGAAAAACAGTTGGGACCGGAACTTATGCGCCAGATTGAACGCTGGGTATCGTTGAGTGTCTTTGACAGTTTATGGATGAATCATCTGGACGCAATCGATGATCTGCGTGAGGGCATTGGCCTTCGCGGATACGGGCAGAGGGATCCGTTGGTCGAGTACAAAAACGAAGCATTCACGATGTTTGAACAGCTGATGACGGCTATCGACAGCGAGATTATTCACAGGATATTCAAGGTTCAGGTGCAGTTAGCGCCGAGAGCGGCAAATTCGTCCAATTTGACCAATCAGTCCAATACTGCCAACCAGGCAGCACCGGTTGAGTCACTGCAGTCGCCGATTGCGCGAGCCGCCGGCCATATGCGCACGAACACTCCGCAACAATCAACAATCAATCCGCCAGCTGGCGGACAACAATCAGGAACTTCTAAGAAGCCCGGCCGCAACGACCCGTGTTGGTGTGGCAGCGGTAAGAAATGGAAAAAATGCCATTATCCGGCTGTTTCTTAAATATTTCTCTATGAAAAAGCCTTTGGAATACGGAATGTTTGTTTTGTCTATATTCGGCATTCTTGTAGCGGGATATCTCACGTGGGAACATTATGCGCATATCGTTCCGCCATGTACGACACGTTTCAGTTTTGTTGATTGCGGAGCGGTTCTCCAAAGTAAGTATTCGGCGATATTCGGTATCCCGCTTGCGCTATTTGGCTTCGTCTTTTATATCATGGAATTGATTTTGAGCTGGCTGGTCATTACAACCGGCGAGAGGTTATTCAAATTAACTGTGTTAACTGTTGCGGCCATCGGTGCTGTTGCGTCAGGGTACTTAGTATATTTGCAGCTTGTGGTCATTCAGGCTGTTTGCCTTTACTGTATGGCTTCCGCGGTTATCAGCGTCTTGTTATTTATCTTTTCGCAAGTAGCGTTTGCCGCGGAGAATCGCTATTTAGTGGATGTGTTTTTTAGGATATTTAAGAAAACCTAAAGATTTTTTGGCCTTCAGGACCGTAAAGTTTCTCATTAAAAAATTTAATCACTTCGGGTTTCACCTGATATGCTCTTGATTTAATCACTTTGTTTTGAATATTTTTTAGGTTGATTATTGTCTCAAAACCGGGATTCATCTTATTCCAAAATGCCAGCATCCAACGCACTTTTGCAAGGTTATTGAGGCGCTGTGCCGTGCCGCGAATTTGAGCCCCCACTTTCTGATCAGTTACCTTTTGGCTGGAATTTGCCACGGAGCAAGTTACACTATTATTTTTTGCAATATTTTGACAATGTGTGGTTGCGGGTTTGCTAATGAAATAAAGGTTAAAATTGTCGTCTGTTACAAAGTAGACATTGCAAATCCATGGCTTTTTATCGATAGTTGCAAGTGCCATCAAATTCTCGGATTTTAAGAACGTGAGCAGTTCTTGCTTATCCGTGGTCATATGATTATATGAATTAAACGATTATGGATATTATATCAGGATTAGCGAGTATGAGCTATCGAAGAATGACAATCTTCTCAACCAGCTAAGGCACGTTTTACTTCCGTTAGCGATAATCGTTTCTCCATTTGGAGTGTTCGTATCTTTTTAACCCGATCCACAGATATCTGATTATATAATTGATATCCGCCTTTGGTGTAATCTGAGACTTTGAGTAATCCTTCTTTGGTCCAGTAACGGAGTGTATGAATTGTCTCACAGGTAATTTTGGCCAGTTCACCGATTTTCAGTAATTTTGTTTCTTGTTTTGTTTCAAATTGATCCAGAACAGGTTGCTTGTTTTCCAGTCCATTAAGATACATATCCAGTGATCGTTCCACGGCAGAAAATATAAGTTTATAAAATGGCTCAAATGAACGTTTGGTCCCGGCGATTTCAAAAGAATTCATGTAAGCCGTTCTGTCTTCATTTCGGATGACAGTCATGGGATAGCCATGGATTTGAAGTATTAAATTCATAAGCAGCCGTGTTGTTCTGCCATTGCCATCAACAAACGGATGGATAGCGACAAACCTACAATGGGCATCAACAGCGACCTGAACAGGATGAAATTCTTGTTGTCCTTCTAGCCACTCAATAAATTTTGACATTTCCAGAGGGATAAGGCGGGGTAGGGGAAATTCGGTATTTGATCCGCGTACAAAAACTTCCGTATTTCGGTATTTTCCGGCCCAATTATCATCGATTCCAGTTAAAATAATCTTGTGGATATCCAAAATATCTTTTTGTGTAATAAATTGGTGGCTTTTCCGGATAGTGGATAATTGTTTGATAAACTCAACGGCTTTAGCATGATTAATTGCTTCGAGTTGATCTTTTAACGGTTTTCCGCTGATAACTGAAGAAATGCCTTTTTCAATAACTTCTGCCGTTTCAATGCGTGACAACGTATTCCCCTCAATAGCATTTGATGAGTATGTTAATTCAACTTTTAACCATTCTTCAAGGTTTTTTACCAGCTCCGCAGGAAGTGGTTTATGGGTATCGAGTTTATGTTTTTTCTCTGTTATTCTTTGGAGAATGCCGTTCATAATATCAAGTATAAAGCATCGCTTTACACTTGTCAAGTATACATTAATGATAAACGTTTTCGCTATTCGTATCGAAGGGCGTCTATCGGGTCCAGACGCGACGCGCGAATTGCGGGTGCGACTCCGAAGACAATTCCGATACCGGCAGAAAATCCGAATGCCATGAGTACGGACCAAGCAGTAATTGATGTTTTGATAAACATATTTATGGCCATTGACCCCAGAGCTCCCAGGCCGATGCCTAAGCCTCCGCCGAAAAGGCTCAAAAACACCGATTCAATCAAAAATTGCATCATGATGTCTTCCGGCTTGGCGCCCACTGCTTTGCGCAGTCCGATCTCGCGCGTCCGTTCCGTCACCGAAACCAGCATAATGTTCATAATGCCTATTCCTCCCACAACAAGTGAGATTGCGGCAATGCCGCCGAGAGCTGCTGTTATGACACCGAGGAACTGATTAATCGTATCGAGTAACTGCGTTTGTTCCATTACGCTGAACTCATCATCTTTCAGGCGCTTGGCAAGAATCCTCTCTGCGTCTTCCTTGGCTTGTGAGGCGTGTTCACTGTCGATGACTTCAACAAATATCATATACGGACGAGTGCGGTCGAATTGCCGCATGGCGGTTGTCAGTGGAATTGCGGCAAAGTCGTCAGCGCTTCCCATAGCTCCTCCGCCGCCTTTGGATTTGAGTACACCGGAAATTTCAAACTGCACGCCGTTTATCGGTAATGTTTTGCCTACCGGGTTTACGTCTTTGCCAAAATTCTGCAGTCCAGTGCCGATGGAAACCAAAAGGATGACGGAAGCCACCCCGATGATGATGCCCAGCATCGTCAAAAGCGACCGCACCTTGTTGGTGCGAAGCGCGGTAAACGCCAGTTTGATGTATTCAAGTCCGTTCATAGTTGCCTCACTGTTTTTTGTCCCCGACGATCACTCCGTCTGCTATGCTTATGATGCGCCGCGCGTGAGAAGCCACGTGCTCATCATGGGTCACCAGGACGATGGTCCGGCCCTCCTCATGGAGACGCTTGAGAATCTTTATGATGTCCGCTCCGGATTTGCTGTCCAGGTTGCCTGTTGGTTCGTCAGCCAGAATAATGCTTGGGTTGGTGACGAGTGCCCGGGCTATGGCTACGCGCTGTTGTTCTCCGCCGGAAAGTTGCGAAGGGAAGTTTTCTGTTTTGTCGCCCAGCCCAACTTGCTCAAGAATGTTTTTGGCTTTCTTATGTCTTTCGTTGGAAGATACATTCGCGTACACAAGCGGTAACTCTACATTGGCAATAGCAGAAGTTCTGCGTAGCAGATTGAACTGCTGAAATACAAATCCGATATGGATGTTCCTGATGCTCGCAAGTTCCCGATCATTTGCCGCAAAGACATCGCGTCCTTCAAAATACGCCTTGCCGTTGGAGGGCCGATCCAAACAACCGATGATATGCATAAGCGTGGATTTGCCTGATCCCGAGGGACCCATGATGGCAACAAATTCACCTTTTTTTATGGCGAAGGATATGTTTGTCAGTGCGTGAAACGCCACACCGTCCATCCTGTATTCCTTGGAAACGCCCACAACACGCAGAAGATCTGGTCTCATACGTATGGATTGTTCTTCACTTTTCCGCCTTAGGGATGTTCCCGAAACCTTTGGTTACCACGATATCTTTTTCAGCAAGACCGGCGTCGATCACGATATCGTTGTCATTTTTGAGTCCGGCTTTCACACGGGTTTTGGTAAACGCATTGCCTTCTTTTTTGTACACGTATGCTCCATCTTTATCTTCACGCAGTGCTTCGGTGGGGATGGTGAGTGCGTTGTCCTGCCTCTCTACCTCAATTGTGACGTCGCCGTTTAACCCGATGCGCAGATTTTCCGGTTTATCAAATGTGATTTTGACGGGAAATACCGTCGCTCCGCTGCTTGAGGGTTCTGACATATAGGCAACGTAGGATATTTTCCCCGAAAATGTTGCCTCCGGGTAAGCGTCAAGGGCAATGATGGTTTGTTGATTTATCGTCAATCCCTCAATGTCAACCTCGTCAATATTGGCTTCAAAAATCAGGCTTTTTGGATCAGAAATTTCAAACACCGCTGTTGCGGGCGTTATGTTGACCCCGGCCACGGGCGTATCCAGGCGGGTCACAATACCCCCTATCGGAGTCACGAGGGCGAGTATTCGACTGACAACGTTTAAGTTCTACATCCAGGACGGCGCGCTCCAGATTCCATTGATTTTTTTCCAAAATCCGTTTGACGGTATCGGTAAGGGCTTGTTCCGGTTTTTTACCGTTATAATCCACGCGCCATGTTTCTTCAAAGTCGTTGCGCTCTTTGTCATAATCCCGCAGTGCTTTTTCCAGATTTTTCTGTACTTCGCGGGAGTCAAGAGCAGCAATTGCCTGATACGGCGCGACCGTATCACCTTCTTTGATCCCTACCCAGGTGAGTTTTCCTGATGTTTGGAATTTTAAGCTTACTGATCTATCCGCCTTGGTTTTCCCCGATGAGGATATTGTTTTAATAAACGTTTCCTGTTTAACGTGGGCTGTGGTAATCGCCGAAGCGGTTTGTTGTTTAGCCCGTCTTGTCCACCAAATTCCGCCGATCAGGGCAAGAACAGAAAACACGACAATATACTTCCAAAATTTTCGTATGAATCGTTTCATAAAAGGGATTATATAAGCACCATCGCCATTATATCGGGAATCTGTCTTTTTGAACAGGCGTTATCAAATACACCTCTAAGGTGAAACGCTATTGACACCTCTGGTATTTTCTGTGTTTGTCAACTCGCTCTCGGGTTCACGCCAAGTTAGCAGATTTTTTCCTACTTGCGGGACTTATTTTATTGTGGGTACAATAGCATTCTATGGCAGAACCGGCCAAAACCCGACAGCTACCCGGCATCATCCTGATTATTCTCGTTACCGCATTAGTGATTGCCGCATTTGTCATCGGTTCCTTGTATACCAAAGTCAAGTATCTGGAAAAAGGATCCGCTTTATCCGGCAGCGCTCCGGCTCAGGGGCCGGCAAACGCCAAATACAAGTCATTTTCCGATGCTATGAAAGCGTTTGCAAAACAAGCAGGAGCCAACGACAAGAAGCTTGTTGAGTGTATGGACAAAGGAGAAAAGAAGGGAGAGGTAGACGCAAGTGTCGCTGATGGAGAAAAGTACGGGGTGTCCGGAACACCGTCCTTTTTTATAAACGGCAGGTTCTTAGGCGGGGCATTTCCGTTTGAAGCATTTAAGGAGATTATCGATAAGGAACTGGACGGAAAGGGATCTGATGATGCAGCGGAATATTCACAAAGCCTTCAGGAAGCGTCCAAAGCAGGTGCGTTCAAGCCCAAAAAGCAGCAAATTCCCGCGGGTGATGCGCCGAATAAAGGACCGGAAAACGCACCCGTTATGATTGTGGAGTATTCTGATTTTCAATGTCAGTACTGTCAGAGAGGGTATCAGACCATGAAGCAAGTTCTTTCAACATATGGAGAGAAGATACGATTTGTTTACAAACACTTTCCGCTTATTTCGATCCACTCCCATGCACAAAAAACAGCGGAGGCCGCAGCATGTGCGGCAGATCAGGGAAAATTCTGGCAGTTCCACGATGCACTGTTTGATAGTCAAAGCGACTGGACGTCACTTCCGTAATTACAGACTAAGCTTCTTTTGTTCCGAAGTCCCCGGGAAAGCTTTCCCGAGGTGTGCGTAAGCGATAGGAGTCGCTACTCTTCCTCTCGGGGTCCGTTTGAGAAATCCGATTTGCATGAGATACGGTTCCAACACTTCTTCCACGGTCCCGACGTCTTCGGAAAGCGCGGCGGCGAGCGTTTCTATGCCTACCGGTCCTCCGGCGAATTTGTCGATAATGGTAAGAAGGAGCCTCCGGTCAGAGTCGTCAAGGCCCACACTGTCCACTTCCAGCATCGTAAGCGTTCGCGTGAGAATATCCTGCGTGATGTGTCCTTCTCCCTCCACTTGGGCAACGTCGCGTACACGTTTAAGGAGCCGCAGTGCTATTCGCGGGGTCCCGCGGCTTCTTACGGAAAGCTCTACAAGCGCTTGATCGTTTATTGCTATATTAAGTTTTTTAGCCGCGCGGGCCAATATTTCCTCCAATTCTTTCGGTTTATAAAACGACAGTCTGGTGATTACGCCAAACCGGTCGCGCATAGGGGAGGATAGAAGGCCGATTCTGGTTGTCGCTCCGATGATCGTGAAAGGCGGCAGGTCAAGTCTAAGCGTTCGGGCAGAAGGTCCTTTGCCTATGACGATATCCAGCGCGAAGTCTTCCATAGCCGGATAGAGAGTCTCTTCAACGATTTTGTTGAGCCGGTGGATTTCGTCGATAAAAAGTACATCCCTGGGTTCCAGATTGGTGAGAATTGCCGCCAGGTCTCCTGCGCGTTCGATGGCAGGGCCCGACGTAACGCGTACATTGACGCCCATCTCGTCTCCGATGAGGTGGGCGAGTGTGGTTTTCCCAAGTCCTGGCGGACCATAGAGCAGTATGTGTTCGATAGCTTCTTTGCGCTTCTTTGCGGCTTTTATGGCGATTTGGAATGCATGCTTCACTTGTGTTTGGCCGGCAAATTCATCCCATGTTCGCGCCCGCAGGGAAGTAAACAGGTATTCTTCCTCGGGTGTTACCGGCGTTTCCGGCTTTTGCTCGTTTTTTGGAGATATGTTGGTCATATTATTATATTTTGTTACCCAAGCAGTTTGAGCGCGTGACGGATTTTCTGCTCAAGGTTTGTGTCCTCGGCAGTAAGTTTTCTGATAGCGGCAATCGCTTCTTTACGGTCGAATCCCATAGAAAGAAGAGCATCCAAAATCTCTTTGGTTTCTCCGGTTGCGGTATCCGATAAATCAAGATCTCTGACGCTTCCTACTTTGCTTTTGAGTTCGATAATAATTTTCTGTGCGTTTTTTTTGCCAAGCCGCGGGATGGTCGTAAAAAACGCCACATCGCTTTCGACGATTGCTTTCGTGGTATCCTTTACTCCTCGGTCTACGACCAAAAGCGCTGTACGCGGACCGATGCCGGCAACCGTCAGAAGAAGTTCAAACAATACAAGTTCTTCGCGGCTTCTAAATCCGTAGAGATTCATGGCGTCTTCCCGTACATACGTGTGGACGAAGAAAGTATGTTTGGCACCGATTGCTAACCGGTCTATTTGGTTTGGAGGCAGGTGCACGGCGTATCCCACGCCACCCACGTCGAGTATAATCGGGTTTGCTGTCTTATAGAACACTGTGCCGGTAAGAGCTCCGATCATAGTACTTTTTCTTTCATTTTATATGAATACGCATGCGTAAGCGCGATTGCCAGAGCGTCTGCAGCATCGTCAGGCTTCGGGATCTCCTTAAGTTTTAAAATCCTGGCAACCATGCGTTGCATTTGCACCTTTTGTGCAGTGCCGCTTCCGGTTATTGTACGTTTTACGGCAAGCGGAGTATATGATACCACGGGTAATCCGCTTTCAGAAGCCGCAAGCAGAATAACGCCGCGTGACTGGCCTACTGCTATTGCGGTTGTTGCGTTCGTTGCAAAGAAAAGGTCTTCAACGCTTACTATCGCGGGTTTAAAGCGCTTCAAAAGTTCCAAAATCGTGTGGTAAATGAGCCAAAGGCGCTTTTCCTGCGTATCAGGAGGATTTGTCGTAATGCATCCGTATGATAGCACTCGTATGTCAGTCTTCTCACATGTTATACATGCCCATCCGACACGTGCGGTACCCGGGTCAATTCCGAAAATATTCATTACTCTTGTTATAGCACGCAGGTGTAGGATTTTCCAGCAATGATACACAGTGGGGCGGGTATGATACTATAACAATGCTATGAACGGCGCATTTCGTTTTTTGGCAGCAGCGTTGATAGTTGGGATTATCGCGATCGGCGTAAGTCTTTTGTGGAAACGGTTTACCGACAGACCCCGGCCTCCCCCCATCACCCAGCTTCATGAAATGATTTTGAATACTGAATTGGGGCAAGGCGCAGCGAGTGTTTTGGGCGTTGAAGACGATGAGCGAGTCAAAAAAATTGATCCGGTAAGTCTCACGAATTCGATCATGAATGACGTTATTAAATCGGTGGAAATAAAATTAAAAGAAACAGTTACCCAGCAGGTTACGACACAGCTTATCAAACAATACGAAAATCTTCCGGAGAATCAGCAATCCGCTATGAAAGAGATGATTTGCAAGCCCGCCACAAGTAGCGGAACAGGACAATAGCACCTTTGGGAATTTCCGGTGGCGTGATAGAATTATTTTCATGGATGAAGAACTGAAAAAACGCGTGAAAGAGTTGTTGGCGAAGCTCAAGCCCGACGAGAAGCGAAAAGAAGTACGGGAGCTTGAAGCGGAAAGCGTTCATGCCGGTTTTTGGTCAGATCATCAGACCGCCGTGGTGAAAATGAAGCGTCTTTCCATTCTACGGAAAGAATTGGAAGAAGGGGAGATGCTTGCGTTGTTTCTTGACGGGGGCAGGGAAGACGAGTTAGCCAAAGAAGCAGACCGGTTGGAATTCGCTTTATACCTTTCCGGTCCGTATGATTCGGGGGACGCAATCCTCGCACTTCATGCCGGTCAAGGCGGCACAGAAGCCATGGATTGGACAGCAATGTTATACCGTATGTATACGCGCTATATCGATCGGAAAGGATGGGAAGCGGAAGAAATAGACATGACGACCGGCGAAGAAGCAGGGATCAAAAGCATCACCCTTGCTGTGTCGGGTGCATACGCCTATGGATTTTTGAAGGCCGAAGCAGGGGTACACCGGCTTGTCCGTCAGTCTCCGTTTAATGCTGACGCTTTGCGTCAAACGTCATTTGCGATGGCGGAAGTGCTTCCTGTTTTAGAAGAAAATGAGGGTGTGACTGTAGAAGAAGGAGACCTTGAATGGGATTTTTTTCGAAGCGGCGGAAAGGGTGGTCAGAACGTCAATAAGGTTTCAACAGCGGTACGCCTTCGTCATAAGCCGACCGGAATAGTCGTGACGAGTCAAACCCAGCGCTATCAGGGTCAAAACAGAGAATATGCACTGAAGATTCTTCGCGCAAAACTTTGGGAGCGGCAGGAAATACAGGCAAAAGTTCAGGAAAAAGAACTAAAAGGGGAGTACAAAACGCCGGGATGGGGCAATCAAATCCGATCATATGTACTGCACCCGTACCATATGGTGAAAGATTTGCGTACCATACATGAAACAAACAATACCGATCGTGTCCTGGATGGAGACATAGAAGACTTTATTATCGCATACTTGAAAAAGATATCGTAAGCATGTGATAATGAAATGTACGCTATGCTTAAACCGGATATTACTATGTCATCCAAAACCAGAATAACAGTATTCAGCGTATACATCGTACTGATCGTTTTTGGGACGGTAACAGGGTATGTGCTTTCCGCCAAAAACGGATTCAGCCTGCCTAAAGGTTCAGCCCCAAAAACTATTAAAACCGATACGGTCGTGGGGATTGCCGACGAAAAGACGTTTAAAGACACCGCAGAGGGAGTTATTGAGAAAGACGGCGTAGACGGCGAGGGGACACATAGGCTTATCAGAGAAGGAGGCCCCTCGCAAACAGCTTTCCTCATTTCGTCTGTTATAGATCTGGATACATATGTCGGTAAAAAAGTAAAAATTTGGGGACAAACAATGGCAGCCAAAAAAGCCAATTGGCTCATGGATGTAGGAAAAATAGAAATTCTTGAGAAATGATTCGCTTCGACAATGTTACGAAAAGTTTTTTTGGGCACAGCGCCGCCCTCACAGATATAACCGTTCAGATACAAGACGGTGATTTTGTTTTTCTTATCGGGCCATCCGGTGCCGGAAAGACGACGTTTCTCCGGCTGATCATCAGAGACTTACTTCCCACCAAGGGAAAGGTGTTTGTGGGCGGTCAAGAGGTCAATATATTGCCTGTTTCCAATATCCATTTGTTGCGTCGTAAAATCGGCACGGTTTTTCAGGATTTTAAGCTTCTTACAGATCGGACCGTCTTTGAGAATATAGCACTCGTATTGGAGATCCTCGGAAAAACCCCGCACGAAATATATCATGGCGTTCGCGACGTATTGGAGCTCGTGGGTCTTAGCGATAAAGCGAACTTTTTCCCTTTGCAGCTTTCAGCCGGAGAGATGCAAAGGACAGGGATGGCGCGCGCGATTGTCGGAGGGCCGGGTATTCTTTTGGCAGATGAGCCCACGGGAAATTTAGATCCGGAAACTTCCCTGGGGATACTTCATACGCTGGAGGAAATAAGCAAATTAGGAACAACAGTTGTGATGGCCACTCATAACGTGGATATTGTCAATACGTTCAAAAAACGCACCATAGCGCTGCATCAGGGGAGATTGGTGAGCGATGAGCTCAAAGGGCAGTATAAAATCTATACAAAGCCTAAAGCGCATGCCGTCAAGCATAGGACCTAACAAAAAGAAGAATTATATATGAAAATAAATATGGCCATACGAACGCATATGCGCCGTTCCCCTTATCAGACGTTTGCGGCGATACTGACCATGTTCGTGACTTTTTTGGTAAGCGGGTTTTTTTTCCTGATCACAGTCGCATCCGCGCAGATATTGCGCTATTTTGAGAGTAAACCGCAGATTACGGTATTTTTTGAGGATACGGCGGGCGAAAAGGAGGCGACAAGCCTAAAATTAGCGCTTGAAGCAACGGGGCAGATTGCGTCAACCGAATTCGTGTCCAAAGAGGATGCTTTGGTTATTTATCGCGAACAAAACAAAAACGACCCTCTTCTGTTGGAAATGGTGACGGCAGACATTCTGCCCGCGTCGCTTGAGGTTTCTGCTACTGATCCGAAATACTTAAGTACGATAGAACCGATCATTCAAAAAGCGGATGGAGTGGAAGAGGTAGTGTATCAGCGGGATGTTGTAGAGACATTGTTGTCATGGACAAGCGCAATTCGCAGTGTGGGTGGCTCTTTAGCGCTTCTTTTGATAATTAATTCTCTTCTTATCATCATGACTGTCATTGCGATGAAGGTCGCACTTAAACGGGAGGAGATTGATATTCTCAAACTGGTTGGAGCATCTTTGTGGTATATACGACTTCCGTTTGTTATAGAGGGCGCTTTATATGGTGCGATCGGAGCATTTGGCGCCGGGAGTATTCTTGCGGGTCTTATCATTTGGCTTCGTCCGTTTCTTCTGACCTTCGTTGGTCAAGTGCCGTCCATTGGTTCTCTCCTTTATGATCCTGTCGGAGCATCACTTGTTCTTGCGACTGCCGGCTTTGTCGTCGGGATGGTAGGAGTCGGAGTATTGCTTGGGGGAATAGGCAGTTTGATAGCGCTTGCCCGGTATCTTAAATTTTGACGCTTCAGGCATGAAATTTTTTTGGATATTTATTGTTGTATCCCTTGCATGTGTGCTTCCTGGTGCAAGCTTTTCCGTACGTGCTCAAAGCGGGAACGAGGTGAACAGAACCATTGAGGAACTTCAGACAAAAATCAGAGATTTGCAGGGACAGGAAAACTCACTGGCCAGACAGATTAAGATTCTTGATTCACAGATATCACTGTCATCTCTCAAGATCGCCACGATGAAAATGGCGATAGAAAAACTTGCTTCAGAAATTGCCGTTCTAAACTCGGAAATCGACAGACTTGAAGATGATAAAACAAAAAGGCTTCAGCTTGCCCTCCATAGAATTCCGGAGTCGTATAAGCGAAGCAGAATTTCACCGTTTGGCCTGCTGTTTTTGAGCTCAAGCTTTTCTGACTTTTTGACGCGTACGAAATATCTTGAGCGCGTGCAGGAAGAGGATGCAAAAGTGTATCAACAGCTTCAGCTTACGCAGAATGACTTATCGGACAGAAGGCAAACGCGGGAGAAGAAAAAAGGAGAACAGGAAAGCCTTAAGCGCCAGCTTGAACAGGAGATGGTCGCGTATAACCGTCAAAAAAAGGAAAAGCAATCAATTCTTGAACAGACCAGGAGTAGTGAAGCAGTCTACCAGCAGCTTCTGGCGCAGGCGTTGGCTGAGAAGCAGGCGTTGGAGCGGGCTATCGTAGAGGGGGTAGAGATCGGACCGGTGAAAAGGGGAGAGCCGATAGCTCTCGTCGGGAATACCGGATATCCCGGGTGTTCGACGGGTTCACATCTGCATTTCGAAATACGTAATAATAATGCATGGGTTGATCCGGCAGGATATCTTTCCGGCAAAACCATCTATGATGAGCAGACACAGAGCAATTGGACGGTCGGAAGCGGAGACTGGGGTTGGCCTCTTGAGGACACAATACGCCTGACACAGCGGTTCGGGCACACGCAATGGAGCTATCGGTACACGTATTCAGGAGGAATTCATACGGGATTTGACATGCTATCATCTGCTAGTGACGTTATCCGTGCCCCAAAAGACGGTAAGCTATATTCATCAAGCCAGGTTTGCGGCGGAGGAAGCATCATAAAGATTAAATATATCGATCACAGTGAGGGGCTGGTAAGTTTCTATTTGCACGTGCAGTAACACAGGATTCATTTATTTTACGTATGTTCGGCTTTATCAAGACGCTTCACACAGACAAGTCCGAGATAAAAGTAATTCTCCGATTGTCCGCAGTTTTTCTTATTACGTTTGTTTTGTATCTGACCGCCAGCTACTATATCATCCGGTCTCTCTCGCTTCATGATATGAAGAAGTATCTGAAAATTACTGCTACTTCCGTTTCAGAGGATTTTGAGTACAGCAATGGAGTATGGAATACCAATAAATATTTATCTGACACGACTACCCCCTCAGAGATCCCGCTTTATATTTTTTCACTTGATGGATTCCTTATTGACCGCATGAACATCATTGGCGGCTTTTTGGACACTTCTAATTTCACTTATGCTTCTTCGTTTGCGATACCCAAAACTATTGTCTCTCCCATTGGTGAGTATTGGAGGGTATTTTCCTATCGCATTGAACGGCAACGTCAGGAAAGAGGTGTGATCCTCCTTGGATACTTTGAGCCGGCCGGACGGTCGGAGGCTGAACTGGATGCGGTACTCCTGGCAAATGCACAAACGCTTGACCGTCAACTCGCGTTTACCAACGAGGTACTCGATGCGACACACGTTGTTGATAAAGAACTCGATCACAATCTCTCATTTGAAATAATTGATGTGTTTAACGTAAGTCATAAAAGCATTGGCGGCCCTCCTGCATATATTGACAAAAGTTATCTTCGGGATGCGCTGAAACGTAAAGATTTTCCGGTCATAACCGATACGTGGTCGCAAAAGAGATACATGCTTCATGTTCAACCCATCATTGCCGAAGAAAAAACGGTCGGTATCGTTGCCGTAGGAAAAGGACTTGATCAGTTGAGCCAGATACTCGGCAATCAGTTGTTATTATCTTTTGCCGCAGGGTTGCTTTCTGTTCTCGTCTTTGCTGTGTTCACGATCTTTATCTATCGAAATGATATCGGGAAAATTATCGAAGAACGATTGGCAATGCTTGCCAATCCTCAATGCGTTGTCGTTGATCGGATTGCTTTTGATCCGCCAGGAAGCAAAATCATTATTAACGGAATCCATGTCATAGATATCCCCGTCGATTCGTATCAACAAGATATATGCAAATTACTCTTTAAAAATCCAAAAAAACAATATGATACGCTCGATCTGTCTGATGCTATGGGAGAACTCGATGAACAGAAAAACGTGAAGCGACTTGTGTATGATGCGGTCGAGGCGGTAAATGCCAGGGTAAAAAAGCTGACTGGTATGAAGCTCATCTCTCACACAGATAAAAAGTATTGTATAAACCCCACACTCGCTTCGAAACTCTCCTAAATTTCCCGACTCGTCCGTGAGTCGCAGTTGAGTCATCTATCACCAATCTACACTTGGGCTACACCATTTATTACAAAGGAGGCGCTATGCAACAACAAGAAAGCAGTGTTGTAAACGACATAGTTCAATATATCCGTAGAACGAATACACCATTGACAGAATGGTATGTTGGCATAGCAGGAGATGCGCAAGCGAGGTTATTTAAAGGGCATGGCGTAAACAAAGATAGGGATTATTGGATATATAGGGAGTGTTTATCGCCAGATGCGGCACGGAGAGTAGAACAGTACGTTATTACGAATTATCAGACAGATGGAGGTTCAGGCGGAGGAAGTGATGCGTCACGGTTTGTGTATGCGTATAAAAAAGAGCGACATACAAGAGAGCGGATAATTAATCACGGAATGTTTTGCTGCGCCGGTATTATTGGATTTTTTATCACTTTCTGTTTCTCGATAGTATTTCCTGATCACGTCCTCGCCGCAACAGTTACGCCTGTAAGTGTCAATACGATCTCTCCGGTCATTGGTAATTCATTTTCCGTTACTGCATCGGTAAGTGGTGCGCTTGCGGGAAACATATATTTTCTCAAATGTAGAATTGGGGCAAGTAGCTCGTCGCTTACCGATGGCCAAACGTTTAATCCCCAAACGTCAAAATGGCTTGATGATACGGGATCTACCGGTGCATGGATTGATATGCCGCAAGTCACCATTGGTGCAGATGGAACGTGGCAAGAGGCGTTGCAATGTAGGATGAAAAACGGAGCTGTTGATGAATCGAAGGTATTGTTTCTGCGTGCATGCCTCAATGCGAATAGTAGTTGCGGAACGAGTTTCCAATCAAATAGTTCTCTTGCGTTAAACCCAATCGTTCCAACCCCGACCCCAACACCGATGCCCACCCCAACATCGACCCCGAGTCCAACCCCAACTCCCACACCGACTCCGGAATCGACCAAGACTCCAACGCCGACTTCAACTTCTACGCCAACTCCCACACCTACTCCCGCACCACTCGCGCAAGACGCCGAAATAACGGATCCTCCGGAACATGCAAACGAGACCGTGCCCATTGGATTGCAGTTTGATGAGCTCGTGAGAGGTGCTGCGACGGATGCGTCCGGTGGCGATACGGGTAGAAATTCTGATATGATAGCGTCGGATGACGCCAGGATCTATCCTGCAAAATCTCTGGCTATTTCTTTTGTTAGTATCGGGTTAGGGCTGGCACTTTTAGCGTTGGTGACTCTCTGGCAGGCACAGGGGAAGCTGTAATTATGAAACCATGGGTTCCCGTTATCGTTTGGATGGCGGCAATTTTCATTTTTTCAAGCAATCAGCGTATTGCCGTTTCCGAAGAACAGGTTATCAATTTCATTGTTTTTAAAACACTTCACGTATCGGAGTATGCGATTTTGTACCTCTTGTGCTATCGGGCAATTCGAAGTACATGGCCCGGCAGCGCACGATTGTGGCATGTCGCGTCGTTTTTGTTGAGTATAGGATATGCGGTAACCGACGAAATACATCAGATGTTTGTCCCGACGCGCGAAGGGAGAGCGCGCGATGTTATAATTGATGCCATTGGAGCAGGAATTATATGGATATCCCTTGTGAAATTATTACCAAAAGCCCCCAGGAGACTCAGAGCTTGGGTGCGGGCATTGGGCATCGGATAAAGCTCCAATTAGAGAGAAGGGGAGAAAAATGCCCAACGATTGTGTGTCTGTATGGTGAGCTTGGAAGCGGGAAAACCACGTTTGTCCAAGGGTTTGCGAAGGGGATCGGATTATTAAGGACTCGCCTGCTCTCCCCCACGTTTATTATTGTGCGACGTTATGAATTATTGCCGAAACCTTTTTGTCTGTATCACGTAGACCTTTACCGCATAGAAGATTCTCAATCCATACATGATTTAGGTCTTTTAGAAACATTTGTAAATCCATCAGCAATTGTAGCTATAGAATGGGCGGAAAAACTAGGAAGTTTGTTACCAGAGAAAAGGATTGATATTCGCTTTACAGCTTTATCCGACGGATCGCATAAGATTTTCATACAGCATGAAGCCTGATCAAGCAATAAAACAAGCCATACGTATAGTAAAAGGTGGTGGAGTAGTGATCTATCCCACGGATACCGCATGGGGTATTGGATGCAGGATGGACAGCGGGGAGTCGGTTGACCGGTTATTTAAAATACGTCATCGTCCGCCGTCACAGGCAACTCCGCTCCTGGTGTCTTCCATAACCATGGCACTCGCCTACTATTCCCGACCGTCGATAATTGTGCGACGTCTAATGGATAGATATTGGCCTGGGGGATTGACGATTGTAGCGCCATGTAAAACACACATCATCTACTCCCCTATCCGCGGCGCAGGAAAAACCATCGGACTACGTATGCCGGATCACCGAATCCCGCTTGCAGTGATCCGGGGTGTAGGCGTTCCAATAATCGGTTGTTCGGCAAACTTTTCCGGTCAAAAGACTGCATATAGCCGGCAAGACCTGGATTCCGGGCTCGTTGCGCTTGTTGATATGGTAGTACCGGGTGAATGCAGCGGGAAAACAGTCTCAACGGTTGTTGATTGCTCCATAGAGCCGTATACTATTTTGCGGCAGGGAGCGGTAAAGTTGAGATCTCCTTTTGGGCTTTCGATCGATGCTTCTTCTTCATCGGATACAAGGGTGATTTTTTTGATGGATAACCAACGCTTCGAGTATCGTTCTCATGTTCCGATGACTAAAGCGCAGGTGATTCTGCCTCTTCTGGATAACGCATTGAGAGAACATCGTAAATCTGTTTATGATATTACGGGAATAACCGTGCATACCGGCCCAGGGTCGTATACCGGCTTGCGTGTGGCGGCGGCAATTGCCAACGCGCTTGGAATGCTTCTGTCCGTTCCCGTCAATGACAGCATGTCAGGAAAAGTGGCGGATTTTCAGTATGGAAACTCCAATAAATATTAAGATGCTGGCGGTCACCCTGTTTTTTTTGATATGATGGTGATACAGAAACGTATATGAAAATCAGGCGTTTGCTCCAACATTTCTTTTTGCCGCACCATAGCAATAATCACCGGTCAAAGATATTGCATTTGGATGCCATGCTATCATATGTTCTTATTCTGCTTGTTTTTAATTTGGGATTGCGCTTTGTCCACAGAGAATATCCGCAAGTGTTAGGATATGCGATCGATATCCGTGTAGACCAACTGCTTGCGGAAACAAATGCTAAACGGCAGAGTCTCGGATTAGCTCCGCTTGAGCTTAACACGCAATTGTCTGAAGCAGCAGCAGCCAAAGCTAAAAACATGTTTGAAAAAAATTATTGGGCGCACACAAGCCCGGATGGGGATACGCCATGGCAATTTATCCTCGGAGCAAATTACCGCTATACCCTGGCGGGAGAAAATTTAGCCAAAAATTTCTCCGACAGCCATAGTCTCGTAGAGGCATGGATGGCCTCTCCGACGCATAAAGATAACATTATCAAGCCCGGATACCGGGAAATGGGTTTTGCTGTTGTCAATGGTATTTTAGGAGGCGAAGAAACTACTTTGGTGGTTCAGATGTTTGGTGCAACAGAAGGGCAGGCTCTTGTCTCCTCCGGGGAACATTTGGCGGTTTCTCCAAAGCAGCCGGAGATACCGGAGCAATCTGCTTCAGAAGAAACGCCGGTATTGGCACAGCAACAAACAGGGCAGGCGGGAAGGACAACTGTGCTGTCCGAAAACCTGACGTCAGTATTGAAAAAACCATTGCTCGATATGCCAACAGTGACGCATAATGTGGTATTTGTATTTGTCGGAATACTGATGGGGGTATTAGCAGTAGACGCCTTAGTAGTTGCCAGACGCGGTACAGTACGATTATCCGGTCATAATATCGCCCATATTTTATTTTTGTGCGCAATATTGATTGCTTTAAGCAGTGTTCCCGGAGGGAGCTTACTATGAAGTCGCACGCCATCCATTTTGCCGTTCTTGTGGGAATTCTTGTTATCGGAATCTCTGCATTTTTGTACGCATACGGCGACCGCTCTATGCAGCTGACAGTGGGTATCCTGACGAGTCTTGCATATTTAGCATGGGGAATCATTCATCATGCGTTGGAAAAAGATCTGCATTGGAGAATTGTGTTAGAATATGTACTCATTGCTGCCATTGCTGTCGTATTATTAATGACGATTATTTCATGAAGAGAAAGGAGAGATAACATGAAAGGTGTTATTTTAGCCGGAGGGTTAGCTACCAGACTTCGTCCTCTTACGTTGGTTACCAATAAACATCTCCTGCCGGTTTACAGGAAACCCATGATTTATTATCCCATGGAGGCTATGAAGAGGGCGGGGATAAAAGAAGTATTGCTCATCACAAGCGGTGATCATGTTGGAGATTTTGCAAATCTTCTGAAATCGGGTGAGGAATTCCATCTTCGGCTTTATTACGCGATTCAACAAAATTCTGCTGGCGGCATAGCGGACGCTATAAAACTGGCAGAAGAGTTCGCGCATGATGAGCCGATTTTAGTAATCCTGGGAGACAATATATTTCACTTTGATCTTAAAGAGTCCATAAAGAAATTTACAAAAAGATATGCGGACCACGGTAAAGCCGCGATGGTTTTTGGTGTTCATCTGGATATGCTCGCCAGACAATACGGGGTTATCGATATAGACAAAAAGGGAAATGTGCTGTCGATTGAGGAGAAACCAAAAGATCCCAAATCGGATATCGCCCAAACAGGGGTGTATCTTTACGATAATCGGGTGTTTGATTCGATCAGAAAACTCAAACCGTCAGCCAGGGGTCAGCTCGAGGTCACTGATCTTAATAATCAATACCTTCGGGAAGGATCGCTTCTGTGCGATGTTATCGACTGGTGGGTGGATGCCGGCACATCTCACGATGAGCTTTTGCGGGCCAATATTCAGGTTGCACAACTGGTCAAAGAAGGAAAATTATGATTGACGGCGTTGTCACCAAGGATCTTGTACGGCTGCCCGACGAGCGGGGTTTTTTTGAAGAAATCATACGAATAACAGACCCTTTTTTCAAAGAGGGGTTTGGACAGATGTCAAGGTCGTCGATGCATACAGGGGTGGTAAAGGCATGGCATGTTCACAAAACGCAGACAGATTGGTGGTATGTAGTACAAGGGACCATAAAAGCCGTTCTTTACGATATCCGCTCTCATTCGGCGACATACCGCGAGTTGATGGAGTTTGTGCTTGGGGAAAAAGGCCAGAATGTCGTTGTTAAAATCCCCGGTGGCGTGGCGCACGGATTAAAAGTGCTTCACGGGCCGGCAGACTTGGTCTACGTCACAAGTTCCGTATATAACAAAGATGAAGAAGGGCGTATCGCATATAACGACCCCGAGATCTGTTATGACTGGACACGCGGAATGCCGATCACAAACAAAAATATAACATAGTTAAAAGTTCATAAAGTTTGTAAAGTTCATAAAGTTATGAAATTGCTGGTCACCGGAGGCGCCGGATTTATCGGTTCCAACTTTATCCACTATTGGATAAACCATTATCCTGATGATGTAATTGTCAACCTGGACAAGCTGACATATGCAGGGAATTTAGACAATCTCTCAGCGCTTTCTGATAACCCGAGATATCATTTTATCAAAGGAGATATTTGCGACGCCGGGGTGGTAGCACAAGCGATGAGCGGTGCAGACGTGATAGTTCATTTTGCCGCAGAAAGCCATGTCGACCGTTCTATACAGGAGGCTGCTCCATTTGTCATGACCAATATTGTCGGTACCCATGTGCTTCTCGAACAAGCGGTCAGAAAAGGTATCAAGCGATTTCATCACGTTTCAACGGATGAAGTATTCGGATCATTGAATCTTGGCGATACGAGTAAATTTAGTGAACGAACACCTTATGATCCCAGAAGTCCTTATTCAGCCAGCAAGGCAGCCTCAGATCATTTAGTGCGTTCATATTTTCATACATATGGTTTACCAATTACCATAACAAATTGTTCCAATAACTTTGGTCCATATCAATTCCCGGAGAAATTGATCCCTCTTGCTATAACGAATATTTTGGAAGGGAGAAATGTGCCGATATATGGTGACGGACGCAATGTCCGCGATTGGTTGTACGTTGACGATCACTGCCGGGCAATTGATGTCGTTTTGCAGAAAGGAAAGCCGGGCGAGACATATTGCGTTGGCGGATTGACGGAAGACATCGACAATCTGACCGTTGTGAGGAAAATATGTCAACTCATGGGATCTGATACTTCGATGATTGCTTTTATCAAAGATAGACCAGGACATGACAGGCGGTATGCGATTGATTGGTCAAAGATCAATCGGGAACTGGGGTGGATTCCTGCGCACAAGTTTGATACATGGTTGGCTAAAACAATCGAGTGGTACAAAAAGAACAAATCGTGGTGGCACAATATCAAATCATGAACATTATAGGCACTGGTTTATCCGGTCTTATCGGTTCGCGGATTGTAGAGCTTTTGCAAAAAGATTTTTCCTTCGAAGATCTTAGCCTTGATACCGGCGTTGATATTACGGATTATCCAGCTGTAAAAAACCGCTTGCAAGCTTCCAAAGCAGACTGGGTATTTCATCTGGCGGCGTACACAGACGTGCAGGCTGCCGAAGATGAACGCTGTCAGGGAAAAGAAAGTCTTTCATGGAAGATCAATGTGGATGCCACGGCAAATATTGCCTCCATATGCCGCAAAACTGGGAAGCGCCTGTTATATATTTCCACGGATTATGTATTTGACGGAACGAAAGACGCTTATGACGAGGGTGACGAGCCCAATCCGCAGGGATGGTATGCGATGACAAAATGGGAGGGTGAAAAGTACGTTATTCCCCTATCAGGCGGACTTGTCGTGCGTATAGCCAACCCATATCGGGCCAATCCGAAAGGCAAGCGGGATTTCGTTCATAAAATGATGGACATGCTTGGTTCAGGCAAGCCACTTCGCGCGCCGGTAGACCAATTGTTTATTCCGACATTCGTTGATGATATTGCGGGTGCACTGAACGTGCTTGTTTCAAAAAACGCTTCAGGCATTTACCATGTTGTCGGCGGAAGCGCATTGACGCCCTATGAAGCCGCAGTCACCATCGCCCGTTTCCTTGGATATGATGCGTCGCTTGTATCAAAGACAACGTTTGCCGAATTCATGGCGGGGAGAGCACCCTTTCCCCAGCGGGCCGTTTTGAAAAATGATAAAATACAGGCATTAGGTGTAAAGATGAGAGGATTTGAAGAAGGACTGAGAGAGCTAGCTCGACAGGAACGAGAAGCACGACAGTAACTTTATTCATAGCAATTTCCCAAGATATGACCATTGCATATATCGGACACGGATACGTAGGACTTGTGACAGCCGCTGTATTTGCCGATTTAGGCAATACGGTATGGGTGGTTGGAAGGTCGGAAGATAAAATTGAAAAGCTCAAACGCGGGAAGCTGCTTTTCTATGAACCGGGTTTGGCGGAGCTGGTACAACGCAATATCGGAGCAGGCAGACTTCATTTTACTGTCAACTATAAAGAGGCCATCGTCCCCTCGAGCGTCATTTTTATTTGTGTTGGCACTCCTTCCTCAACCAGCGGAGAGGCGGATTTAACGAGTGTCTACAAAGCTGCAGAATCTATCGCCAAGCATCTGGTGGGGTATAAAGTTATCGTAACCAAAAGCACTGTTCCGCCCGGGACCGGAAGGAAAGTGGCGGAAATTATTGAAAAGAATAAGCCGGAGGGATCATCTTTTGCCATAGCGTCCGCCCCTGAATTTTTGCGCGAGGGCACGGCCATTTCCGACACGCTTCATCCTGATCGGGTCATCATCGGAACAACGTCAGACAGGGCGCGGAAGATTCTTTTAGAGTTGCATAAACCTATTAACGGGAAATCGGTGCTTTGTAATGTAGAGACGGCAGAGTTGATTAAATATGCTTCTAATGCATTGCTCTCTACGAAGATTTCTTTCGCAAATGCAATGGCCTTTCTGTCCGAGAATGTTGGCGCGGACGTCGAGGATGTTTTGGAGGGAGTTGGAATGGACAAACGCATAGGAAGAAGTTTCCTTTACCCCGGTGTCGGGTATGGAGGAAGCTGCTTTCCGAAAGACGTAAAAGCTTTGATTGCGATAGCACAGTTGCACGATTATGATTTTTCTCTATTGAAGGCTGTGGATGAGGTAAATCAGCAGGCGGCAAGACATTTCGTCAGAAAAATTGTTGGTCATTTCGGTAAAAAACTTCGCGGAAAAACCATTGCCATGCTTGGTCTTGCTTTTAAACCGAATACAGATGATATGCGCGAGGCGCCCTCGATATATATAGCGGGCGACTTGATTCGCAGAGGCGCGCGGGTTGTCGCTTACGACCCGGTCGCCATGGAGAACGCGAAGCGAATGCTTCCAAAAGAAGTACTATATGCGCGCGATGCGTATGCGGCGGCAGATGGCGCGGATGCAGTCGCTGTAGTAACCGAGTGGAACGAGTTTATCCAATTGGATTTAGTACGTCTTGCAAAGGGAATGAACGATCTGGTATTGTTTGACGGTCGGAACATTTATGACCCGCAACGCGTGAAAGCTCTCGGATTTATGTATTATGGAATAGGAAGAATGTAACAATAATAAAAGGAGGAATCATATGACAGCGAAAAAAGCACTTATTACAGGAATTGCAGGATTTGTCGGAAGCCATCTGGCAGAGCTGCTTCTTGCTGAAGGATATGAAGTATATGGACTGTGCAGGCCGCGCAGTAAAACAGATCACATAGAATCTATAAAGTTCAAGCTCCATCTGGAAGACGCGGATCTTCTGGACTCTCATAGTTTATACACGACGATTTCACGTATTAAGCCTGATTATATATTTCATCTGGCCGCGCAGTCGTTCGTCCCGACGTCCTGGGTATCGCCATCAGTGACGCTGGAGGTAAACATTGTAGGGTCGGCAAATCTTTTTGAAGCAGTACGGCAGGCTCATATAGATTCTACGATACAGATAGCCTGTTCGTCCGAGGAATACGGACTGGTGTATAAAGATGAGCTTCCCATAAAAGAAACGAACCCGCTTCGACCTCAAAGCCCGTATGCCGTATCAAAAGTGGCTATGGATTACCTTGGGTATCAATATTATTGCTCCTATGGCATGAAAATAGTGAGAACGCGCGGGTTCAATCACACAGGGCCGCGCAGGGGCGAAACATTCGCTACGTCAAACTTCGCCAAACAGATTGCATCAATAGAAAAGGGAAAGCAGGAGCCTGTTATCCGTGTGGGGAATTTGGATGCAGCGAGGGATTGGACTGATGTGCGGGACATGGTGCGCGCATACCTATTGGCCGTAGAAAAGTGCGATGCAGGAGAGGTATATAACATCTGTATCGGCAAAAGCGTGCGCGTAGGAGACATGCTGGATCTCCTCCTTTCATTCTCTAAAGCCAAGATAACAGTAGTTCAGGATCCTTCCAGAATGCGGCCATCCGATGTGCCGGTTTTGACGGGTGATAATTCTAAATTCCTGGCAAAGACCGGCTGGAAACCTGAAATACCTTTCAAAAAAACCATGGAAGACCTTCTGAATTACTGGCGCGAATTGATGTAATTCCTCTTTCTATGAACGTTACAGTCATCCTTCCCACTTATAACGAAAGGGGGAATATTATCGTTTTGTTAGATGGTTTAAGTCAGGCGGTTACCGGGATACCCGGGCACGCTTTTTCGTTTCTTGTGGTTGATGATACTTCAGAAGACGGCACGCAGGAAGTAGTACGGAGGTACGCCAGGAAACATCCGGACATATTTTTACTTTCCGGCAAAAAAGAAGGGCTGGGAAGGGCTCTGCTTCGGGGCATGCAGTACGCTATAGACACGTTGCATGCGGATCTAATAGTTCAAATGGATGCAGATTTGTCTCATGATCCGGCATCGTTTTCATCGTTTATAAAAGAAATAGATAAGGGAGCTGATTTTGTCGTAGGGAGCCGGTATATCAGGGGAGGATCGATTCCATCGAATTGGGGCTTACACCGCAAGATTTTTAGCGTGGTGGGGAACGCCATCGTGCGCTTCGGCCTGGGTTTTCCTCTGGTTCACGATTGGACCGGTGGGTATAGAGCGTATATGCGCAAATATTATGACCGTTTTCACGGGGAGATGAAGAAGTTTAGCGGGTATGTATTTCAAATAGCTTTTTTGCATAAGTCTATAAGAAGCGGTGCCAGAGCGGTAGAGGTGCCGATTCAGTTTACGGACAGGCTCTACGGGCGATCAAAAATTGCACCTTCACAATATATTCGGGACGTTCTCCGGTATGTCGTCACCCAGAGAATAAAGGCCATGATGCAGGGATCATTTGGCAAATTTTGTATAGTTGGAACGGCGGGGTTTTTGATAAATACAGTCGTATTAGAATTGGGAGTACAATTCGGGCTTCATCCGGTTTTGGCGAGCGTCATGGGAGCTGAACTTGCAATAGTATCTAATTTTATTTTCAATAATGCCTGGACATTCCGGGACAGGAAAATTCATGGGAAAAGACGGATCATCAAATTCTTGCAATTTAACGCAACAAGCGTGGGCGCAATCGTTATTCAGGCGGGGACTATTTGGGTAGGAACGGCATTTTACGGAATATCAGCTTATCGGATTTTCTATATTCTAGGCGTTGGGATCGGTTTGGTGTGGAATTATATAATGTACTCAACCATCATATGGAAGCGTCAAGGCCAGTAAAAAGTAATATGAGAAAAAAAAGTACCATACGTGCCATAGGATTCTGGCTTCCGATTGTCGCCATTATCATTGTAGCCGCTTACCTTCGTTTGTATAAAATTTCCGAATACATGACTTTTTTGGGTGATGAGGGAAGGGATGTGTTAGTCGTCAAAAGGATGATAGTAGATCATAAGCTGACGCTTCTGGGGCCTACAGCTTCTTTGGGAGGGTTTTTTCTGGGACCTATATATTATTACTTCATGGTTCCGTTTTTATGGTTATGGAAATTAAATCCGACCGGACCCGCTGTTATGGTAGCGATTGCCGGGATTGCTACTGTTTATCTGGTCTATCGAATGGGGAGAGACTTTTTTGGTAAACGGGTTGGTATTGCGGCGGCGAGTCTTTATGCCCTTTCTCCTTTGGTTATTGCCCACGCGCGTTCGTCGTGGAATCCCAACCTTGTTCCATTTTTTAGCGCTTTATTCATATACATTCTTTGGGCCATAGTTGTCCGCGACAGATGGAAGTGGGTGTTCTATGCGGGTATCTGTTTTGGAATTGGGCTGCAACTCCATTATCTTTTTGTTTTTCTTTTGCCTGTCGCCGTCGTCTGGTTGTTATTTTGGGGAAGCAGGAAAAAATACTTGATATACGCAATGCTTGGGCTCATAGGGTTTGTGATCGGTTATGCGCCGTTTTTGGCGTTTGAAGTGCGTCATGGGTTCCCGAATACGCAGTCGGTTGTCCGGTTTATTCTGGAAGGAAAAGACACAGGCTTTAGCAGAAATACGTTCTGGGTCAATGTTTCTGGTGTGGTTTTCCGTATTTTCGGCAGGCTTGTTTTTTACTTGCCGGAGAAAAATATGTGGTCGCAATTTCAGCCGTGGCAGATTTGGCTGTGGATAGGAGCGGTGAGACTGGCAGTTTTAGCTACTGTTGCGTGGAGCTTGGCAATGATGTTGGCCGTGGTGAGACGGGTAAATTACTCAATCGCTCTTGTCTTATTGTGGACATTAGTCGTTGTTGTAATGTTCGGATTTTATAAACGGGAAATTTATGATTACTATTTTACCATTGTGTTCGCAGCGCCGTTTTTACTGGTTTCTTATTATATCGATTGGCTCGGTAGCCGGCGATGGGGGAGATGGATTGCATGGGCAGCGCTCGTAAGCCTGCTTTTGCTTAATTGGAGCGGCAGGCCGTTTCGGTATCCTCCGAATAATCAACTGGGTCAGAGCATGAATATAGCCCGGACAGCATTCGATAAGACAGGGGGCAATCCGTTCAATTTTGCGCTTATAACTGATCATAATTCTGATCATGCCTACCGATATTTTTTTGAGATATGGGGCAATCCGCCGGTTACTATAGAGAATGAAGCAAAAGACCCGGGGAGGAATACCGTGACAGATCAGCTTATCGTCATTTGTGAAAATCCGGATTGTAAACCCCTGGGACATCCCCTGTGGGAAGTTGCCGGATTTGGTCAGGCAGAGATCGAAGGGTTCTGGGACGTGCCGTTTGTGAGAATATTCAAATTACGTCACGCAGATCAAAAAGAATCATGAAAAACATATATCTTTCTATTGTAATTCCGGCATATAACGAGGAAACGAATATACGCCTCGGGACGCTTGACAAGGTATCGCGGTATCTGGAGGAGCAGCCATATGAGTGGGAGGTATTGGTGATTGATGATGGCTCTACCGATGCCACGCCCGCGCTTTTGGATGAATTTGCCCAAAACAACAAATCATTTCGTGTACTTCATAATCCTCACCAGGGTAAAGCGGCAACAGTTATAACGGGCATGCTTGCTTCGAAGGGAGATTTAGTTTTGTTTAGCGATTTAGATCAGGCCACTCCCATAGACGAGGTTGAGAAGCTGCTTAGCTGGGTGAGGAGGGGCTATGACGTGGTTATCGGTTCACGCAATATCCACAGAGAAGGCGCGCCGCTCTTGCGCCGCATTATGGCGCGGGGCTTTATCACGCTTCGTACGTCTATTTTGGGACTTAAGGGCATTGTTGATACGCAGTGCGGGTTTAAAATGTTTCGGGCGCTCGCCGCCAGGGATATATCTAAGAAGCTCAAACTTTATGGAGAAAGACACGAAGTCAAGGGATCTATGGTTTCTGCAGGTTTTGATGTAGAGATTCTCTATATAGCAAAAAGACTCGGGTATAAGATAAAAGAAGTTCCTGTCCGTTGGTATTATGTAGAGACACGTCGCGTCAACCCGCTTAAAGATTCATGGCAGGGGTTCGTGGATATTGTAAAAATCAGGATGAATGCGTTAAGAGGAAAATACAGATAGTCGGTTTATTATTTATGTGGATCCAAAAGAAAGCCGGATGGATATTTACAGGATACATCGCGGGCTCGCTCCTTCTGTTCCTTTATTCTTTTACCCAGGTTGATTTATCTCTGACGCTTACTGAATTTTCCGTCTGGCAGAGGATCCAGCAGTTTTTTCAGCACGTCGGGTTTTTCCAAAGGCCGTTGTCAACAGCGCTTTATGTAGGCATATTGTCTTTATGGTTTGTTCTTTATGGTGTTGCCGTTTCGGCGGCAGAGAGCGGGAAGCTGACGGCGTACGGGGTATGGCGGATTGCTTTGGTTATCACGGCACTGCTTTGGTTATCGTACCCTGCGTTTTCCTATGACATCTTCAACTATATGTTCACAGCCAAAACAGTCCTCGTGTACCACAAAAATCCGTACCTCGTCATTCCTTTGGATTTTACCGGCGTTGAACCGTGGTTGTCTTTCATGCGCTGGACACATCTGCCCAGTGCATACACGCCGTTATGGATCCTTACTACACTTCCGTTTTACCTTATGGGTTTTGGCTATTTTCTGCCGATTTTATGGAGCATCAAGCTGATTACCGGCGTTGCTTTTTTGTGGACGGTTTCTCTTATCGGTCAGGTAGTAATGAAAGTCGAGCCCAAAAAAGCAGCTTTGGGCATGGCAATATTTGCACTCAATCCCCTTGTCGTCATAGAAACCCTTGTATCAGGACACAATGATATTCTCATGATGGCGCTTGTGTTGTGGGCAGTGCTTTTGATGCTTGAGAAAAAGAATATTGTTTCATGGATTATCCTGTCGCTTTCTGCCGCTGCTAAACTTATGACCGTGTTTGTCGCGCCTGTCATGATAGCGTACTACGGGAGAACGTTTAAAGCTTGGCGGCAATGGCTGCTTGCGGCAATGATGGTGGGGTTTATCCTCGTTTGCACAAAGCGCGAGGTTTTACCGTGGTACTGGGTATGGATCATGCCGTTTGTGGCGCTTCTGCCTTCCAAGCGCCAAATATTTATTCTATCCGTTGGTGTGTCTTTGGGGCTATTGCTTCGTTATGCGCCGTATCTGTATCTGGGGCACTGGGATCCGCCTGTGCCGGTTATCAAGCTTTGGGTTACTTGGGTGCCTATCGTGATATCTGCGATTATCGTTTTGTTTAAAGAAGTAAGAAGAGACAAGGGGATAACTATCTAAGTGGGCGGCAATCTTGCTATAATACCTTCATATGTCCATCTGGAGGAAACGGTGGGTAAAAACGGTCACAGTTGGTATCATTTTTATTGCTGCTTACTTCATAACACGGGTTATCAACCTTTCCGGGCTTCCCATTTTTACGGATGAGGCAATTTATATCCGTTGGTCTCAGATCGGATCCCGAGACGCTAGTTGGCGCTTCATATCGCTGGTTGACGGCAAGCAGCCGATGTTTACATGGGTGATGATGGTGTTTTTGAAGCTTTTGCCTTCGTGGGATCCTTTGGTGGTGGGCAGGCTCGTTTCCGTGGCTTCGGGTTTCTTGACGATGGTTGGTCTGTGGCTTCTTGCGCGAGAGCTTTTCCGGTCACGAAAGATTGCCTGGATAGCGGCTCTTCTTTACGTAATAAGCCCCTTTACCCTGATGTATGACAGGATGGCTTTATATGACAGCATGGTTGCCGCTTTTTCTGTATGGAATCTGTACTTCTCGGTAATGCTCGTGCGTAACCTTCGACTTGATATTGCTCTCCTTCTTGGTATGAGCTTGGGGCTGGGAATGCTCAACAAAACGAGTGGTGTTTTTGGTCTGTATCTTTTGCCGTTTACCCTTATTCTTTTTGATTGGAAGAAGAAAGCAAAGACAAAGCGGCTCCTCACGTGGGTCGTATTAGCTTTTATTGCAAGCGTTCTCTCCATGGGTTTCTATAGCATCCTTCGGTTGTCGCCTTTATTTGGCATGGTCAAGCAGAAGGACGCGGTGTTTGTGTATCCATTGAGCGAGTGGATCACGCATCCCTTTCGGTTTCTTATCGGAAATCTCCGGGGCGAGCTTGATTGGGCCTCGTCCTATCTCACGTGGCCGGTATATGCTCTTTCTCTTGTTCCGCTTTGTGCCGTTTGGAGTAAATATCGGGAGAAACTCCTCCTTTATGTGTATTGGTTTCTTCCGTTCGTAGCACTTGCCCTTTTTGGAAAGGTTCTGTATCCGCGTTTTATTCTTTTTATGTGTATGCCACTTCTGGTTCTGGCGGCTGTGAGTGTGGCGGCAGTGCTTCGGCGGATAAAGACAATTTGGCTGCAGGTTATAATGCTTTTGGCAATCTGTGCCGTAAGCATGAGAACCAGTTACCTCATTCTTACAAATCCGGTGGTTGCACCCATACCGAAATCAGACAGCGGGCAATACATTAACGATTGGCCGTCCGGATGGGGGGTACGTGAAGTGAATGCGTTTATTTTAAAAGAATCGAAAACCAAAAAAATCACTGTGTTTACCGAAGGGACGTTCGGTCTCATGCCATATGGACTGGAAATATATTTAGTAGATAAACCTAATATTGAAATCCGAGGTATTTGGCCGCTTCCTGAAGATATGCCGAAGATCATGATAGAGAGCACGCTTAGCCATACTACCTATTTTGTCATGAATCAGACACAGATTCCGCCGGAGAACTGGTCTTTATCGCTTATCGCACAATATCCCAAGGGGAATCGATTAGATCGATTGTTGCGGCTCTATGCGGTAGTGCCGCCATTGGCCCGACTCTCGACGCTGACTATCAAATAAACTTCAGGGTATGAAATCAAGAACATACTGTTCTCTGTGGTATATTGTCGCAATATTTATCGTTTGCCTGGTGATTCTCTGGCCGCTTACCCGACACGGTTTTTATATTTCCGATGACGGAGAGTGGATGGTGATTCGTTTAAGTGCTTTTTTTCAGAGTTTTCGGGAAGGGCAGTTCCCGGTACGTTTCCTTGGTCGTCTCAATCACAGCTTTGGGTATCCGGTGGCAAACTTTCTTTATCCCGGATTTCTTTACATAGGCTCCCTCATTCATGCGGCCGGATTCTCATTTCTCGATTCGGTGAAAATTATCCTTGGCGCGTCTGTTGCCGGGTCAAGTGTGTTTCTGTTTTTTTGGTTGCGTCAGCATTTCAGCCGTTTTTTCAGTTTCGCGGGCGCCTTAAGCTTCACATTTTTTCCGTATGTTCTTTTTGATCTGTATAAGCGGGGATCGGTCGGTGAAGTTATGGCGTTTTTACCTGCTTCTGTTGCACTCTACGCAATAGATTCCCGAAAACGATGGCTTTTTCCGGCTGCTCTCGCGCTATTGGTGATTAGCCACAATATTCTGGCACTTATGTTTTTTGTTTTCTTTCTGGGCACTGTCGTCATAGAAAAGCGTTGGGAATATGCGCTTCCCTTTGTGTTGGGTATCGCTATGACGTGTTTTTTCTGGTTTCCTGCTTTTTATGAGCGGCAATACGTTATATTTGACTCGATTGCGATATCCGATCCCCGGGGATACGTTGTAGATAGCGGTAAGATGTTTTTGCTGGCGGCTCCCGCGCTGGTTGCGTTTCTTCTTTTATTTGCGCTACATAAGAAGCAAGCGGTTAACCGCTGGTATCTATGGATATTTGCGGTAAGCATCCTAATGTCAACGTCTTTGAGCTTACCGCTTTGGAAGTCTTCAATAATATCTAGCATGATACAGTTTCCGTATCGGTTTCTTGCCGTTTCTGCCATTGTGGGGTGTTATGCAGTTGCCGCGTGTTTTGAGCACATCAAACCCAGGTTTCGCCTCCTGCTTTTTGTGATATGTATCATGGTATGGATTGCCGTATTCGTTCGGGCAGTTGCAGGCATAGAATATGTTCTTCGGCCGGAAGGATACTATACGACAAATGAAGATACTACCACAGTTGCAGGTGAATATATGCCTCGGTGGGCCAAGATTATTCCCTTAAAACGAGCGGATCATCGTATGGAACTATATGAAGGAAAAGCTGCGCTTCAGACGCTGGTTCAAACGACTCAAAAGCTGAAGGTTCTTATTGATGCACGTGAAGATTCTATTATTCAGATCAACACTATCTATTATCCCGGTTGGGGAGCTACGATAGACGATAAGCGCGTTCCGATTCGCTTTGATAATCCCCAGGGGCTCATGCGCGTATCGGTTCCTTCAGGCAAGCATCGAATGACACTTGATTTTCATGAGACAGTTCAGCGATTTATTGCAGATATCATTTCGGCAGCTGGTGTTGTAGCGTATATCGCATTTATTATTGGTTCCCGCAAAAAATTTGTCCGGAAAAGACGATAAGGGTTAATTATGAGAAAGCATGTTTTTGCGGTTATTGCAGTTTTTGTTTTGTCAATTGCCAGCATAAGACCTATTCTTACGAGCGGATATTTCCCAATGCATGACGATACGCAGGTAGCCAGAGTTGTTGCCATGGGCAGAGCGTTATCCGAGGGGCAGTTCCCCGTGCGGTGGGTATCTGATTTGGGATATGGATTGGGATATCCGATATTCAATTTTTACGGACCATTGCCGTATTATATTGGCGGAATTTTATATTGTTTGGGCTTAAGCGGCCTTTTGGCCACCAAAATTATGATCGCCTCCGGCATCGTTCTTGCGGGAATCAGCATGTACGCACTGGGGTTTGCTGTGTATGGAGCTTCAGGAGGGATTCTATCGGCTGTTCTTTATATATATGCGCCGTATCATGCACTTCAGGCGTATGTGCGCGGTTCAATAGGTGAAATTTGGGCATACGCATTCCTGCCTCTTGTGTTGTTGGGTATCGGGCAGTCTAGGCGTTCTACCCATAAGGCGCAAGCTGTATGTATAGGAGCGTTTGGATTAGCAGGGGTTATCCTTTCTCATACTATATTAGGATACGTTACCGTACTTTTTTTAGCGATCAGCCTTGTTGTATATTGGGTTGTTCGTTTGATTCGGAAAGAATTTTCAGGAATTTTGTTTTGGCCGCCTGCGGCGATTCTTGCGGCAGCTGCGGGCCTGACGGCGTTTTTCGTTCTGCCGGCTTCTTTTGAAATGCGTTATACAAATGTGTCCGCAATGGTTGGGGCAACAGCGGATTTTCGTGATCATTTTGTCTGTTTATCCCAGCTTTGGAGTTCTCCGTGGGGATTTGCGGGTTCTGCACCCGGTTGCATCGACGGCATGTCTTTGAAGCTTGGGAAACTTCATATTATATTGGCCGCCTGCGCACTTTTTGCGTTATTGAGGCGAAAAAAGAAACGCGATATAGAACATTTCGTGGTGGCCGGATTATTCACGTTCTTCGTATCGGTTTTTTTTATGATCGCACCTTCCCGGTTATTATGGGAGAAACTTCCGAATATGGTATTTGTTCAGTATCCATGGCGTTTTCTTACGTATGCGGTATTTGGGCTATCGCTTATTGGGGGAGCTATATCTGTACTGACGGAGAAAAAATTCTTTCGCTGGAGTATAGCGTTGAGCGCCTCGGTGTTTGTTGTAGGTATCAATGCCAAATGGTTTGCCCCTCAATATATATATCAGAAGCCGGCTGAATCGTTTGAGACAATTGAAGCCCTGCGGTGGAGTGCTTCACGAATCTCGGATGAATATTTACCTCCGGAAGTTCGAAGACCCCGGGATGTCGGTGAGATTATTCGTGATACAATATCGCCAGATGTGGTGTCGGTAGAGAAATCGGCAGATACAGCAACGTTTGCGTCGTATAAGATTAAGGCGCAAAAGCCGCTAGATATTACGATATATAGAGCGTACTTTCCCGGTTGGGAATACATGGTAAACGGAGCAAAGGTGGCGCCAAAAATTGTCGAAGGCCTGCCGGTGGTATCGATAGGGAGTGGCGAGACTGACATCGTGTTGCGATTTGCGGACACTCCTGTTCGCCGGTTAGGCAATATCGTTAGCATGGGGACCCTTGCCGCCCTTTTATTTTGGTATGTCAGAAACAAAAAAATTATCGCTTAACGTGGTAATTCCGGTTTACAACGAAGAGGTTGAGCTCGAGGATAGCGTTAAGACGCTTATGAAGTTTCTCGAGGGGTATTTAACCGATTTCCGCTGGAAGATAACAATCGCCGATAATGCGTCCACAGACCGTACGTTTACTATCGCCAAGCGTTTGATGCGAACATATCGATGTGTTGAGGCGGTGCACCTTATAAAGAAAGGCAGGGGGAGAGCAGTGAAGCATGTATGGGGGAAGAGCCGGCACGATATCGTTGCCTATATGGACGTAGACCTATCAACTGATTTGAAGCATTTTCCTGCTCTTGTACGATCGTTGCTGCGGGGGTATGACATTGCGATAGGCACACGGAACCTGCGCGGATCCCGAGTATACGGAAGGAGTTTGCTTCGGACCCTGACATCAAAAGCGTATATTTTTTTGGTGAAGCTCTTTTTTTGGGTTCATTTTTCAGATGCACAATGCGGATTTAAGGCGGTAACCGGGAAAGCGGTAAAGAAGCTTCTGCCGCAAGTAAAGGATAATGCGTGGTTTTTCGACACAGAGCTTCTTCTTTTGGCAGAAAAGCTGGGGTACCGCATATATGAAGAACCGGTGACGTGGACAGATAATCCCGGGTCGACGGTGCGTGTTTTAAAAACTGCAATGGGAGATCTGGAGGGTCTTTGGAGGTTATTTACTACGCGTCCATGGAGGGCGTGACGTATAAGTATGGAAGAGATTGATATTGCGCTTATCAAAAAACGGTCGTTAGCTGGTGTCGTGGCTTTGACATCCAGGACTTTTTTTCTTCAGCTTTTGGCATTTGGCGCGACATTTCTCCTTACTATATTTCTCACGCCTGCCATATTCGGAATTTTTTATGTCGTATCGGCTATCATTTCTTTTTTAGGGTATTTTTCTGATATCGGCCTTGCTGCCGCTCTTATCCAAAAAAAGGAACCTCTGACTCACGATGATTTGGCCACGACGTTTACCATCCAGCAGATACTGGTCGCGATACTCGTTATCTTTTCTCTTATTTTTTCCGACAAGATCGCATCTTTTTATCGGCTTGACACTTCTGGTGTATGGCTTTTGCGTGCGCTCATCGTCTCATTTTTCCTCTCGTCTCTTAAGACGATACCGTCAGTACTCTTGGAGCGCAAGCTGGCGTTCCAGCTTCTTATTATTCCCCAAATACTGGAAACTGTTTGTTTTTATACGGTGGCCGTCGTTTTAGCATGGCGCGGTTACGGCATCACAAGCTTCAGCTGGGCGGTATTGACGCGTGGAATTATTGGACTTATCGCTATGTATGTTATTTCTCCCTGGCGCATGTCTTTCGGGATATCCAGGTCTGTTACGAAAAAACTATTACATTTCGGAATACCGTTTCAGTTCAATTCGTTGCTTGCTCTCATCAAAGATGATCTTTTGACGGTGTTTTTGGGCAAAGTCCTTCCGTTTGCCCAGGTCGGGTATATCGGGTGGGCGAAAAAGTGGGCGGAAGTTCCGCTCCGCTTGTTTATGGACAGCGTTATCCGCGTCACGTTTCCTGCATTTTCGCGCATCCAGAAAGAAAAGGAACTATTGGCGCATGCTATAGAAAAGACGTTATTCGGATTGTCTCTGACAATATTCCCCGTATCCGTAGGATTGTTGTTTTTCGTCCGTCCGCTCGTGTATCTCGTGCCGCGCTATATCAAGTGGGAACCGGCGCTTTTTTCATTTTCACTTTTTGTTCTCGGTTCTTCGATAGCGAGTCTTTCAACGCCATTAACGAACGCCCTGAATGCTGTAGGCAAAATAAAGGTTACGCTTTTTCTTATGGTGTTGTGGACCGTAGCAACGTGGGTTCTGACAGTTTTACTCATTTCTTATATCGGATTTGACGGAGTGGCGCTTGCGTTGCTTCTTATTACCACTACGATTTTTCTTGTGATAGCACTGGTCAAGCGCATTGCGCCATTTTCGTTTTTTGGGAGCATTCGGGGCTCTCTTATCGCAGCTCTCGCGCAGACTATATGGTACTTTCTACTGGTTGGTCGGGCTCCCTATGGCTACTTGCGATTAGTGTCTGTTGGTGTTTCCGGCATTTGCATTTACGGATTATTAGTTTGGGTGTTTGAGCGGCAAAAAATACGTTCTCTAATCAGTGATTTTCGAAGTTGACCTTTTATGACTGTAAGCGTTGTAATATCGGCATGGAATGAGGAAGAAAAAATAGAACGCTGCCTTTCGTCTCTTGCGTGGGCGGACGAGATTATTGTCGTGGATAATGCATCTTCGGACAAAACGGCGGATATCGCAAGGAAGTTTACAGAACGCGTCTATAAGAAGTCCAACTTGCCCATGTTAAATACAAACAAAAATTTCGGATTTACAAAAGCGACAGGTGACTGGGTCCTCAATCTTGATGCCGATGAGGAAGTGCCGCCGGCATTAGCCAAAGAAATCAGAGAGTGCATAAAAAGCAACCCGCAGGAGAACGGCTTCTGGATAAAGAGGAAGAACATCTCTTTTGGTAAATGGATCAGACATGGTCTTTGGTGGCCTGATAAGCAAATTCGTCTTTTCCGGCGGGGATTTGGACAATTTCCGTGTATTCACATCCATGAATATATAAAGGTCGATGGCGTTGTTGGTGAGCTTGTCGAACCATATATTCATTATAACTATGAAACCGTTCATCAATATTTGACCAAAATAGACAGATATTCTACCAGTGAGGCGCGGTTGCTATCTGACGCGAAGCATCAATTATCGTGGCATGATGCCATACGCTTTCCTGTTTCGGATTTCCTGAAAATATATTTTGCGCAGAAAGGATATAAAGACGGGCTTCACGGGTTGGTGTTGGCATTGTTTCAGGCGTTTTATTCATTTTGTATCTTCGCAAAAGCTTGGGAGGCCCAGCGATTTCCTCAACGTGACCCTGAGCCTTCCGTCATATACGAGGAATATATCGCCGGAGGGAAAGAGGCTAAGTATTGGCTTTTGACCATGATAATTGACGAAACGCAGAACCGTTTAGCCAGGCTTGTGAAGCAGATTAAACGGAAGTTAATACGCATTCACGCATGAAAACCACACATACACAAGTGCGCGTATTCGTCGTTATTGTCAACTGGAACGGTAAGAACGATACGCTGACATGTCTTTCGTCTCTTCTGTCGATTAACAAAGAAAAAGTGCGTCTTCACGTGATTGTTGTGGATAACGGTTCCACCGACGATTCCGTAAGAGGGATACAAGAAAAACATCCATGGGTGAAAATGCTGACAACTGGGGAAAATTTAGGATTTACCGGAGGCAACAACGCGGGTATCAGGTATGCCCTGCGGGAGGGGGCAGATTATATATGGCTTCTCAACAACGATACGATTGTTGACAAAGACGCTCTCTCGATTTTGAGAGCTTTTGAAGATCCCGGGGCGGGTATAGCGGGATCCAAGATATATTTTGCTCCTGGGAAGGAATACCATAAAGATCGCTATAGCCAGAGCGAACGCGGCAAGGTTTTTTGGTACGCAGGAGGGATCATTGATTGGGCTAATATGTACGCGTCTCACAGGGGTGTTGATGCAGTAGATGAGGGTCAGTATGACAGGCTTGAACAAACGCCGTTTATCACCGGTTGTTCCATGATGGCGCGGCGCGGTGTTTTTGAAAAAATCGGTGTTTTGGATGATCGCCTGTATCTGTATTTAGAGGACGTAGACATATGTCTTCGCGCCAAAAGACATGGGTTTTCGCTTTGGTATGTACCCTCTTCCATTGTGTGGCATGTGAACGCCGGCTCCTCGGGAGGAGCGGGCAATCCGCTTCAGGATTATTACATCACCCGCAATCGATTGCTAGTCGGGTTTCGTTGGGCTCCGATCCGTACCAAGGCGGCATTGCTTCGGGAGGCAGTGCGTATGTTGAGCGGACCTCACCCCATCAAGCGCAAGGCAGTTCTGGATGCGTTTTTAGGGAAGTGGGGCAAACAATATGAACCGAAGAAGCACAAAAATTAGTGCGATCGTGATTGCAAAAAACGAGTCAGTAAGGATCGGTGAATGCCTCAATAGCCTGAAATGGGCGGATGAGCTTATTGTCGTTGATAATAATTCTAGCGATAACACAGCCGACATAGCAAAATCAAATGGTGCTAAAGTCTATAGCTGTATTTCTTCTGATTTTTCCCAATTGCGTAATTTTGGTAAAGACAAAGCTCACGGTGAATGGCTTTTGTACGTTGATGCTGATGAGATAGTATCTAATGAGCTTACGAATGAGATTAGAGAAGTCATCAGTCATCAGGATTCGCCAACGACGTCATCCTCGTGCTTGACCCGAGGATCCAGTTTAAAACAAATTCTGGATCCCCTCTTTCGCGGGGATGATAATAGAGTGGGTGGTTACGAGATACGGCGGAAGAATTATTACTTGGGTCATGCGTGGCGCGGGGATGAATACATTCTTCGTCTGATGCGGGGGAACGCGCTCATTGAGTGGTTTGGAAAGCTTCATGAGACGGCAAGAATCAAGGGGAAAATAGGGAGGCTGAACAATTCGTTGATTCATGATACGCATCGAACGCTTGCGGAGATGGTTGCCAAAACCAATGAATGGTCAGCAGTCGAGGCGAAGCTTCGATTTGATGCCGGTCACCCGCCGATTGTCTGGTGGAGATTGTTGCGGGTGATGTGGACAGGTTTTAGTAATTCATTTTTTCGGCAGGGAGGTTGGCGGGCCGGAACTGTGGGATGGATAGAAAGCATCTATCAGGCATTCAGCATGTTTATTACTTACGCGAAATTATGGGAAAGGCAACAGAAAAGTTCTAAAAATGAAAAAAGTATTTATTAAGATTTGGCCGTTGTTATGTATATTAGGAGTTTGGTTCATTTTTTCTTCGCCTTATTTTTTGGAAGGATTGGTGCCGTTTTCGTCTAAATATCTTGTAACTTTTTTTCCTCCATGGAACACAAGTTACGGCATGCCGGTAAAAAATAATGCGATGCCGGATGTCATAACCCAGCTGTATCCATGGAGGCAGTTAGTGATTGAGTCATGGAAACAGGGGCAAGTCCCGGGGTGGAATCCGTATCAATTTGCAGGTTCTCCTCTTTTGGCAAACGTACAATCATCTGTGTTTTCTCCGTTTAATCTGCTTTTTTTCTTTTTGCCGTTTATCGACGCCTGGAGCATGCTGATCCTTTTACAACCGCTTCTGGCAGGCGTGTTTATGTATTTGTACGCAAAGGAAATTCGGATAGGCACAGCGGGAGCATTGGTATCGGCGATTGCATTTATGTTCTGCGGATTTATGACTGTGTGGATGGCCTACGGGACTTTGGGGTATGCCATATTGTACCTTCCTCTTCTTTTATTTGGCATGGAGCGGTATATACGCAGGCGGCACGTCGGATATGGTGTGTTGATCGCCGCTTCGGTGACTTTATCAATTATATCCGGACACTTTCAGGCCAGCGTATATCTTCTGGTTGGGGGCGCGGCGTATGCACTGTTTTTGGCCTTTGAGACAGCGGATCGCCGAAGAGCTCTGGGGATATTTTTTTTTCATGATTTTGGGATGCATAGCATCACTGCCGCAATTGGCGCCGTCAATTCAATTGTATCTGCAGTCGGTTCGAAGCGGTTTACATCAGGCTATTGAAACAATCCCATGGAGTTATCTTCCCACTCTTGTAGCACCGGATATATTAGGGAACCCTGTTACCCGGAATGACTGGTTTGGCCATTACGCTGAATGGGCATCATACATAGGGGTTTTCCCTCTGATGTTTGCCTTTGCACCCGTGGCATTGGACTTGCGGAACAAGTACGTGCGGTTTTATGGCGTCCTTGGATTGTTAGCCATCCTGACAGCATATCAAACGCCGATAGGAGCTCTTCTGGTTGCCGCGAAAATTCCCGTACTCTCCACGAGCGCGCTGTCGCGCACAATTATTCTTTTCAGTTTTGCCGCATCAGTCCTTGCGGGGATTGGATTTGAAGGAGTGCAACTTGCATGGGATAAAAAACAGAAACGTCGTATAGTTGCATTGGTTTTGGTATTCGGAGCGTTTTTTGCCTTATTGTGGCTTTCAATTTCGTCAGGGAACATATTGTTTCTCCGTGCTCCTTCTGCTGAAAAGCTTTTGGTAGCCAGGCGTAATCTGCTTTTGCCGAGCGGACTTTTTATACTTTCCAGCCTGTATATGCTATCGGGCTTTGTTGTGGGGAGGAGATGGAGAAATTTGCTGACCATTGCAGCAGTTGGGGTAGTCGTGCTGGATATGCTTCGTTTTTCAGGCAAATGGATGCCTTTTGACCCGCCAAATTACGTCTATCCGGAAATTCCGGTTATGTCCTATCTATCCAAACAATCCGGAAACTGGCGGGTTTTCGGGAATTTGGGCAACGAAGCCTTGGGGACATTTGGGGTGTACGGCGTTGAGGGGTATGATCCTCTGTTTATCACAAGATACGGTAAGTTCGTGACCGCATCCTCAAATGGCGTCATCGGTACGCCGGCTCGATCTACTGTACTTTTTGACAAACAAGGAGCGTATACCAAGCGCCTTATGGATATAATGGGGGTTCGATACTTTTTCCATTCCAAAGGCGACGGGAGGAATATCTGGGCGTTTCCGTTTTGGAAATATCCGGATAGTTCCGGTAGTCCTGTCTATAGCGATGATCATTATGAGATATATGAGAACATTCATGCGCTGCCGCGGGCATATATTGCCGAATCATACATTGTCGCTGTGTCAGACGATGATCTGATCGGTCGTCTTTTGGACCCTTCCATGGATTTGCGCAATACCGTAATTTTGGAAGAAGATCCTAATTTGACGAAGCATGCGGGCGCAAGCACACACGCATCTGCCGAGGAAAATCAAGCTTCAATCGAACGCTATTCCCCCAATGAAGTGACTATAATAACTAACGCAAAGCAAGAAGCTATTTTATTTCTTTCGGACGCCTATTATCCCGGTTGGAATGCGTATGTAAACGGACAAAGGACTAAAATTTATAGAGCGGATTACGCATTTCGGGCAGTCGTTGTGCCCGAAGGGCGTTCTACGGTACGATTTGTATATGAAAATTGGTTTCTATAATCCATATTTAGATAACCCAAGCGGTGGAGAACGCTACACTCTTGCGCTGGCGTCACATTGGTCAGAGGATCATGACGTGTGTTTATTTTGGGATGATACGTCTATCATAAAGAAAGCACGCGAGAGATTAAATATTGATTTATCGAAGACGAAAATTGTTCAGAATGTATTTCGGGGAAAAAATGTTTTCAAAAAGATCTCTACGAGCCTTCAATATGACCTTATCTTTTTTTTGAGCGACGGAAGTATTCCGACTACTCTTGCAAAACATAACCTCCTGCATTTTCAGGTTCCATTTTCCGAAGTTGCCTATAGCCCGTTTAAGCTTAGCCGTTATCAGTACGTTGTTTGCAATTCACGATTTACTCAAAACCATCTAGATCGGCGCGTACGAAATAAAACCATTGTGATCTACCCTCCGGTTAGACCGGTTCCGCAAGAGCCAAAAATAAAGAAAGATAAAATAATTCTTTCAGTCGGCAGGTTTACCGGTTATCACAACGTCAAAAAGCAGGAAGTAATGATTGACGCATTCAAAAAAATCGAAAACCACCTGTCTGATTGGAAGCTGGTTTTAGCCGGCGGGTTGATAGAAAGTGATCGTGACTATTTTCGGCAACTAAAAGACCAAAGTAAAAATCACAGGATTGAATTATTATCTAATTTTAATTTTCAGGAATTAGTTAAGCTATATCAGCAGGCGCCGATTTACTGGCATGCAGCCGGATTTGACGAGACCGACCCGACGCTCATGGAGCATTTCGGTATCTCGACAGTCGAGGCGATGAGCGCGGGAGCTATGCCGATTGTTTTTGCCGGGGGCGGGCAGACGGAAGTTGTGGAAGACGGCAAAAACGGGTTTCTATGGAAAACAGTTGAGGAGTTAATTAATAATACATTAGAAGTAGCCGGTAATATGGATAACTACGAAGAAGTTCGACAATCTGCAATGAAAAGATCCCGTGATTTTTCAGAAGAAAAATTTGCACAAAAATTTGATGAATTATTGAAACAATTACAATGAAACCATTGAAAGGGAAGAAGCAAAATATTTTCGTTTTGTCCCTGTTTGTATTATTAGTTGGTATCTTTTTTTATCCAACGATTCTCAAGGGCAAGCTTCCCGTGCCCGCCGATACCTTGGTCGGGATGTACCATCCGTGGCGGGATTTATACTCCGGTGCGTACCCGAGAGGGATTCCTTTCAAAAACTTTCTCATTACTGATCCGGTCCGGCAACAAATTCCCTGGCGAAAAGTAGTCATTGATTATTGGAAAACCGGTAAACTACCCGGTTGGAATCCGTATAGTTTTAGCGGTACGCCGCTGTCGGCCAATATCCAGGCTGCGCCGTTTTATCCGTTTAACATCCTCTTTCTAATCTTTAATTTTCCTCTTGCCTGGACAATATTAATTATTCTTCAGCCGCTTCTTTCTGGAATTTTTCTTTATTTCTATCTAAGACGTTTAAAACTTCTGCCGCAGGCTGCACTGCTCGGCGCTGTTATATGGTCTTTCAGCGGATTCAGCGTTGCTTGGCTAACATGGGGGACGATGGTTCAAACCGTGATGTGGCTGCCGCTTATTTTGCTTGCCATTGAAGAATTTTATTCACATGGAAGGAGGCGGCAATTTTGGTCAGCTATCTTGATTATTGGTCTTATTATGCAGTTTCTGGCTGGTCATATCCAGATATCGTTGTATTTGACGTTATTGGTCATAGCATATTTCCTGTGGAAACAAAAACAGGTTAAATTTTCGACTAAAAAAACAAATATCTATTTTTTGGTATCTTTAATAATTGTCATTATTATCACCAGTATTCAGTGGATTCCTTTGCTGGAACTTTTGCCGCAAAGCAGTCGATTATCAGAGATTAGCAATTGGAAGCAGGCGGGTTGGTTTTTGCCCTGGCAAAATTTAGTGCAATTTGTTGTTCCGGATTTTTTCGGCAATCCCGCAACCGGAAATTATTGGGGAATTTGGAATTACGGAGAATTTATCGGGTACATCGGAATCGGGTCATTAATTTTTGTTTTAACGTGTCTATTGCACGTAAAAGAAAAAACAGTTCGTTTTTGGTGGGCAATGCTCGCTGTCTGTCTGATTTTTGTTTTGCCCAATCCTTTAAGCAGGCTTATATATCAACTGCATATTCCGATTTTAGGCGTTCTTCAGCCGACACGCCTGATGTCTATTATTGATTTTGCATTAGCTATTCTTGCAGCCTGCGGTTTCAATTATTGGTTGTCTCATAAATTGAGAATATCAACCAAGCCTCTTCTTCTTATTGTGTTAATTCTGGCCGGCTTGTGGATTTTTGTTTTAATGAGACATTATTTGCCGATAGGTAGCGAATTACAGATCAATTTAGCTATTTCCCAAAGAAATCTAATATTACCCACAATCATTTTTTTGATGACTAGTGTTTTAGCATTAACACCCGGAACATTAATACCAGGAAGGTGGCCGAAAGTAAGAATAACAACCTGTCTAATTATTCTCGTTATTATTTTTGACCTTTTCCGATTTGGATGGAAATTTACGCCGTTTACGCCGCAGGAATATTTTTTCCCTATCACCAGGACAATCAAGTTTCTCCAGGCCCAAACCAAACCATTCCGCGTTATGTCATTGGACCCGCGGATTATGCCTGCCAACGCCGGAGCGTATTACGGGATCGAGATGGTAGAAGGATATGACCCGCTTGTTCTGTCCGGCTATGAAAAGTTTTTTGCGGCTTTAGCGAGAGGCAAACCCGATATCGCGCCGCCTTATGGATTTAATCGGATTATATCGTCAGAGTTCATAGATTCTCCGTTAATACCATTGTTAAACGTGCGCTACATTCTGGCCCTGTACGAAATAAAAAAGCCGTTTCTGAAAGAGGTAATGCGCGAAGGAGATACGAGAGTCTATGAAGACATGCGTTTCCAGCCGAGATTTTATTTTGTAGAATTGGTGAATAACGCAGAGAGCGAGCGGGATGAAATCAATCAATTATTTACTGTTGATATCGGGCACGCGGCAGTTACTTCAACTCCACTGGAGTTAATCAACGTTCCAATCGGAGAGCCGGACACAATAGATTTGCAGAAATACAGCAACTCCGAAATCATTTTGACTTACAGATCAACTTCGGACAGATTATTGGTGATCAGTAATATCTATGAGCAAGGATGGAGGGCGGAAATTGACGGCAAGCGAGTCGGAATTCACCGCATAAACTATATTCTTCAGGGAGTGGTGGCGCTGAGGGGCAAGCATAGTTTAAAATTGTTTTATGAATAAAAACGCGTTATCAGTCAGCATTGTGTTGCCCAATTGGAATGGCGCTCATCTTTTGGAAAAAAATTTGCCGGCCATAATTTCTGCCGCAGGAAGCGTGGAAATTATTGTGGCTGACGATGCATCAAGCGACGGATCTGTTCGACTGCTCAAAGAAAAATTTCCCGAAGTAGTCGTTGTTGAAAATAACGTTCGACAGGGATTCGCCGGTAATGTCAACAGTGGTGTAATGCGAGCGCAGGGAGATATCGTGGTTTTGTTAAATACGGATGTTCGGCCGGAAAAAGGATTCCTGGGGTCACTCCTGAAGCATTTTGAGGACGATCGGGTATTTGCAGTAGGTTGTCTGGATAAAAGCCACGAAAACGGCAAAATTGTACTGCGCGGGCGGGGGATAGCCCGTTGGGAAAAGGGATATTTTATCCACGAGAGGGGAGAGGTTGATAAAACTGATACTGCTTGGGTGTCCGGTGGAAGCGGCGCGTTTCGCAAAATAATGTGGGATGAGCTCGGCGGCATGGATACGCTCTACAACCCTTTCTATTGGGAAGATATAGATATATCGTATCGGGCGCTTAAGGCCGGATACCGATTGGTATTTGAACCCAAAAGCATTGTCCATCACTTTCATGAACAAGGCAAGATCAAAAGCGACTTTTCCCCAAAAGACGTGAAGCGGATTGCCTATCGGAATCAATTTATTTTTATATGGAAAAATCTCTCCGATTATTCAATTGCGTGTGAACATTGTATTTGGACTCCCATCCGGTTATTGCAGGCTGTTTTCGGACGTGATCAATTGATGATTCAGGGGTATATTGCCGCGCTTCGTATGCTGCCCAACGTTGTTGGTACCAGAAGCAGATCCTCCCGGTATTGGCGCATACCGGATCGCAAAGTATCCCTTTCATAGTAACTTTTATGAAATGCTATCTTTGTAAGCAACCGACGGTTCCATTATTTACAAAAAACGGGTACAACATCTATCGCTGTCCTTCCTGCGGGCTGGGCAGGACTGACCTTAAAGAAAATTATGATACGTTTTTACGATGGCAGTATGGTAAGGGTTATTTTACCGGCGACGCGCAGTGTGGTGCGTATTCGGATTATCTGCACGATAAGAAGTTTATCGTGCGAAACATGCAAAAGATTTTCAAATATATTCAGCGGATTAAACCGACAGGGAGAGTATTGGACGTAGGATGTGCCATGGGATATTTTGTCGAACTGGCGCTTACCCATGGATATGATGCCTACGGACTTGATGCCTCGCGTTATGCCGTATCCAGAGCCAATAAATCATGCGAAGGAAGGATTCAGCTTGCGTCAGTTGAAGCCGCAAAATATAAGCCTAAGTCTTTCGACGTTATTACGTTGCTTGACGTGTTTGAGCATTTGCAGGATCCCGGGAAAGATTTACAGGCGCTGCACAAATTATTGCGCGATGACGGATACATGATTATAGCGTCGGGAGATGCCAAAAGTGTTTTGGCGAGAATGCTGGGGCGGCGATGGACATTTTATATACCGCCTCAACATCTTTTCTTTTTTGATCGTCAAACGCTTAGCAAAGTGCTTGAGCTTTCGGATTTTGAGCCTATCGGATGGTTTAGGATCGGTAAATGGTTGAGTCTCTCGTATATCCTGCATCTTGCCCGCACTACCGGAGAAAGCAGGATCGGCCAATGGCTGTTTGATGTATTGCCGGAGTCACTACAACGGATCGGATTATATATTCCGGCTCATGACAATATGGTGGTCATCGCGCGGAAAAAAAGAAAGAATTCGTGAGTATTATCGTTGTAATCTTTTTAACAAGACATAACCGGCGGCAGAGAGAAGTATAACAAGTGTTACACCACTTACGCCTACGCCCCGGATAAATGATGCGGGCAAGTAACGTAATTCTACCGTGTGTATTCCTGCCGGTACGATGACGGCTCGGAATACCCAATTGGCACGTAATATCGGTGAGTTCATCCCATCAATAGATGCCCTCCAATTACCATCGTCGGCGTCAGAGAGATAGAGAAGTTGCGGCGTTTGCGTTTTCGTCTCAAAGGTGACACGCGTCGGAGTATAGGAAAGGAGGCGTACTTCTCTGGTGGAATCTTGCAATAGTTTAAGAGGCTGATCATTTATTGCAATAAGTATTGACTCGGTTGGATTAAAATCCGGTGAAAAAAATATGTTTTCGAATTCTTCTGCGGATCGGTAGGGGATCACGTCGTGAGTGAGAAAGTACCTCGGGGCCGCCTTCGTATTTTCAAAGACAGTCCAGCCGTTATCTTTCCACACAGGAGTAAACCTATCCGGAGGAAATGTGATCGCCGTTGATAAATTTTCTACCCGATCGATGACATACCGGACACCCAACGCATCCAACATACGCAGACGATAAGGATTTGACGGAAGATCGTCCTGCCCATATCCCGGGGCAATTTCTGCCACACTTCTATTGATATGAGTAAAATTGTGCTCAAATTTTCCGTTCTGTGAAGCGCGGAGAAGCTCGTTGTACCGGCGGATATTGAGGGCATCGAAGCCGTCGGGAGAAAACAACCGGTAGTAGGTTGCAATGTTGGCATCAATTTTTGCTGTTCCATAACCCCAGAATCGATCTATACCGGAACGTTCCCGGAGGAAACTAACAATGTCTGTTTGTGGATAGAGATGCTGTGGCGGAGAAAACGGATTGAATTTATGAAATGCATAGAAAAGTTCACCAACGGTGATGAGTATTATGACAACCATGACGATCGGTTTTTTTGATTTCCATGTCACCCCTGTCATCATGCTTGTGACAGTGCTGGCTGCTATAACGGTCGCAATCACCAGTTGCCGTATCGCTGTCGTGCGGTACGTGTCCGGGATGAAGAAAAGACAGGAGAGCCACGCTATCAGCAGTACCGGAATAACGATGACAACTGCTTTGAGCTGTGAGAATCGCTTTATGGAGTGAATATATCGGTCTACACCATACGCCGCAAGGACAGAGAGGGAAAATGACAAAATTCCCAGTAGTCTTGTGGGAGAGCTAGTGGAAAAGAGAGGAATTGGTACCATATAGATAAGTTCTGTCAGAGGATGGCGGACAACAAAGAAGATAATGATAAGAGACGTCAGAGCAAAGAATTTTGACTGGAAATAGTTTTTTATGGTAGAGAAGGATAAGAGAGCAAAGAGTAACGGCGGGAGGCCGATAGATAACGTGAGTGCTACATAGGATGTTGATAGCCAGTAGGTACGCGTCGCCGGATTGCCGAAAAAATCCGGCACTACTGCAACGATAAGCTGCCACGGTGCTATGAGCATGTTGGTGATAAAGAAGTCGTACGGAATGACTGAACGGGTTGATTTTGCTAAAAGCTCAAGGCCGGGCAGGAGCTGTATTGCCCCAACCAAGAGTGTGATAAATGTAAGGGTGAAGAAACGCATGCGAAGTGCACGAATGTCGTGTTTATTTTTGCAGTGCAGGAAAGGTGAGAAGATAATGTAGAAAAGAACAACAAGAAAACTATAAAAGAAATCAAGCGGCAATCCGGCAAATAGTGAGGACGTTAGAGCAATAACAAAGAGTATAAAAAAACGAGATGTGCTGACAGAAGTTGCTGACTCTATGGCGTAGATGGCCATGGGGAGCCAGAGCATGGCGTGGCCAACATTGTTGAATTCAAGCCATCTGGTCATATATGAAGAGTAGGCAAAGGCAATGCTTCCCAGGATCCCTCCCCATACACCTATACGTATTTTTCTAAGATAGAGATAGGTAAAAAATGACGCAAGAAGCGGTTGGATGAATATGAGAACAGACCAAGCCGCGGATTGTTCTATGATAAGGTAGAGCAAGTTGAACGGGTAAAAAATGGCGCTTTGATAGTTAGCAAGCAGAGGCGTTCCGGAAAAATTATATGGGTTCCATAAAGGGATATGTCCGCTTCGCAGTGCGCTTATTACGAGAGACCGCCAAGGAAAAAATTCAACGATTGCATCGAAGTATTGGGCTTTATTTGGTACAGCGCCTGCCGCATACCCACTGAATGAATACTGTCGCCATGGATTATATTCGGAGAGAAGAAGGTCTCCCGGGAACGGGACAAGGCCAAAGAATACTGTTTTATAAAAAAACACACAGACAATAACGGCAAGAACAAGAAAGGGCCAATAGATTTTGAGTAAGCGGCTCATTGGGTTATGGTATACACAAAGTCCTGATCAAATTGTACAGCAAGTCGCAACTTACGTGATTGAGACAATTGTTCCCTTAGCGATGTCCATTTCTTGTCGTCATACTGCCGCGAATGAACGATGATGTAGTCGATGCGTTTTTGCTTGAGAAACGAAATGGAATATTCGGAAGGAAAAGAATCAAGCGCTATTACCGCGTCATGATATGACTGCGGAATATATCCGCTGTACCCGTTTATGGTTGTTTTGAGATGATAGCCGGCGAAATACACTCGATATGTTTCCGTTGCCAGCGGATCATTTTGTGTTAGAGCGTCATAGTGTTTTTCGACCTGTTGCTCTATGGGTGTTGACCCCGTTTCGATAGCCGCAATCGGCAGTTCTATGATCGGACCATCACCCCCCTGATTTTTTAACCATTGATATACAGGGGGAGCCTGCCGGTACGAGGAGACAATTACGGTCCGGACAGGAGCTTGCCAAACCTCAAGCAGGAACAGCATTCCCGTCACAAGGCTAACCCATGGGTATTTTTTAAAGAATTTCGCGTACGTAAGGGTCATTGCGGCAAGAAGCGACAACGAAAGTGCAGTAAGGACGGAGAACCGTGAGGGAACGCGGATAATCTGAAGCGGCGGGAAAAGTTTGTATGCATAATAATAGGGCATGCGGATATATCCTGTATCAAACGGACCCACAGTAAACGGCCGTTCCGGACCAAATGAGAGGAGAAAAGAAATAATAGCAAGGCCCCCAAAAGCGATGGCTATAGTGCGGAGTTTTTTGGGTATGACAAACCACGACAGTAATGCCAGTACAATCACTGTACTCGTCAGGTAGAGTGCACGCTCTCCTTCTTTGGTGGGGAGAATTTTGCCGGTAAATAGGGTATTTTTTGTAACCGCAGTGTAATCCTCCTGATAGGCTCCCCGTGCGGATGCTTCCGCCAGGCTCCGTTGGATTTCCGGATGTTCAGCCTTGAGGCGAATATAGGGGAAATGCAGGACAATAAGAATTGTAATAACAGGGATAACGAAAAGGAGTACGCTTTTTACGTACACGTTCAAGTTGACCGATTTTTTTTGTTGTCGAGGCAGGGCGAGGGCAATTCCTCCGACAATGAGTACACCTACGCTTGCAAAAATACCCAAGTATACCGATGATGCGGCGTTTGCAATAAAAAAAATTGAGAACAAAAAAGCATTTGCACGTTTTCCGTCATCGAGAAATCGGAGCAGGAAATAAAACAGATATGGCAGCCATTGACTGCTTATCATTGGAAGATGCGCTATTTGACCCAAGCGGGGCAGAGAAAAGGCATAGAACAGGCCGGCAAGCAGAGACGGTAGATTCTGTTTAGTGATGCGTCTGGCCAACAGAAACATACCGAGTCCCGCAAGAGGAAAGGTCAGGAGAATATAGATATTCTCCGCCAGAACCGGGTTGTTGCTTATCCAAAGAATAGGAGCAGTGAGAGCGGTTTGTAAGAATAGCGTGTCTGACAAGGCCAATGTATTGGTAGTGGGGAAATATATGTTGGTGTCCAAAAGATGGCGAAAGCCATGGGTGAACGATTGCCAGTTATGAACAAGGTTCCATGCATAAAACAAGGGATCCCCTGCATCTACCACACTGTTTCCCGCATGAAGCGCCAGCGGCCAAAAGAAAAGAAGGCTTATGATGGTATAAAGGGAAAAAATATAGATAAGCACCCTTCTCATTACAGCGTATCATACTAGATCTTACGCTTAGTTGCCAAACATATGCGCCTTTCTGTAGAATCGAGCTATATAGTATGTTGTCCACCCTTGATTCTTTACTTTTACTCCTTTTAGCTCTTCCGATCCCCTTGCGTTACCGTCTGTTGCCTGTAGAAGGTACGCCGTACTGGTTATTTGGCATACTGTTTCTTTTGATATTCGGCAATATCTTCTTGTCTCTGTATCCGCCGCGTAAGATCTCCAAATACATAGAACAGATCAAAACTCTCATTGTTTGGCTTGTATTGATCATTGTTGTGGGTGGAGTAACCGTGACGGCAATCGTTGATCGAAGCAAAACTGCTCCCCAGTTAGGTGTGCATGACATCATACTGCAACAGGAAGGCGCGATGCGCTATCTTCTTGAGGGGAAAAATCCCTACAAAGAAACATATTTTGGAACATTGCTTGAGAGTTGGAACTATGACGAGCAAGGCAAGCCGGCGGTTAATCCTGCTTTGTATCATTTTGTTATGCCCCCATGGTATCTCCTGTTTCCATTCGCATTCTATTTTTTAAGTGTTCCGTTTTTCGGTTTTTTTGACGGTCGTATGGCGCTTTTGTTTTGTTTATTGGGAATGCTTATTCTTCTTTGGAGATGGTTTGCCGATAAAAGAATAGCACGCGTTGCCATGATTCTTGCGGTTCTTGCCCCCGGAATTGTTGATTATTTTATAGAAGGAAGGAGCGACACATTTGCGCTTTTTTGGCTTATTTGGTCGTTATATTTATTGGACCGCAGGAAACTATTATTGTCGGCTGTTATGTTTGGGCTTGCAGTCACCAGCAAACAAACAATCTGGTTTGCCGTGCCTTTCTATTTGGTTTACGTGTGGATTGGTATAAAAACAAAAGTGCGCGGACGCGTGAGCGCAATAATTCTGGTTTTTGCAGTTGTAGCAGCCTTGACGCTTCCTTTTCTTTTGTGGGATCCGAAAGCGTTTGTCGACAGCACGGTTTTTTACTTAAGCGGCAACACGTCGTACGGATATCCGATATCCGGTTATGGTTTGGGAATGGTTTTGTATTCATTGGGAGTAATCCGTGATATACACGAGTATTATCCTTTTATTTTATGGCAGGCCGTTTTCGGTTTGCCTGTGATCATGGGATCGCTTTGGTTTCTTATACAAAAGCCGGGCATCGTTCGGCTTTTGGCCGGGTATGGCGCCAGTCTTGGGGTAATCTGGTATATGAGCAGATATTTCAACAATAGCCACATAGGATATCTTGCCGTTGTATTTTTGCTGGCAATACTTAAACAATGGGATGAGCAAAAGGTATGAAAAATCATTGGAGTCTGAAACACTTTGTCATCATCGGAATAATACTGTTATCGGCTCTGTTTTTGCGGATATATAAGGTTGATCAGATTCCGCCGTCGCTTTCGTGGGATGAGGTGTCGATAGGGTATAACGCGTATAGCATCCTTAAGACCGGAAGAGACGAGCATGGAAGGTTTTTGCCGCTTGATGCTTTTGCCGCATACGGAGATTATAAACCGCCTCTGGCAATTTATTTTACAGTACCGTTTGTTGCGGTATTTGGATTAAATGAACTCTCTGTGCGACTGCCATCCGCACTTTTTGGGACTCTTACAGTGCTAATGACGTACTTTCTCGTCAAAGAGCTATTTAGTAAGAAACTTTATAGACTTTATAGACTTTCGACATTTGACTTGCCAACAACAGCGATGCTGTTGTTGGCAATCTCTCCCTGGCACATCAACATGTCCCGTGCGGGTTTTGAGGCAAATATCGCATTGTTTTTTATTATTCTGGGTGTTTACTTTATTTTGCTCGCCCGTGAGAAGCGTGCGTATTGGTACGTAGCCTGGATACCGTTTGTTGCGTCAGTATATACATTTAATAGCGCCCGGTATTTTGCTCCATTATTTGCGTTGGTACTTTTTCTGTTTTTCCTGAAAGATATAAAAAAACATTGGAAAGAATTTATTACCGGCGTCATAATTGCTCTGGTAATTTTACTTCCTATTGTTCCACATCTGCTGTCTAAAGAAGCACGGCTTCGATTCGCTGAAGTTAATATTTTTACTGACAGCTCTGTCGTAGCGACAGCAAATGAGCGCATGGCATATGACGGAAATTCCCTGTTAAGTAAAATAGTTCATAACAGAAGATTAGGGTATACACTGTCATATCTGCGGCATTTTGCAGATAATTTACAACCTTCATTTTTGTTTATTCAGGGTGATGGGAATCCGAAATTTTCAACCCGTGCCGTTGGGCAGTTATATATTATTGAAGCGCCGCTTATTGCAATGGGAATATTATCCATGTTTTCCGCATATCCCAAAATTGCCTGGATACTTATTTTGTGGATTATATTGGCAATATTTCCTGCGGCAACAGCCCGCGAAACACCGCATGCACTGCGGATTTTGAATTCGCTTCCGACATGGCAGATTTTCATTGCGTTTGGAATTATGAGATTGGTAAATTTCGAAATAAAAGTAATCCGCAAATACAATAAAATAATCCGTTATTCGATAATCGCTATTTTGCTGTGTGTATATGGTTTTAGTGTCGGATATTATGTACATAATTATTATTCACATTACGCAAAGAAATATTCCGGAGAATGGCAATATGGATACAGGGAGGCAGTGCAATACGCCGAGAGCGTAAAAGACAGGTATGACACGATTGTACTGACCAAGCAAATCGGCAGACCGTATATGTATACGCTGTTTTACGGCCGTTACGACCCGCAATATTTTTGGGATACGAAGGATGCATATTTTGATATTGCCGGTTTTTACAATGTTGACGGCTTTGGAAAATATAGATTTGTGAGCGGTGGCGCTTTGGATTACCCGGGGCGCGTCCTCTATATTCTGCCGCCAACACACGTACCTGATAATATAGATGTCTTAAATACTATACGACGAGTAGACGGCGAGTCGGCGCTGGTGATATTTCAATAAATATGAAGAAACAGGGTCGGATGATCATATTGGGGGTAATCATTCTTCTTGCCGTTATTGTACGGTTTTGGCATTTAGGAGGGGTGCCACCGAGCCCTGATTGGGATGAGGCAGCTCTTGGGTACAATGCATATAGCATTTTGAAGACCGCAAGAGATGAGTACGGAACATTTCTTCCTTTGGCTCTTCGCTCCTACGACGATTACAAGCCGCCGCTTTATATGTATTTGACTGTTCCTTCGGTTGCGGTATTCGGTCTTAACACATGGGCCGTCCGGCTGCCGTCTGCGATTTTTGGCATATTAGCAGTCATCGGGACGTATTTTTTAGTAAAAGAACTATTTGATCAGAAACTTTATAGACTTTCGACTTTACAGACTTTTTACTTGCCGACAATAGCTTCGCTATTGTTGGCAATTTCCCCGTGGCACATCCAGTTTTCCCGTATTGCATTTGAAGCAAACATAGGAATAACGCTTAATATTTGGGGCGCTTATCTATTGTTGAGGGGAAGAGCATCGTCTTTTGCTTTAAGCATAAGCGCATTTCTTTTCGGCTTGTCAATGTATGCGTATCATAGCGAGCGGATCTTTGTACCATTGCTTGTATCGCTTCTGGCGGTTTTATATTGGAAAGACCTGTGGGTAAATAAACGAAGAGTTATCACCGCTTTTATTGTCGGAATACTAACCATACTACCGTTGGTTGCGGTATTTACAAATCCCACAACGCTCATGCGGTTGCGCGGAACCAGCTCGTTGTCCGATCAAACAGCTCTTCTGTCTGACAGCGTACAGCTTTTAGAAGATGATATTAAAGCAGGAAATAAGATTGGTATGGTATTTGATAACAGACGGATTGTGTGGGCAAAAACCGTACTGGATGGCTATTTATCTCATTTTTCCTTTAAGTGGTTGTTTTTAGACGGTGACCAGCCCAGACATCACGCTCCCGACATGGGGCTTTTGTATCTTTGGGAATTACCGTTTTTGTTGTGGGGCATGTCGAGTGTTTGGAAAAAAGGCGGAAAGATAGCCATAGTATTATTTGGATGGATGATTATTTCACCAATTCCGGCGTCAGTAACAACGGGGCTTCCGCACGCTGTTCGTACCCTCGTGTTTCTTCCGGTATTTCAGGTATTTACTGCGGTTGGAATATGCCAGTTTATAAAGAAAGCGTTGAGCGTTAAGCGTAAAGTATTTGCGTTACCCTTATCCAGTCTCTTTTTATCTTTTACCTTTTTACTTTTTACTTTTAACTTTCTTTACTATCTTCACATGTATTTTGTACACATGAACAGGGAATATTCCGAATATTGGCAATACGGGTATAAACAGGCAGTAGAATACGCCCAAGAGAATAAAGAACAATATAAGAAAATTGTAGTTTCTACAAAACTGGAACAACCCCATATGTTTTTCCTTTTTTATACGAAATACGATCCCAAAAAGTATTTAGCTGAAGGCGGGACAGCATCCGGCGGTTTTGCTGAGTACAGGAATAAATTTGACGTTTATGAATTTCGACCGATTGACTGGAACAAGGAAGAGAAAGACGGATCCATCCTTTATATCGGCACGCCAAACGAAATCCCTATGGCAAACCTGCAAACGCTAAATTACCTCAATGGCGAAAAAGCGATGCAGATTGCGGATCGCTAGATATGAAACAATACTCTCAACAATTGCCCGCAGGATTTATTGTTCAGAAACGCATGGATGAATCGTATGAAAAATAAGATTGCTGCTGTGCTGTTTTTATGTATTGTTTCAGTTTTCCCGCTTCTTGATCTTCTCAACGCCGGACTGCCGTTTGGTCACGATACACCTGACCACGTAGCGCGAATTGCAAATTTTTATCAGTCGCTTTCGGAAGGAAACATAATTCCCCGTTGGGCAGAGAAATTGAATTGGGGGTACGGCCATCCTGTTCTCATGTTTTTGTACCCATTGCCATCATATCTGACTTCATTTATTCACACGCTTGGCTTTTCTTTCGTTGACAGCACTAAGCTGACACTTGCTATTGCGTACGTTGCGAGCGTCATAGCCATGTATCTATGGGCATCTGCTGCTTTTAATAAGCGTGTCGGAATTGTATCGGCAATTCTCTACGGATTTGCGCCGTACCGATTTATAGACTTGTATGTACGTGGAGCCATAGGCGAGCATGTGGCGTTCGTTTTCCCTCCGCTCGTTCTCTATTTTCTTCGTAAACGTTCTTTTTTTGGTGCATCATTGTCTCTCGCCGCACTTATTCTTTCACATAATGCCATGGCCATCATGTTTCTTCCTATTATAGGTTTGTACGGTTTATACCTTCTTTTTTTCGAAGAAAAAAGGAAAATGTTATTCACTATTCACTATTCACTATTCACTATTCTGGGTTTCGCCCTGTCTGCCTTTTTTTGGGCCCCGGCTTTTTTTGAAGGCAAATATACACTCCGGGATATTGTGACGGCAGGAGAATTTTCGGATCGTTTTGTGCCATTGACCCGGTTTTTCTATTCGCCATGGACATATGGGGGATCAAATGAATTTTCCAAGTCTTTGGGAATTGCCCAATGGATGGGTATTGTTGCTGCTGTCGGAGCAATGTGGCGCGCGAAAGAGAAAGCGTTGAAGTGGTTCGTATGCGGAGGATTATTGCTATTGGCCGGATCGATATTTTTTATGACATCGTGGTCTTTCGGCATTTGGAATACATTCTCAATATTGCAAAAGTTTCAATTCCCATGGCGACTCTTGTCTGCCGCTGTTTTCATCGCGGCAATTGTAGGGGCGATGGGTTTGGATTTTATACTTGGAAAAATCAAACGCAATAGAGTCTTCGTATATGTGGGCTTGGTGTTGTTTGTCATTCTCACGACTATTCCAATGTGGAAGGCCAAAAGCTATAGTTTGAAACCCGAATCGTATTACACAGGGGTTTATGATAGTACGACAGATACGGGTGAAAGCAGTCCAATCTGGTCGGTGCGATTCATGGAACATCGTCCGACAGCTCCTTTGGAGATTATCGAGGGTCAAGCGGAGATTGCTGTCCTTGAACGCACAAGCACTATACACGGGTACAACATATCGGTAAGCCAAAGGGCGCGATTTGTAGAAAACACTCTCTACTTTCCGGGGTGGAACATATGGGCAAATAATGTAGCGTCCGATATACAATTTCAGGACCCGTCATACCGAGGCCTTATGACGTTTTGGCTGGAACCCGGCAATTATACGGTTCGGGCAGAATTTGGCGAAACGAAATTGAGACATGTCGCTAATATTATAGGTGCGATCGGAGTGCTTGTGACTGGTATACTATTATTGTTTCCATTATGTCGGAGAAGAAAAAAACCATATCAATAGCACTCGCGGTTTACAACGAAGAACAAAACATCCGCAGGTGTTTGTCTGCCGTATGCGGGTTGGCCTCTGAAATAGTCGTGGTGGACGGGGGATCGCGTGACAACACAGTAAGCATCTCAAAAGAATTCGGGGCCAAAGTTATCAAGACCGATAATCCGCCGATTTTTCATATCAACAAACAGAAAGCACTAGACGCATGTCTCGGGGAGTGGATTTTGCAGCTCGATGCCGATGAAGTAGTCACTCCCGAACTCCGAGAAGAAATACTCAAAACAATTAGACTTTCGACTCCGAACGGTTACTATATTCCGCGCAAAAACTTCTTTTGCGGTCATTGGTTAAAAAAGGGTGGACAATATCCCGATTATGTCATTCGACTGGTAAGAAATGGCTTTGCACGGTTTCCTTGTAAATCAGTTCACGAACAGATCGAGATTCAGGGAAATATCGGATATTTGAAAGAGCCATTGCAACACTTTTCATATAAAACAAAAGAGGATTATTGGAGGAAGGCCGATTCCTATACAACACTAACCGCTCAAGAAATGAAAACAAAAGAAAGTTCAAATAATGTGCAAACCTGGATAATATATATGGTACTAAAACCCTTACAAACATTTTTATCATTATTTATTCGTCACAAAGGATTTATAGACGGGTGGTACGGATTGATTTTTGCTTATTGGTCAGCTCTTCATTTTCCCATTGCGTACAAAAAATATAGACAGATGAAATGAAAAATAATATTTTCGTAGTAATTATTTTTATATATTTATCATTTATCATTGGACATTTATCATTGGTCCATGCTGATTATGTTCTCCCGTATCCTTCATATATGCCGGGTAATAAGTTGTATAAAGTTTCCCGGATTATTGATCAGGTGAAAAAGTTTTGGTACTGGGGATCCATTGCGGGTGTAAAGTATCACTTGGGCTTGTCTGATAAATATCTGGTAGAAGCAAAGACGCTATTTGAATACAAACAATATTTACTGGCAACGGATGCGCTCAGGCGCTCGGATACGGAATATATAGAGATACCTCAGTTCATTGTACGGGCAAAAGTAGAAGGGAAAGATATCACCTTGCTGGAAAAAACAGTTAAGGAAGCTGCCCAAACACATATACAAATTTTAGATGGTTTTAAACAAACTGTGCCTGCCGAATTTACCTGGACGCCGGAAAAGACCACTCCTACCATACTTCCGATCGGTAATCTCATAGAGACATCCATAAACATCAGAGGCCAGAAATGAAGACATTATTTTTTCTTTTCATTTTCATCTCCTTGGTAGTTGCCGTTTTCAGTTACGGATTTACCGATCCGAATCTGGTACTTTTAAAACATCCATTCTTCGTTAGTATTCAGGAAATGTTGCACCAGCTTGTTTATGCACATACAGGTACGGCAGCACTCATTACCGGAAGTATTCTGATAACATTTTTTGTTTTGTACATCGGTGTGCTACGTTTACAGGAGAAAGCCACGAAAGAGGAAAGAAAAAAATTTATTAAACTTTTCATTATCATTGGAATCATTCTCCTTCTGTCTTATCCGATGTTTTCCTATGATGTATTTAACTATATCCTTACGGCCAAGCTAACGTATTTTTGGAAAGAAAATCCATACGTAGTGATGCCGATTGAAATTTCCAATGATCCCAACCTTATGTTCACCCGGGCCGCCAATAAGCTGGCACTATATGGACCCACTTGGATTAGTGCGACATTCCTTCCGTCATTGGTTGGATTTGGTAACGTGTGGCTCTCCATCATTGCATTTAAGGTTTTGGTTGGTGCATGGTATGGAATATTTCTGTGGATGATTTACCGTTTCACTAAGACTCTTTGGAATGTAGTTTTTTTTGCACTCAACCCGCTTATTCTTTCCGAAGTGTTCATCAATGGGCATAACGATATCCTTATGATGGTTTTATCTCTGGGAGGACTACTGTTGTGGCAAAATATGCAGCCAAAATACCGCTATCTGGGTTTTATGAGTTTTGTAGCATCAATATTTGTAAAAGGCGCATCTATTGTCCTTATACCGCTGTTTTTTCTCCGTTGGCCTATGGACAAAATACTCAGCGCAGGATTTTGGCTTATGTTCGGGGTTTTACTGCTTACGCCTATCCGCGAAGAAATGTATCCCTGGTATGCAGTATGGGTGCTAACATTTGCAGCATTAATACCGAAAAACAAAGCTAAATTTATCCATTCTTTTTCTATAGTACTATCTTTCGGGTTACTTATGCGTCATCTTCCGTATATCGTGACTCGTGAATACGGTGGGGTAGGTCCTCTGTGGCGGTTGCTCTTGACCGCCGTTCCTGTTGTGGTCTACTTGTTCTTTCGTTTCCTAAAGTCCATATCACGTAAAGATATGTAATTTTACTTACGACCGCATTAAAAATTACATATCTTTTTTGTATCTATTTTCTTATTTTGGTATGAAACGAGTTTGGTTTTTTATTGCGATCATTCCTGCAATTATTGCAGCCAGAGCTCTATTTAGTCCGGGATTTATACACACTCATGACGGGGAATATCATATCATCCGTATTGTGGAATTTGCCAGAATGTTAAGCGCCGGATATTGGTTTCCCCGTTGGGCGCCGACACTCAATAGCGGGTACGGTATTCCGATATTTCAATATCATTATCCTTTGCCGAATTATATCGGGTCGTTTGTCAGACTCTTTACTCATGATGCGGTATATGCATTTCAGATATCCATGGGTTTGGGATATATCTTTGCGTCTTTTGGTTCATTTTTATGGCTTACAAGTCTTTATGGATCTTTTGCGGCACTTCTTGGCGCAGTTGCAGGAGCTTTTGTACCGTATTGGTTTGTAGATATATACGTCAGAGGGTCTATCGGAGAAGTGTGGGCGATGGCATTGCTTTTTTTCATTCTTTGGGCAATTGAAAAGAAGCGATATGTTTACACAGCTTTGTTATATGGATTATTACTTCTTAGCCATAATATTCTCGGAATGGTATTTACTCCGTTTCTTTTCATATATATGGTGATTCGAAATATAAAAGGAATCGGGAGCCTCATGTGGGGTATCGGATTATCAGCATATTTTTGGCTCCCTGCCCTATGGGAACAACAGTATGTAGTAGGACTTAATACAGTTAATTTTCGAGAACATTTTGTCGCCTTGTACGAATTATTGATCCCATCCTGGGGGACGGAATTCTCCGGGGGCGGTTTTGGGGGGAATAAAATATCATTTCAATTAGGTGTTATTCCGATAATTATTATTGTTGCATCATTCGCAACGTTCATTCGCCGGAAAGAGAAACAATCAGATATATTAGCGAGATGGTTCTTGCTTTTAGTTGGGTTAATACTCGTTTTCATACTTCCATGGTCAAAAGGAATATGGGAAGTAGTTTTGCCACTGCAGTTCATACAATACCCCTGGAGATTATTATCTTTTATGATTCCGGCAACTGCCTTTTTGACCGCTTACCTGACCAGGAAATCAAAAACACCTTATGGCATCATTGTTTTAGCTATTATGGGTGTGATAGTCACGTTTTCCTATACAAGAAAAGTCCAATACGCTCCCCGAAACGAAGCCTATTATACGGCAAGAAGCAATTTTACCGACGGTACATCGTCCATGGGCAACAGCTTTTCCACCATTTGGACGGGTTGGAAAGACACGCGTCCAGAGTCAGCTGTCAAAATCAACGGCGGACAGTTAGTGCGTCAGATCCGGTGGAAATATTTAGACAAGTCGTTTGTGGCCTTTATGTCACGCGCGGGAGAGGTGACGATAAACACGCTTTATTTTCCCGGGTGGATTGCTATGGTTGACGGCGTCCAAGTGCCCATATCCTATGAGCACGACGGAGTTATCCATGTGCGCGTGGCAGAAGGGGAACACGTTATTGAGGTGCGTTTCGTCAATACGCTGCCCAGAACGATCGGCAATATTGTTTCTTTTGTCAGTTTGGCCATGATCGCCTCATGGGGTATACTTCGTTATATAAGTCGAAAGTATGAAAATTGCAATTGACATATCTCCTCTGAAATCGGGACACGGACAGCGTGGAGTAGGGAAGTATACAAAGTCGTTAATTGAAGCTTTGGAAAAGTACGAGAAGCGCAATACGTATATTTTATTTACTCGAGGTCAAAATATACCCAAAAATGCGGATTTAGTGCATTATCCTTATTTTGATCCATTTTTTCTGACACTACCGTTTCGTAAAACGAAGCCGACTTTAGTTACGGTGCACGACGTAATACCTTTGGTTTTTCCTGACAAATTTCCGGCGGGATTACGAGGTAATTTAAAATGGCAAGCCCAAAAAGTATCCCTCAAAGGCGCAGCCAGAATTATTACTGATTCAAATTCATCCAAGCGCGATATTGTCAGAATAACAGGAGTTAACGGAAAACGCATCGATGTGGTGTATTTAGCGCCTCCAGCTGCTTATAAACTCATTAAAGATAAAATAATTTTGAGAAAAGTGAGGCGAAAGTATAAAATCCCCGAAAGTTTTATCATCTATACGGGTGATGTAAATTGGAACAAAAATATCAGTGGCTTACTTCACGCATTTTCTCGACTTTCGACTTTTGACTTTCGGATTTCAACTAATCTAGTTTTAGTCGGTTCATCATTTCTGAACTTATCCCTTGCCGAAGCCAGAGAGATAAATACATTAATAGATAATTTACGGCTAAATAATCGCATTATCAGGCCCGGTTATGTGTCTGAAGATGATTTAGTTTGTCTTTATAGTCAGGCATTGTGCTTGGTACAACCGTCCCATTATGAAGGGTTTGGTTTGCCGGTACTGGAGGCAATGGCTTGCGGATGTCCTTCTGTTGTGGCAAACAATTCCAGCTTGTCTGAGATAGCCGGACCGTCGATCCTGGTGGACGCAAACGATGTGCAGTCGATCGCAATGGGCATGGAGAAGGTAATCAGCATGTCGGACACAGAAAGGTTAAACATGGTGAGATTGGGGATAGAGTGGAGTTCGTTATTTACGTGGAAGAAGGTTGCAGAAAGCACGGCTACGTCGTATGAGAGCGTTTTGGAACAACTATAAATTTGTATGTATTGCTTATGCTCTATGGCGTATCACACTAGGCCTTGCGGCCCTGTTGTCCGTTAAATTTATACCGCTACGAGTAGGTTTCCTGGGTGCAATTCCCTGGTCCAACATGGACGGCGTGCACTATATAGAGATTGCCAAACACGGATATTTTCAGTATGGAGAGGCATTTTTTCCGTTATACCCGTTCCTTATCCGCATGCTTGCGACATATACTTTTTTTTCTTATGAGGCAGCAGGGTTACTGATATCTCATATTGGGTTTTTGGCCGGGCTTTTGCTTTTATACCGAATGATTGTTCGACATTCGAAAGCCCTCGCTCGCTGGACGATTGTTTTTCTTCTTGCGTTTCCGACGGCGTTTTTTTATGCCGCGGTATACACGGAAGGGCTATTTTTTTTCCTGATCGTCGCATCGGTTGCGTTGGCGAAGGAGAAGCGGTGGTTTGCCGCCGGAATTTGCGGCGCGCTTGCCGCCGCAACGCGTGTTGTCGGGATAACTACCTTAGTGTTGGTTGCATGGGAATACTGGCAGAACAAACCGAAACGGATAAGACTCTCCGATATTGCTAGTATAGCCATCATTCCTCTCGGGCTTCTTTGCTATATGTGGTATTTGTATCGCATGACCGGAGACCCGTTTATGTTTTTTCATGTCCAGCCAATGTACGGAGCAAACAGAAGCGGGAACGCGATAATTTTCTTGCCGCAGGTATTCTGGAGGTACGGAAAAATTATTTTCACCGCGTTCCTCAAGCCGACGGCAGAGTCCTATGTTGTTTCTGTTTTTGAGTGCCTTTTCACCATCGGAGCGTACGTGCTCTTGTACATAGGCTGGCGGTCAAAAGAAAAAATGTCCTATCTGATATATGCCATTTGTGTTCTGACAATTCCCACGTTTACCGGTACGCTGTCGTCCATGCCGCGATATATTGTAAGCGTGTTTCCTCTTTTTATTGTACTGGGACGGCTTGTCCCTACATCATTCAAAGTGACGCTTGTTGTACTATTTGGCATTCTCCAGATGGTTGCTGCGATGGTATACTTACGTGGATGGTTTGTCGCATGAATACATTATCCGTCATAATTCCAGTCTATAACGAAGAAAAGACCATTGGCGAAATACTTCTTCGTGTCACCCGCTTACGGTTGTCCGGATGGACGAAAGAAATTATTGTTATTGATGACGGATCAACCGATAAGACACGTTTGCTTCTTGAGAAGTGGGAGAAAAAAGTTACCGTTATCTATAAGAAGAAAAATGAAGGAAAAGGAAGCGCAGTAAGTATCGGATTATCTAAAGCAACAGGTGAAATTATTCTTATCCAGGACGCGGACTTGGAATATAGTCCGGAGGACTACCCTGCGCTTCTTACTCCATTTGAAAACTCCAAGATAAACATCGTCTACGGTTCAAGATTTTTGGGTCCTCATCTTTCTACCATGTTTCTTTACGCTTTAGGAAATAAGTTTGTAACCTTCGTAACAAACATCCTCTATAACACCAACATAACCGATATGGAAACCGGGTATAAGGTTTTTCGAAGAGAGATATTAGAGAAAATTATACCCATAAAAGCCAAGAGTTTCGATTTTGAGCCGGAATTTACCGCTAAGGTTCTACGGTTTGGATATCAGATCTATGAGGTACCCATATCGTATTTCGGAAGGAAATTCAGTGAAGGCAAGAAATTAACATGGCGCGACGGAGTGCAGGCCCTATGGATATTGCTGAAGTATAGATTAATCCTTTAATGATTGGGGGCAAGTATGGGTATATTGAAAAAAATGACGGCTCGATTGTTTCAACATACGGTAGCCCGTGACGGTGTCATAGTATTTGTGGGGGTGATGATAGCCAATGTTGCTTCATACCTGTTCCATTTGCTTATGGGGCGTATTTTGGGGCCCGGCGGATATGGAGAGTTGTCGTCTCTTCTTTCTATCGTATATATTTTCAGTGTTCCGTTGACCGTCGGTCAAATTGTTTTGGTCAAAGCCGTTTCAGAGCTCAAAGCACGAGAAGAGACCGGTCAGGTAAAAACTCTTTTTTGGAAGCTTACAAAGGCTTGCACAATAACATGTCTTATAGCACTGCCTTTTGTGATTATGGCTTCCCCCATAGTTGTGGCCTTTCTGCATATTCAATCGCCCTCCCTTTTCGTACTTGCATATATTCTTTTTGTTTTTTCTCTTCTTACCATGCTGATTGCAAGTTTGCTTCAGGGATATCAGAAATTTGTGTGGTTTAGTATGCTCGGGGCGGGAATTATCGTCCTTAAACTTATATTCAGTATTCCTGCCGCTTCGTCGGGAGTCTTTGGGGTAATGCTGGCTACTACAGTATCGGCAGCCATCATGTACGTGGTGTATTTTTATCCTATTCGTTTCGTGTTGAAAGCTACGTTTACGCCTATGACGATAACCAGGCGGGAAGCTTATGCGTATGCGGTGCCTACGCTTCTTGCGATCCTTGGATCTACATCCTTGTTCTCTACAGACATTATTCTTGTCCGCCATTTTTTTGAGCCTATTCAGGCGGGATTGTATGCTGCTCTTGCTGTTTTGGGAAAAGTCATATTTTATGCTTCCTCTGCAGTCGGACTTGTTTTTTTTCCGGTTTTGGCGGAGCGCTGCGCCAAAAGACAAAAAACAAGAAAATTATCCGCTTTCGGCGTGATCATTGTTTGTATGATTTCTTTTGGGATTATCGTCATATACTTTATGGTTCCGAAGATCGTTGTTTCATTGCTTTTCGGGAGAGCTTATATTGATGCCGCAGAATTGTTGGGTCCGTTCGGAATTTTCCTGTCGCTTTTTTCAGTCGGTAATTTACTCATGACTATTAACCTCGCGTTGGGTAATACCGGTGTCTGGGTGGCCACGCTCGGATGTGCGGTTTTACAAATACTGGGCATATCCCTGTTCCACGAAAGCATTGCTGCCGTATTGTGGGTTGATATTATAGTCGGATTGTTGTTCGTAACAGGTGCAGGGGGATATTATCTGTGGTGCTTCAAAAAAGAGGGACATACATGAAAAAGTTAAGTCTCATTATACCGGTATATAAACAGGAAAAAACTATCAAGCGGGATATACAGGATGTTCTTTCGGTGCTCAACGCCCTAAAAATTCCGTACGAGATTATACCTGTCATTGACGGCATGCTTGACCGGAGCTTTGAAGAAGCCCGGATGGTACGCTCTCCTGACGTTCAAGTGGTGGGGTACAAAACCAATCACGGTAAAGGCTACGCTGTGCGGTACGGATTTGCCCACGCCACCGGCGATGTCATAGGGTTTATGGATGCAGGCGGAGATTTAAAGCCAGAGGCGCTTCTTGTCATGCTTGCACAGTTTGAGTTTCAAGATGCCGATGTGGTACTTGGCAGTAAACGGCATCCTGATTCAAAGGTCGATTACCCACGGTATAGAAAAATACTTTCTTGGGGATATCAACAAATCGTTAAAATATTATTTGGGTTGAATGTTACTGATACACAGGTTGGAATGAAAATATATAAGCGAAAATTATTAGAAGACGTGCTCCCAAGATTACTCGTGAAACAATTTGCGTTTGATATAGAAATGCTTGCTGTAGCCTATCATTTGGGATACAGAAAAATATATGAATCACCTGTTGAGATAAACTTTTTATTTTCAAAAACAAGTATTGTCTGGTCAAAATTGTCTCGAGTTATCTATAACATGATAACTGATACGTTAGCTGTGTTTTATAGGTTGAAGATTAAACGGTATTACGATAATGCTTCAAAACGAAAATGGCGCTTCGATCCGGAATTAAACTTCAGAATTAATATAGGGTAGATAAGTACCGCGAAAAACGTTGTAATTTAGGACAAAATTTTATTTGCGACTGCTGGAACGGTTGTCAGGAAGTAGTGTTTTACCTGTTCCCAGGAAGCCTCAAAAAGTATTTGAGGATCTGGATCTTCCTCTGCGTCGTCAAAGTACGTGAGACTTTTCATAATATGATGATAATTATGCTGGATCTTGGGATATTGGAAATCAATTCGTTTGATCACATCTGCCAACGGTTCTTTATTTTTTGTATACCAATATAAATCAAAAAAATCCCGTTTTGTTCCGCGTTGACTAACCGCAATGATTTTCATAACTGCAATATCTCGGGCATCTAAAATATTAATCATGTTATCGGTAATAAATGGTTGAAGGGGAATAAACTGCGGGTACGCAATAAAACTTATTTTTGTTTCTTCAAGGATGCCGTAAAGTGTACCTTTTTCTCTCAAAGATATAGCCCAATTGTATTTGGAAAGAGAGGAAATAAGGGATGGCACATCTATTTCCGGCTTGGGAATAAAAAAATCGAGATCAACAGATACACGGTGATCAGTTTGTAAGGCGAGTGCTGTTCCTCCGGCGAGATACCATCCTTGGTCTTTTATCCACGTTTGTTGCGAGAGGATCTCAAACGCTTTTTTCGTTTCTTCCCTTAGATGAGTAAATGACAGTTTTACTGGTTTGTGAGAATAGTCCATAGTGTTTTACTGCTTTTATGTAATTGCTTTGACGTTTCACACACATGTAAGAGAAGTTGTTTTGAATATTGCTTTCTCATCCAACGTACCTCATTATCAGTCCCAAAATCCATAATTCGTTCAATAATATATTTTGCGTTTGTATCTACGTCAATCTTTTTCGGATCTGTATCCCAAAAAAGCGATTGTCTAAATTGAATGGTTTGCATACTAACTATTATAGCAAAAATGTACTAACGGTACTATAATTACATAGCTTCTTATGCGCATTCTTATTCTTAATTGGCGTGATTTAACCCATCCACGAGCTGGTGGAGCGGAGCTCGTGACCATGGAACATGCAAAAGGATGGGTAAAGGCAGGTCACCGCGTTACTTGGCTTACCGGTTGGTACGGAGGAAAAAAAGAAGAAATTGTTGATGGTGTTCATATTGTCCGAAGAGCTGGATCGCTTACCATCTATTTATATGCAATGATATACCTACTTATCAACAGTAGATTAATTGATGTTATTGTTGACGAAGCGCATGGATTTCCATTTTTCTCTCCTCTTTTTACGAAAAAGCCAGTTGTTTTGTTTATTCATGAGATAGCTGGAGAAATTTGGGATTACATGTTTCCATTTCCAAAGAACATAATCGGAAAGTTTTTGGAATCGACATATTTTAGGTTGTATAAGAAGTGTTACGTTTGGACAGATGCGCCCTCAACAGTGGATGAACTTGTTGAACGGGGAATCCCGCGGAATCGCTGTTTTGCCATTCCCTGTCCTATTGTTAAACCAAGAACCAAGAACCAGCAACTACGAACCAAGAACCAGCAACCAACCTACATCTTCGTCTCCCGCGTTGTGCGAATGAAAGGATTAGATGAGGTGATTAAAGCATTCGCATTCACCTATCGTGAGGAACCAAAATCAAAACTCTGGATTGTTGGAGGTGGGGAAGATGCGTATATTGAAGAATTAAAAACCATGATTGTGGAATATGGTATTGAAAAGAATGTTGTATGGTTCGGAATAGTTTCTGAAAAGAAAAAATATGAACTCATGTCGCGGGCGCAAATACTTCTTCACGCATCTGTGAAAGAAGGATGGGGGCTGGTGGTACTTGAGGCTGCTTCCGTCGGAACACCAGCAATTGTATATAATGTTTCAGGTCTTCGTGATGTAGTGAAACATAATAAGACCGGAATAGTATTACAAACAAATTCACCGCAGGAGATGGCTAGAGAAGCGATGGTATTATTAAAAAATAAACGTATGTATGCTTTGTATCAGCAAAATGGAAAAAAGTGGGTTGATAGCTTACGATGGGACGATGTAATAAAAAAAAGTCTTGTTCTATTAAAAAAAGCAACTTAATATGACTTCTCCTCTTGTTTCTATTATCATCACGACAAAAAACGAAGCTGCACATATTGTTTCCTGTTTGAAGAGCATCAGGAATCAGACGTGTTCCGACAGTGAGACAATCGTCGTTGACAATCAATCAAAAGATAGCACGAAAACAATAGCAAAAACATTTGATGCACATGTTTTTAACGCAGGACCAGAGAGATCTGCTCAACGAAACTATGGTGCCAAAAAAGCAAAAGGTGAATATCTGTTGTTTATTGATGCGGATATGATTCTCACTCCAAAAGTCGTAGAAGAATGTGTATCAAAAATCCGCGAACTGCGAACTGCGAACCGAGAACTACGTGCCCTTGTTATTCCTGAAAAATCAATCGGTATCGGATTCTGGGCTCAGTGTAAGGCGATGGAACGTTCATTTTATGAAGGCGTCGCGTGGATGGAGGCGGCTCGGTTTTATCGGAAAGACATTTTTATGAAGATAGGCACCTATGACGTTCATCTGACAGGTCCGGAAGATTTTGAACTGCCGCAAAGGGTAAAAGCCATGTATGGCAATAGCGCCGTTGGTCGGATTACGTCCTACATAGTACACGATGAGGGACGTATTTCACTTCCGAAACTTCTTCAAAAGAAATACTACTATGGAAGAAAAATGAGACGGTATCAGTTGGTTACGACAAGTAAAAAATATTTCAGAAAACAGGCTAATCCGCTCGTTCGATATGCGCTCTTTTTTCGAAAACCCACCCGTTTATTAAAAGATCCAATCCATGCACTCGGTATGTTTATCATGAAGACGTTGGAGATCTTGGCGCTCGCGTATGGCGGGATAAAAGGTTAGTCATTTGTTTTTTTATATGCTACTATTACAACCGATATGATCAAACTCATCAAATCAACGTTTTATAAAGAAAAAGAAACAAAAAAGAAGCTTTGTGCTTTTATCAAAAAAACAGAAATTTTAAGTATCGGTTCGGAGTGCCGTAAATTCGAGCATTCTTTTGCGGCATACCAGGGGAGGAAACACTGCATATTTGTGAATAGCGGAAGCAGTGCCAATTTGGCTATCATTCAGGCGCTTCTAAACCTCGGAAAAATCAAAAAAGGAGACCCTGTTGGGTTTTCAGCGCTGACTTGGTCAACCAATGTCATGCCACTCATTCAATTAGGACTTACTCCAGTTCCGATTGATTGTGAATTAGATACGCTCAATGTATCATCAAAAACGCTCCAAGATGCGTTAAAAAAACGAAAAATTAAAATGCTATTTCTTACAAATCTCCTTGGGTTTTGTGATGATATTGATGAAATTGCCCGAATATGCAGGAAAAATAATATACTTCTAATTGAAGATAATTGTGAATCTTTGGGAACTGTGTATAAAGGAAAAAAACTGGGAAATTTTGGATTGGCAAGCACATTTTCTTTTTACGTCGGTCACCATATGTCGACGATTGAAGGTGGAGCAGTGTTGACAAATGATACAAAACTTGAAACCATGCTTCAGTTTGTGCGAGCACACGGATGGGATAGAAATCTTACTGAGGATAAACAATTAAAAATTCGTATAAAACACAATGTCAACGAAACTTTTTATAACCGGTATACCTTTTATGATCTAGGGTTCAACCTTCGTACTACGGAAATTCAAGGATTCATTGGAAATACGCAGGTACCGTATTTGCCTGAAATAATCAGAAAAAGGGAGAAAAATTTTAAACGGCTTGCAAAATCTATTTATGCCAATACGAACAAATATTACTCGATCCGATATGACCATATTGATGTCGTATCAAATTTTGCAGTTCCTATTATTTGTCGTAGCCAAACAATCCGTGATGAACTTGTAAAAAAATGTGACGGAATTGTTGAGATCCGACCAATTGTAGGGGGGGACATGACTAAACAGCCGTTTTATGCGAAATACGTAAACGGAATAAAAAAAGTAAAAAAAACGAACGCAACTATCGCACACGAACAGGGATTGTATTTTGGCAATAACCCGGAACTTACGGAAAAAGAATTAAAAACACTTCTGTCTATATTTTCATAAAAAGCAAAACATTGACATGAAAACTAATATTTACCGATATCTTACCTATCTGTGTTGTCCGCTGTGTAAAGGTCAGTTGACATTTGATACGGCTGACCTTACATGCAAAGCCTGTAACAGAACCTACCCGATTGTAGACGGAATACCGCGATTTATTCATAATACATCCGAAGACCTACAGTTGTCTGTTCAAAAATGGGATATATCTTACCTTAAACAATTGAAAGCACAACACTATGAAAAGGAATTTGCCGGATATAAAGCAATGTATTTTGAGGATACGTTTGAACAATTAAATGATGTGAAAAAAATAAAAGGCAGCGTTTATTTAGAAATCGGTAGCGGGCTGTTTTTTATGGGTCAACTGCTTGCGAAACAATGTACGCTCGTTATCGGAATAGATATTTCGCCGGGTGCGCTCAAGGTAGCAAAAACGATGCTCTTGGAAAAAAATATACATAATTATTTACTCATCCAGGGAGATATACTCAATATGCCTTTAGCATCAAATAGCGTAGATCTTATTTATGGCGGAGGGGTCATAGAACATTTCAAGAACACACAGCAGTGCGTGAATGAATTGTATAGAGTACTAAGAAAGGGAGGAGTAAGTTTTAATTCAGTTCCCATGCTTAATATAGGATCTCTTACGTACAGGCAAGCGTGGGGCAACATTCCAAATATACCAGTGCTGAGACAATTAGCAGAAGTTGTTCATATCCGCTTATTGGGTTCAAAACATATGATTTTCGGATATGAGTTTTCATTTTTACCCTCTACTCTCAGAAAAATTCACAGTGCAGCAGGGTTTAAGAAAATCAGTATTGATCGTTTTCGTGTCAAATTAGTATTTGAGTTTATTCCCAAGATTTTAAGAAGAGCGTTGGTAATATTGGCGAACAAAAGTCCATTGTTTTGGCCAATGTTAAAGGTGGTTGCGATTAAATAAACATATGTTTAAACAATATCAACTCGTTTCTATAATTATCATTAATTGGAACGGTTTAAAATGGCTTTCTGACTGTTTTAGAACTATTCATAATCAAGATTATAAAAATTTTGAGATTATTTTCGTTGACAATGCTTCCAGAGATGAATCAGTCATGTGGGTGAAAAATAATTATCCAAAAACAACTATTGTCATTAATAAAAAAAATTTAGGATTTGCGGATGCAAATAATGTTGGATATAGAAAGGCAAAAGGGGAGTATATATTGTTTTTAAATAACGATACAAAAGTGACAAAGACCTTTTTAGCTGAACTTGTCCGCGTTTTGGAAAAAGACTCATCTATAGGGGGAGCACAAAGCAAAATTCTTCTCATTGATCATCCTGACACGCATGATAGCGTCGGAGCATTTCTCACCCCGACAGGTTTTTTGTATCATTATGGGTTTGGCAAAAAGGATAGCCCAAAATACGATAAGGAAATAGAACTATTCACAGCAAAAGGCGCATGTATGATGTTCAAAAAAGAAGTACTAGATACAGTAGCTATTGATGGAAATATTTTTGATCCTGACTACTTTGCCTATTTTGAAGAGTCAGATCTTTGCCACCGGGTATGGCTTGCAGGATACAGAATTGTTTATGCGTATAAATCAGTAATCTATCATAAAATGGGCGCAACAAGTGCGAGTATGAATAACGCATTTATCCAGTATCATTCATTTAAAAACAGGATCCGGACGTATTTGAAAAACCTTCAAATCAGATCAATGATTCCGATGATATTTATACAATCCATCTTAACCGAAGGATTTTCTTTCTTTTCTCTAGTAAGAGGCAATATACAACTGGCTTGGGCAATTCAACGGGCACTCTATTGGAACATCACTCACCTTCATGAAACCCTGAAATTACGGGGTATTGTACAAACAAAGATACGGAGGGTCAGTGATAAGGATTTAGCAAAGAGAATTGTATATAAGCCTTCTCTATCGTATTATATAGATTTAGTACAAGGCCGCATATATGAATAAATCAATACAAACTGACGAACTGTCGATCCTTTTCCTTTCCTGCGATAAATATCGGGATTTATGGAAACCGCTTTTTTATTGTGTAAATAAATATTTTAATCAGAAAAAATACCCAATTTTTCTTGGAAGCAATACCGTATCATACAATGATAAAAAAGTAACAACCTTGCTTTCAGGACCGGATAAGGATTGGTCAACTAGTTTTCTGGCGATTTTAGATCAAATACAAACTCATTATATACTTTTATGGCTAGATGATATGTTCCCGATTAAGAAAGTTAATTCTTCCCTTATTACTAACACGCTTACGTTTATGAAAAACAATAAAGCAATCCATGTGCATATAGAACCAGAACCAAAGCCTGATAAAGTTCTTTCGGGAGGCGAGTTTGGTGAGTATGAAAAGGGAGCACCGTATCGAGCAATTGCAATGGGTTTTTGGGATGTGTCAGCCTTAAAAAAACTTCTTATTCCCGGAGAAAACCCGTGGAATTTTGAAATTATGGGATCATACAGGACTTCATATATGGACGGATTCTATTGTGCTATGAAGCCTGTTTTTTTGAAGATGAATGTCGTTGAGAAAGGAAAAATATTTAACGAAGCCTATCGATATTGCACAAAGTATAATATACCGCTTAATTCGTCAAAACGTGACGTTATTAGAAATACGCATTTTGTCAAAAGTGAATTACAAAAATTGATGTTTAACACAGTAAAAAAAATTCCTTGGAAATTCAGGGTATCAGTCATGAGTGCGTTGCGGAAAATTATGATAAGCTATTAAAATATGAAATCTTTTTGGAAGGATAAAAAAGTACTTGTCACCGGCGGATCCGGATTTATCGGAAGCCATGTTGTGGAAAAACTTGTAGGAAGGGGAGCCAACGTTCGGATATTAGATAGAATTTCCGACGGAAAATTGAAATATATAGAATATTTAAAAGATAACTTTGAAATAATCCGCGGTGAATGTACAGATCCGGATATTGCATTGAATGCCTGTACCTCCATGGACGTTGTCATGAATCTGGCTGCTCATGTGGGTGGTATTGAATACAACAGGACACACCAGGCAACTATGCTTCACGATAATATGGTAATAGCAACATCGATGATAGAAGCAGCAAGAAAAGCGCAGGTTGAGCGGTTTTTGGTTGTTTCATCCGCATGTGTGTATCCGCACGATGCAATTGTGCCAACTCCTGAATCAGAAGGAACACGTGGTGAACCAGAGCCCACCAATAGCGGGTATGGTTGGGCAAAACGGTATGCGGAATTACTCGGGAAGTTATACTCCGAAGAATATGGCATGAAGGTTGGTATTGTAAGGCCGTACAATGCATATGGACCTCGTGACCATTTCTCACCGGAATCATCCCATGTTATACCGGCCCTTATTGCTCGTGTGATGAATGAAGAGAATCCGGTGATTGTATGGGGAAGTGGAAAGCAAACACGGGCGTTTCTCTATGTTGAAGACTTTGCCGACGGTTTAATACAGGCCATAGAAAAATATCCCGTTCCTGATCCTATTAATATCGGAACTGATGAGGAAATATCCATTGGGGATCTGGTGAAAATGATTATAAAAATCAGCGGGAAAAATACTCAAGTTCAATTCGATACAACTAAGCCTGACGGAAGTCCAAAACGGAATAGCGATAATACTAAAGCAAAAGAAAAAATCGGATTCACGGCGAAAATATCACTTAAAGAAGGATTACAAAAAACTATTGAGTGGTATATTAAAAATCATATATGAAAAATCATATATGAAAAATATCAAGCAGCCTTTAGTTAGTATTATTATCCCTTTATATGTTATTTGTGATAGATTTTTTTCTGATTTAAAACACTTTGATAAAATAAAATATTCTAACTATGAAATTTTAGTTATCTGTGATAAAAAAATTAAACTTCCTAACATACAACATCTTCGGTTAATTATTACGGGACTTAAACAAACTGGTCCGGCCGAAAAAAGAGATATCGGATTAAAACAAGCAAAGGGAACCATATGTGCATTTATTGATGACGATGCGTATCCGAATCCGTTATGGATAAAAACTGCAATGCGTCATTTTGTTCGTAATAAAGATGTCATTGCAGTTGGTGGACCGGGAGTAACGCCTCCTGATGATGGACGAATGGCTCAACTTGGGGGTTTGGTGTATACGTCGGCATATACAAGTGGTCAATTGAAGATGCGGTTTGTTTCAATGGGAGAAAGAACTCGCGTAGTTGAGGATTGGCCAGCATATAATTTATTTATTCGTACGGACATGATGAAAAAAGTTGGTGGTTGGGGAAGTACGTTTTATGGAGGAGAGGATACCTACATTTGTTCTAAAATGCTTAAATACGGACGCATGATTTATGACCCAAGAGTGATAGTCTATCATCACCGTCGTCCGTTATTTTTTCCTCATATGAAACAAATATTCAATGTAGGTATGCACAGGGGGTATTTTTTTAAGCGGTACCCCGAAACGTCCAGGTATGCGTTGTACCTGTTGCCGACAACTTTGACGGTTGGTTTTTGGACTTTATTTATCTTGTCATTATTCAATCCAATAACGTTAGGTTTGTTTCTTCTTACTTTTGGTATATTTTTTGGGATAGCGCTTTCTACTGTGTTAAACAGGAAAGACCCTTTCGGCACTATCCTGGCTTCATTGGGTATAATAATGACGCATATGGCTTACGGCGTTGGCTTTATAAAAGGGTTACTTACAGAGAAGCTTCTGAGGTAGAACGATGGAAAAACCAGTTGTTTCCATCATTATTCCAACCTACAACGAGGAAAAACATTTAGAGTTTTGTTTGCAAAGTATTAATCGACAGAATTTTTCTAGAAAGTGCATTGAAATTATTATTGTCGATGATGGGTCAACTGATAAAACGCTTCAAATAGCAAAAAAGTACCGAGCGCGAATTTTACATAGCGGTTATAATCACATTGAACGATCAAAAAGCATTGGTATAGCTGTAGCCAAAGGGAAATATCTCCTTTTTATTGATGCAGATATACGATTGACAGATAAAAATATCATATCTTTATCGGTTAAATTGCTCGAATCTAAGCTAAATATTACAGGTGTTCAGTGTGTTTATTGGAAGTATAGTAAAAAACACACGTCAGTGAATCGTTATTGTGAATTATATGGTGTTAACGATCCATTTCCATTTTATTTAAAAAAAAGAGGTATTCAAAGTTTCTTAGATAACGGTTGGATTTATCCCAAAACACTAATAAAAGATTATCCTCAATATTATTTAGTTCGTTTCACATCAAATACTTTACCTACGCTTGGTTCTCAAGGCTATATGTGTTCATCTGCAATTATTAAAAAATATACGAATTGGAAACCATATTTTTTTCACTTAGATACAACTAAGGAATTAGTTGATTCAGGTTATAACACGTTTGCAATGCTTAAATTAGAAGTTGAACATGATTATGCAAAGACAATAAGAGAATTTTACAAAAAATTATATCGTAATCTCCTTTTATATTATAAATATCATTCGTATAGAACCTATGATTACAATATTAAATCTACAAATTTTATCGGTGCACTATGTAAGATGTTAACTGTTGTTACGCCGATTATAGATGCAACAAGAGGATTTATTCGTATCCATGATCTAGCATGGTATCTTCATCCACTATTTAGTTTTACTGTTCCATTTTTATATTTGTATATAACAATGCTGAATTTTAGAATTTTAATGAAAAAGTATTAATTATGGATAATAATAAAAATAAATTAGTTAAAGTTTGTAATGTTTGTTTAAGAACACAATGGAAATTTCTATTTACATCCAGGGATAGATTATTTAACAATGATGAAGTGTTTACGGTGAAGTGTTGTTATTATTGTGGTCTGGTAAAGTTATTTCCCCAACCAACGCCAGAAAAATTAAATG
>JAHJMO010000017.1 GCA_018821245.1 Patescibacteria group bacterium
AATGCGCTTGCGCTGCCTTTCTTTCTTTTGGGGGGATGATCAAATATCCTTGTATTGGACAAAGGGTATCGTGGCTTAGTAATCAGAAATAGCACGAATAATATTGCGATACGCGGAATGTATGGCAGGCGGGAGGCAGGGCGAAGCAGCAGAAAAGTTTTTGTTGAAGCCGATAGCGGAGTCAATATCAACACATTGGTTCGCTTTACCATCGAGGAGGGGTTAGGCGGGTTAGAGATGCATCTTGGATTACCCGGTACCGTAGGGGGCGCTGTCTATATGAACGCAAAATGGATTCATCCGGAGGGATATCTCGGCGACACCGTATATAAGGCAGAGATTGTGACGCCGGGCGGTGAAGTAAAGGCAGTACCGAAGAGTTATTTTCGGTTCGCATATGACTACAGTTGTATCCAAAAAACAAAAGACATAGTAATAAGCGTTACATTTGCTTTCAACAAGAGGATCGGGATACGCTGTGGGCCACAGCAAACGAAAGCATAGCCTATCGGCGGCGGACTCAACCGCAGGGAGTGCGATCCGCAGGGTGTGTGTTTCGCAATATTAGCCCCGCTGAGGCGGTATCTATCTCAACGCCGCATCTTACAACTTCCGTCGGGTATCTGATTGATCACTCCGGGGCAAAAGGATTAGTGGTCGGTGATGCAAGTATATCCCCGGTACATGCCAATTTTATCGTGAATAACGGCAAGGCAAAAGCGCAACAAGTGATAGAATTAATAGAACGAGTAAAAGCCATAGTAAAACAACGGTATAATATAACGCTCTCTGAAGAAATAGTGCGTGTAGGAGAATTTACATGAAAACACTTGTCGTAAGCGGCGGATTTCCTCTAAAAGGAGAAATGGCCATTGCCGGGGCGAAGAACGTGGCTTTGAAAGCATGCGTTGCTGCGCTATTGACAGATGAGGAATTAATACTCCATAACGTCCCGCGTATACAGGATGTTTATTCCATACTGGAAGTCCTCAAAAGTCTTGGAGTCCGATCGGTATTCAAACATAATACACTTCGGGTTTCAGCCAAACATCTGGCGACAACGACAGTTCCTCTTGAGATTGGCGCCAGCTTGCGGGCTTCATCGCTGGCAATGGGTCCTCTCATCGCCAGGCACGGCCAAGCAAATATTCCAAACCCCGGCGGGTGCCGCATCGGGGCCCGTCCTATTGATCGTCAGATTGATGGACTCCGGAAGATGGGTGCGAGTATACTCTATAATTCGACAGACGGTTATTTTCATGCCACTGCGTTACGGCTTTCAGGAACTGATTATACGTTTACCAAAAATACCCATACGGGCACAGAAGCTCTTCTATTGGCAGCCGTGTTGGCAAAAGGCCGGACAATACTGTCTAATGCCGCCCAAGAGGTGGAGGTCGATGATCTTATCAGCATTTTGTCCCGCATGGGAGCGAAAATCAAACGTACATCCCAGCGTCAGGTTGTAATTGACGGAGTTGACGCGCTTCATGGGACCGAATACACCCTCATGCCCGACAGGAATGAGGAGGTTACGTTTGCGATAGCCGCAGCAATTACAGGCGGTGAGATCATGATACATAATTCCCAACGGAAACACCTGGGCCCGTTTCTCCGTGCATTCCGCAAGGCAGGTGCTATGTGGAAGCCGTGTGGAGAGGCGACAACAAAGTATTGGATCAAAGGCAACGTTCGCCCCACAATCATTACTACCGCTCCATATCCGGGCTTTATGACAGATTGGCAAGGGCCGTGGGCGGTGTTGATGACGCAGGCCTTCGGGAACTCTACCATTCATGAGACCGTATTTGAGAATAGATTCTCTTACGTTTCTGAACTTATGAAGATGGGTGCCAATATTGAGTTTTTTGATCCGCCGGTCAAACATCCGGAGGAGTTTTATAACTTTAACTGGGAAGACCATAAGAATGAATTGCACCAGGGAATTCTCATTCACGGTCCAACGAAACTGCATAACGCAGTTGTAGAGATGAGGGATTTGCGCGCCGGGGCCACGCTTGTACTAGCGGCACTGGCGGCATCCGGAACAACATATATCCAGGGAATTGAACATATTGACCGGGGATATGAGAAAATTGAAGAGCGCCTCACATCTCTCGGAGCAAGTATCAGGCGCGTTACAAGGGGAGATGGAGTATGAAAAAAGAAATCATTGCTATAGCCCTGGCAGGAGGAGTAGGAAACCGCTTTTGGCCGATTGCGACGGATAAAATGCTTTTCCCTTTCATGAGGGGTACCATTTTTGATCACGCAGTTATTCAAAGACTTCCGAAGATCGTTTCCCGGCTTGTTATCGTTGCAAATCCTACGAATGTAAGTGTTCTAAAAAACATCCGCCTGCCAATCCCGCACACGACGGTCGTGCAGGAACACGCGACAGGCATGGCCGGAGCGCTTATGACGGCTAAGGAGCTTATTGCCGGAGGGAGCCTCCTTATCATCATATCTGATAACCTGGTAAAACCCGAGCTCTACAAGGAAGTGCTTAAGCAGGCCAAAGAAAGCAATGCGTTTGCGGTTGTTCCGGGTTGGAAGCCGCGGGAATATTTTCCGGGCGGCTACTTTATTCTCAAAGGCGGGAAGCCCATCGGTATTGTTGAGAAACCGGGGAGCGGAAACGAGCCGAGTCCGTACGTCAATATTTCCGGGCATTATATCGACGATGCTGATATACTTTTGGAAACAATTCAAAAGACCAGAAGCGACAGGGATGATGTATACGAAAAGGCCATCTCCGAGCTTATGAAGCATATGGATGTCCGTATGATTCCCTATAGCGGCTCTTGTGTTTGTTTGAAGTATCCGTGGCATGTGTTGGACGTGATGGATGTATTATTTGCCGACGGGCTTGTGTTGCATAAAGGCCGAAATGTAGAAATACGCTCAAATGTCGTGATCGATGGACCTGTGTATCTGGGTGACAACGTGAAAATCTATGAAAACACAAAAATTGTGGGGCCGTGTTACATCGGCGAAAAGACTATTATCGGCAATAACGCGATGATTCGTCAAAGCCATATCGGCGATTATTGCGTCATAGGCTTTGGTTGCGATATTACGAGGAGCTTCATCGGAGACAATTGTTGGTTTCACGGCAATTACGTGGGGGACAGCGTGCTTGAGGGGAATGTGAGCATGGGAAGCGGATCGGTGCTTGCCAATTTGCGTTTGGACGAAGAAAATATCCGCTCAATGGTCGGCAAAGAGATTATTGACACAGGTAGGATGAAACTCGGTTCTATTATTGGCCGCAATGTCAGGATAGGCGTAAATACCAGTATTATGCCGGGAGTCAAAATCGGAAACGACAGCATGATTGGCGCCGGAGTGGTTTTAGCTAAAGATCTTCCCGAAGAAAGTTTCTGTCTTGCTCAACAGGGTTATACGGTCAGCAGGAACACGAAATCGTTTGACAGGCGAAAGCCGCGGGCTGAATTTCGCAAAAAACTTGAGTAGTATGTATGAAATTTTTTTCGCACAGACCGACGATCATTGTTCTTCACGGCTGGAATTTATCCGGTGAAAAGTTTGCGCCGCTTGCGCAGGGTTTACGCCGGCGTGGATATCGTGTTTTTACTCCGGATCTTCCGGGCTTCGGTAAGGAGCCGGCACCGGGAAAACCCTGGCATGTTGAAGATTACGCCCGGTTTGTCAGAGAGTGGCTTCGGAAAAATCGGATCAGAAAGCCGGTTTTTATCGGTCATTCTTTTGGCGGAAGGGTGTCTTTGAAATACAGTCAAATGTTTCCGGAAGATGTCGAGTCACTGATTCTTGCAGGTACACCGGGTTTTAGTCCGGTTCCCCAAAAAAGGTTGATTTTCTTTCTTTTGGTTGCTAAGGTCGGCAGAATTATGTTTTCTCTGCCCCCGTTTAATTTTTTTGCCGATTGGGCCAGGCGTTGGCTGTATTACCTTGCGGGGGCGCGGGAATTTTTCCAGGCCGAAGGCGCGATGCGGCAAACGTTTAAAAACATAGTCCAGGACGATCTTGTGCCGTCGATGGAGGATGTCAAAGTTCCCTGCCTGCTTCTCTGGGGCGAATATGACCTGATCGTACCGGTAGCGATCGCTCATCGCATGGAGGAAGTCATTCCTCGCGCCCAACTCAAAGTCATCCACGAAGCGGATCACGGAGCTCCATACAAGCAGCCGGAAATTTTTGTTTCCTATGTTGATGGCTTTTTGAAGGTTACAGTGTGAAACTCATGAATTTTTTAAATATCCTTTTATCCGCCGTTTTTGTTTTGTGGATTTTACGGATACTGGTAAATCTTGTTTCGTATATTGAACTGTGGTGGGCTAAGGAGTACAGGTTTGACCGGATGCTCATTCATCTGCGGACATCCCAGGGTAAAAAAATTCTTTTTCCCGCATGGAGAAGGCCTCCGATTACCCCCAAAGCAATTAGTTTACTCGTCTGTAGCGTGCTTACCATGTCGGGTTTGTTTTATCTATTGCAGTTGCCATTGGCCGGCAAGCTCATTATTATGGATTTAGCCGCTTTTCCCATCACTTGCTTTTGGGTTGGCTTGCTTACGTTCCCCACCGCCATCTATCACGAAGTTCTTATCTCCAAAGCAGTTCGCAGGCTTCGAGCTCATAAATCTATGCTCGTTGTGGGTATTACTGGTAGTTTTGGTAAGACTTCGACTAAGGAGTATCTCGCGGCCATCTTGGGGCGTCAATACAAGGTTCTCAAAACCGAGGCCAGCAAAAATTCGGCTATCGGGATTGCAGAGGTTATCTTGGGAAAGCTTCAGCCGGAGCATGAGGTTTTTGTGGTAGAGATGGGTGCTTATAAAAAGGGTGAGATTGCGCGGATGACTCGGATGGTCTGTCCGGAGATCGGAATTATTACTGCTGTCAACCCCCAGCATCAGGACTTATTTGGCTCACTTGAAAATACCATGAGTGCTAAATACGAATTGATAGAAGGGTTAGTCGGGAAAAAGATTGCCATTTTTAATGCCGACAATGAGCTGGTATGTGAAATGGCCGACCGGGCTAAGAAAGACGTCCGTGAGATTTGGTTTTGGAGCAGCAAAATTCAAAATGAGAAAATCTTCACAGCCAAAGAAATCAAGACAGGCCTTGGGGGAGTAGATTTTGTGTGTCAGTTCGGGCATAAAAGTGTGAAGGTAAAGGCATCAGTTTTGGGAGAACATCAGGTAAGCAATATTCTGGCGGCTACCGCAGGCGCGGTCGCCTGCGGTATGACACTCCCGGAGGCAGCTTCTGCCGCTTCGCTGATCAGGCCTACGGCAAAAGTTATGGAGATAACCGGCGGAATTAACAGGAGCATGTTTCTCAACGATACATTCAACAATAACCCTGATGCCGCCAAGGCTGCCATTGATTTTATGGTGAAAGCCCGCGGCCGAAAGATTCTGGTTTTTCAGCCGATGATTGAATTAGGTAAATATGCCGAGGCGAGCCACGAGGAGGTCGGGGAGTACGCCGGAAGAAGTTGTGATGACATTATTCTCACCAACAGTAACTGGTATGAGCATTTTTTGCAAGGCGTGCGCAAGGCCTCGTCGTCGCTCCCGGTCGTTGTTCTTTCCCCCAAAAAAGCGAACGAGTATATCAGAAAGAAAGTAAAAAGTGGAGATATGGTTGTTTTTAAAGGTAAAGAGGCAGAACGCATACTTCAGTATTGCAAAGATAATTAAGGATTAGTGTAATCATATTTTGGTATGACTTTACGGCGCGTTATATCTTCATCGCTTTCTCCAAATACGGAATGGGGTGACGTTTTAGCGGCATTGCGCATTCTGTTTTCTCCCTCCCGATGGAAGAATGGCAAAGAGATATTGCAGATTGAATCGTGGTTCAAGCGACGTTTTAAAACCAATAGTGCTGTATCTTTCAACAGCGGCAGATCCGCGCTTCTTGCGATACTATATGCTTTTGACATAGGTTGGCGCGACGAAGTTTTGATACAGGTATTTACGTGTGTCGCCGTGCCAAATAGTGTGCGATGGGCAGGGGCAAAGCCCGTGTATGTGGATATCGATGAAACGTATAATATCGATCCAAAAGACGCAAAAACAAAGATATCCAAAAAGACAAAGGCTATAATTGTTCAGCATACGTTTGGGACTCCTGCAAAAATGGATGAACTTCTGTCTATTGCACGGGCACATAACATCATTCTTATCGAAGATTGTGCACACGCGCTTGGAGCAACGTACAAAGGTAAATCCGTCGGAGGGCTTGGTGATGCTTGTTTTTTCAGTTTTGGAAGAGACAAGGTTGTTTCGAGTGTGTTTGGCGGGTTGGCAATAATTGCCGATGTACACAAAAAACAGCAGAGAAAACTCGTCGAATTCCGGAATAAACTTTCCTGCCCGTCGGTATTTTGGATTGCCCGGCAATTGCTTCATCCGATCGCATTTTCTATTATTCTGCCAATGTATACGATGGAGATCGGAAAGGTTCTGTTATGTATGCTTCAAAAGTTAAAACTTTTGTCATTTCCTGTGTATCCCGAAGAAAAAAAGGGGGAGAAACCTGATATTTTTCCATCAAAATATCCCAATGCACTAGCCTGCTTATTGTTGCCGCAGTTGGCAAAGCTTGATCGTTATAATGACAGGAGAAAGAAGACGGCAGAATATTATCGCGCCGCCATTCGTCAGGGCGTCAACATAACCATGCCCCCGGAGGTTCAGGGAGCCATATATCTGCGGTTTCCAGCAGAAGTCCCGGATCCGGATCGTTTTCATAAGATAGCCAAAAGTAACGGTGTGTTATTGGGCAACTGGTATCACTGCGTTATAGACCCCTGTGGAGTGGCTCACGATGCTGTTGGATACAAGAAAGGCAGCTGTCCGGCTGCGGAGGAGGCAAGTTGCGGAATCATCAATTTGCCCACGCTTATTTTGCCGGAGCAAGCAGCACGCATCAGTTATTTATTGAAGCACGCCGCATGATATAGTAGAAATATGAGTTTTAGCTGGATAGATATTATTATTTTGGTTGTTGTTGCATATTATATCGTTGAAGGCTGGCAGCAGGGTCTTGTTTCGCTTCTTCTGGCGACGGTTTCTTTTCTTGGATCTCTGTGGCTTGCCGTGAGATATTCTGGCTTAGTAGGCGGGTTTCTCATGGAAAAGTTCGCGTTTTCCTCGTTGTGGACGAATGTAATAGGATATCTTTTTGTCGGTATTGTCGGAGGAAGCATACTGCATGCAATTGTTTTTAGACTAGGATCCCGTATTCTCCATAAATCACAATCCTCAAGCCCGAATAAAGCGCTTGGCGCACTTGTGTCTACGATAAATGCGTATATTTTAACTGTTTTTTTTCTCCTAGTTGTGCTGGCCTTGCCTTTGCGGGGAACTATACGGGAGGATGTGAACGATTCTACGCTCGGCAGGAGTCTGGTTATTCTCGCAGAGCGCTACGGAGGCAAAACAAAGTCTTCTTTGGATAAGGCGACGCAGAAAGTGGCGCAATTTATGACCGTAGCCCCGCTCTCTCTCGAAAAACAAGCACTGGACATACCCGTGGGTATAGATGATCTGTCTACGGATAAAAGAATGGAGGATCAGATGATTCAATTGATCAACGAGGAACGGAAGAAGGATGGCAAACAAAAGCTACAACTGGATTATGATTTGAGATACATGGCACGTACGCATAGCCAGGACATGCTCGTCCAAAAATATTTTTCACATTTTGATCCGGAAGGTAACGGTATTGAATTTAGGGCGAAGCAAAGCAACGTATCGTATCAACTTTTGGGAGAGAACCTCGCGTTCACACCTGATCTTTCTACCGCTCACGAAGGGTTTATGAACAGTGAGGAGCATAAGGAAAACATTATGGATTCGCAATTTCACCGCATCGGCATCGGCATTGTCAGCGCCGGAGTATACGGTAAAATGATTACTCAGGTGTTTGCTGATTAATGAAAAATAACATTGGAGTAACCCGGCTTGTTGTCGGACAACTTGCCACCAATTGTTATATATATTGTGACGCCGTCCGAAAAGTTTCCTGCATTATCGACCCCGGTGACGCACCGGAGTATATAAGCGAGTGCGTTGAGAGCCTTGGCGTAAAGCCCCTTTTTATTATTGCCACCCATGGTCATTTTGACCATATATTGGCCGCATATGCCTTAAGCAATATGTACGCAATTCCTTTTATCATGCACAAAGATGATGGTTTTCTTTTGCGTCGGGCCCGGCAATCTGCGATTCATTATTTGGGGATAAAACATGTGGATCCAAGTCCATCCGTGTCCAGAGTCTTGAGGGCCGGAGAGGCGCTTTCCGTGGGAGAGGGGACGCTACATGTTCTTCATACGCCGGGTCATACGCCGGGAAGCATAAGCCTCTACGATCAGAATCAGGGAATTTTGTTTACCGGTGATGTTTTGTTCAAAGGCGGTGCTGTCGGACGAACAGACTTCGCCTATGGAGATTCCGAAGAATTAAACAATTCGGTTACCATTCTTTTGGGTTTACCCGCAAATACACTCTTGTATTCAGGCCATGGGGATCCAAGCACTGTTGGGGATGAACGCGGGTACCATAGGGTTTTTTAGTATAATAGTCTTATGTCGCTTCATATCAAGCCGATGACCGATCAAGACGTTTGGGATGATTTTATCATCAGGCATTCTCCCGGGGCGGTATTTCAAAGTTGGCTATGGGGGGAAGTCCAGAAGCGCATGGGGAACACGGTTTGGCGATGGGGCGTATTTGACGACGGTCGGTTGGAAGGAGTATACCAAGTGGTAAAAGCACAAGCCAGAAGAGGGGTATTTTTGCATGTTCGTCACGGACCGGTAATTGCAAGTGACCGCACACATTACTCTGCGGTAACCAGACACCTCAAGGAGCTTGCCATTCAGGTAAAGGCGGTCTTTGTAAGGATGAGTCCACGGATAGCCGACTCACCTAATAACCGACGGCTGATGGAGCATTACGGCATGCGGCCGGCACCCATACACGCTATGGACGCGGAGCGCTCTTGGGTATTAGATTTAGACGTATCGGAGGATAAACTCTTGTCGGGGATGCGTAAAACAACGCGGTATGAGATCAGACGCGCTCAAAAACTCGGCGTAACGATCAGAAAATCTACAAAACTACAAGATATTGAATTATTTCTGTCGCTCTATAGCCAAACTTCCAAGAGACACGGTTTTGTCCCTCACGAAGGCATATTAGAGGAGTTTGAGGTTTTTGCCAAACAAAACCAGGCGATTCTTATAAATGCGTGGTACGAACAAAAACTATTAGCCTCCTCCGTCATCCTGTTTTTCGGAGGACAAGCGATTTACCACCATGGCGCATCGCTACCGACCAAAATTCCTGCATCATATTTGGTTCAGTGGGAGGCAATACGTGAGGCAAAAAAAAGAGGGATGCAGGTATATAATTTTTGGGGTATCGCACCACCGAATACCATCCGTCATCCATGGCAGGGGATTACATTGTTCAAAAAAGGATTCGGCGGGAGAGAAAACATAAGTCTTCATGCCTACGATTATCCGTTGAGCCGGATGTATTGGTTTTCGTGGATGATAGATTACTGGCGAAAGATTCAGAAAGGGTATTCCTGAACCATATTGGAGTCTAAACTAATCGAAAAATGATACCGTAATTCAGGGTCGCCATTTACGGTTTCTGCGGCCAAAATATTTTGTTAAAGAGTTTTCGTTCTTCGTTTCGTACTTTTTCAGCAAACTCGTTGTCGCTGTACTGTTGGGCTATTGTATCAAGTTTTCCCCACGACGTCGATGGCGTGAGGAAATTTCTTTTTGTTTCCCGATAGACCTGTTTGAGTTTGTCGTAGGGAACCATGACTTCACCATACACCCTGCGCTCTCTGTTTTGTTCATCTCGTTTTGTTTCGGTAAGATACAAACAGGGACGGTGAAAATTCAGGTATGGGTTGAACCACTGCGTATAGTAGGCGTTGATCTCGTCTGCTTTCTCCTGGTTGATGTGGACATAGCCCATGTTCTTTCGTATGACCGATCCGTTTTTGGTTTCCACCAGTGCATTGTCATTACAATGTCGAGATCTGCTTTTCGTGTGTTTGATGAGGAGCCGATTGAGGATTGCCTCAACTGTGTAGTTGATGAACTCTCCTCCCCGGTCGGAGTGAAAATTGAATACCACAAATGGAAACTGATCAATGAGTATTTTCAATGCCGGTTTCATACAGGATTCTGCAATCACCGGGACACAGACGACAATCTCCCATTGGGTAATCTCATCGACGGCGTTGATGTGGAAAACGTCCCTTTGGTGGACTGTATCAATCCGAATGGCACCAGGGAGATTGTTTGGTTCCGGAGGTTTGGTGGTACCGATGGCGATCGCTCTGGGCTTGGTGCCATTGACCCAACTGTTGACATAGACGGGATGATGTCGCAAATTGTTGATGTGGGAAATGGAGACACCGGCAATATGGTGATACTCCTGGTGACCAAATACTTCCCATTCCCGCCGAAGAATTTCATGGGTAGCGGTGGCATTGAGCCGCAGATGGAGTTCATCTGTTTTTTCCAACAGTTTCACATCTCCACTCGTGTAGATCCGGTTGGGGTTCTCCCGATGATATATTTTCCGTACGAGCTTCCCGAGAACCGCCCGCTTCATGAGTTGACCAATTGTTCCAATTGTTCGATACTTTCAATGCGTGAGTCATCCATACTTGTCTTCATTGCAGAAACAAGTATATCCGGTGACTCACGTTTTGTATCCACCCGACGGTATCATTTTTCGGTTAGATGCAAAACCTCGTACGGTATCATCTTCGATTAGACAAGACTTGAGTTTGACAGATAGGCATCTAGTATGCTATATTCCCTTCACATGTTCAAAAGTCTTGAAGGTGAACTACGAAGAAGGGGTGAAAATCCGTTGGCAAATATTGTCGCTTCTCTACTTAGTGTACGTGGAGAAGATATTCCCTTTAAAGAAAAAACAGGCGATGTGGTTCGCTTTTCTGCCGAGCAGCGCAAAGCGTTAGAAAAACGAGGCAGGACGGTATACGTTGAACTTCACGGAGAGACGTTGGAAACGTTAAAAGCGCAAACAGGTACGAAAAGTTATCTGTATGGCAGGAAAGCAGAAGAAGTCGAAGCGGTTTCTGCTATGCGAGGAGTTGAAGTAGCGATTAACCTCGATCATGCAACTCCGGGAAAAACTTTTGGCAAGCCATTTAATGCACAACTGCCAATCCTTGAAACAGCAAATAAAGCGATTGAAGGGGTGACTGATACTTATCCTCAAACTCCGGCGGATGCGTTAGCCGTTGCTTTGGATGTGCAGAAGCAAACAGGAGTAAACATTTTATCAAATTATACTCGGGTAGGTAAAGCTGGCTCTATTCGTGTGGGCTTCTTGAGTCCCGGCGTCAGAGTGACGGTCGATGACGATTTCCATCCGGATGAGTCGGTTGACCACGTCGGGCTTCTTTCTCTGGCAGTGCCCGCAGCGGCACTTGGGCGTTGATTTTTTGAATCTTTTGGATTTTCTCCTTTTGGATCTTCGCGTTTGTGTGATATCCTAGAAGTCAGAAGGCAGTGAATGAATAGCGACTAGTGCTATTCGTCGCCTACTCACGAGCGGATACATATCGCCAGAGTTCTTGAGATTCATTGATATCTCAAAGAAGTGTGCGGTACCAACTCGAGACACTGCGGACTTTCCTCTTTGGACGTGTTTGCCTTTTCATTTCTGTTCGAGCAAACGGTCAAATACAATACAGCAGCCTGATGGTCATCGGACTGCGGTGGGAAAAGAGGACGGAGGAAAGTTTATTTGCGGCTCTATTATTGTGGGCAACTTGAATCCCGGCGTCAAAGTGAACGTCAATGACAATTTCCATCCGGATAAGTCGAATGACAACGTCGGGCTTCTTTCTCTGGTAGTTTTTCGAGGTCACTAGCTCATTTCGTTCTGAACTTTAGCAGCCCGTATCCAACCACCGAGCATTTTGCCGATTTCCTGAAGCATTTCTTGCAGAACAAGATAGCGTGCACTGGAAAGGGCTTGCGTGTCTTTTGCTAATCGCAGGAGAACCTTGAGTAGGTCTACTTTGACACTCATCATTTGAAGGATGTTAAATTTTTCAGGTGAAGTTGGGACGAGAAACAGAAATTCAAGAATATCGAGAACAGTATTTTCTAATCGTGCTCCGAGACTATATCGTTGGGTTTTCGGAAATGAGGGAAGTGTTATCGCAAGTTCACGATAAAGAGCGTATAGCTTGGTAAATATGGGAATATCCGGACCAAAGTCTACTATAGGTGTGTGTGTGTGGCTCTGACATATGAGGGCTATTTTATCATATGACGCACTCATTGCTCCGGAGCAATTGTTTTTGGCTTGGGAAGAGTTTCGTTTGGGGAAAAGCGGGAAGCCCGAAGTTCAGCTGTTCGTCCGAACGTTGGAAGATAGTCTTTTTGCCTTACATACAGCGCTGAAACGACAAACATATCAACATGGCAACTATGAAGCCTTTTGGGTGAATGACCCAAAACGGCGCCATATCCACAAGGCCCCAGTCGTTGATCGTGTCGTGCACCACATTCTGTATACGTACCTCTACGACCTCTTTGACCCCACGTTTATCCACGACTCGTATTCCTGTCGTTTGGGCAAAGGAACGCACAAAGGCGTAGAACGGTTGGTGTTTTTTACCAGAAAAGTATCACAGAACTATACTCGCACCTGCTGGGCACTGCAATTTGATATTCGTCGATTTTTTGCCAGAGCCGATCACAAAACTCTCAAACTATTATTGAGGCGTAAAATACAGGATGAGAATATATTGTGGTTACTCGATGAGGTAATCGACAGTTTTCACTCGGAGATGGGATATGGGAAGGGTATACCGCTTGGTAATCTCACGAGTCAGGTGTTTGCCAATATCTACCTTCACGAATTGGATCATTTTATGAAGCATACACTGAAAGTTCATTGGTACATTCGCTATGCAGATGACGGTGTGGTGGTGTCGTCATCGAGAACACTACTTGAGAAGTTGATTGAACCGATAGAAGATTTTTTGCACACCCGGCTTGCACTTACGTTACATCCGCGCAAAGTGACTATACGGAAACTGTCATGGGGTATAGATTTTTTGGGGTATATTGTTTTGCCACACTATATGTTGCCGAGGACAAAAACAAAAAAACGCCTCGTGCGGAGACTCAAAAAGCAAATTGAGTTAGCGTCATTTGAACAATCGTGGGCATCATATTGCGGATACCTGAGTCACTCCAGCAGTTTTCGATTGAGAGAACGACTCAAAAATGATCTCTGGCTGATAGGAGGCATAAACGGGTAATGATAGTTTTGTGCATGACTGGTATAATGGGGCCATTTGAATTTCTGGCAGACAGCACGTATACTCGTAAGTACTTCTTTTCATGAAGAAAGTCTTGAGGCAGCATCATATTTCGTTCAAAAACGCCCTTGCAGGAGCATATTGGTCTTTGCGTACTCAGCCTAATTTCCGGGTGCATATTGGTTTATCAGCAGTGGCTATATGGTTTGGTTGGTATTTGGGCATCAGTAGAGTCGAGATGGTCATCGTAATTTTTACCATAGTATTAGGGCTGGTTGCGGAGATGATAAATACGTCGCTTGAAGCTATGACTGATTTAATTACCAGAGAATGGAGGCAGGAAGCAAAAATCGCCAAAGATGTGGCAGCCGGCATGATGTTGACCGTATCCATCGGAGCCGTTATCGTCGCTATCGTTATATTCGGTCCGTATATACGAAGACTTTAAGCATAAGTGTCATATGGATATCCTTTTAGGATTACTCTTATTTTCATGGGTTCTCCATAGCGTATTGTATCTGCCGTTCATTCGGCTTTTGTACCGCTGGAGGTTTCAGCGTCTTTCCCAAAAAACGCTGGATGCTTTTGACAGGCGTACGCCGATTTTTGACAGATTTCATCAAAAAAAAGCCGGCACTCCGGTGGGGGGCGGAGCGCTTATTATTCTCCTTACCACAATACTATTTCCGATATCATTGATCATTCTTCGGTATTTTTGGGTACCTATTACGTCGGTGCACCCCTTGCACAGCGAGGTAAAAATTGTCCTTTTTACATTCATTTCTTTTGCGGTTCTCGGACTGTTTGACGATATCAAAAAAACATTCGTAACGTTTCGTCGGGGAGTATTTGGACTTCGGTTGCGACACAAGCTCATCCTGGAGACCATATTAGCGACGATCATCGGGTTTTGGTTGGTCTATGAGTTGAAGATTGATATTTTTTATATCCCGATTATTGGGATTATCAGAATGGGCTGGTGGTTCATACCGTTTGCCGCTTTTGTGATAATCGCTTTTGCAAACGCATTTAATATCACCGATGGGTTGGACGGGTTAGCTTCCGGGGTTTTGATGATAGCATTATCCGCTTTTTGGATTATTTCCGCGTCCATTTTGGATACTCCGCTTTCAGTATTTATTGCTCTTTGGCTCGGGGGGCTTATAGCGTTCCTTTATTTCAATATTTTTCCTGCAAGAATATTTCTGGGTGATGTAGGGGCTTTGGCTTTTGGGGCAACCCTTGCCGTGGTTGGGTTGATATTAGGTAAGGCTCCGGCGCTTGCGGTCATCGGTGGAGTATTTGTGATTGAAGTAGCGTCATCGTTTATACAACTTTCATGGAAGAAGTTTTTTGGAAAAAAAGCCTTTGATGCCGCACCCTTTCACCTATGGCTTCAGTATAAAGGATGGCCGGAACCCAAAATCGTCATGCGCTTTTGGATCATTTCTATAATACTGGCAATTATCGGTTTGTGGATTGCGCTGTTGACGAAAGCACATGTGCCGTAACCGCATTCCCCATGATGGATCCTATACACAATTCTTCCATTGGAGTACTTGACTCAGGTTCAGGTGGCCTGACCATTTGGCAAGCTTTGACAGAACAATTACCATTCGAATCGATTACGTATGTCGGCGATCATGCGTATTTACCATACGGAGCAAAGACTACGGCGTTCATAACAAAACGTGTCTATGGTGTAATTTCTTTTCTTCAGAGACACGGTGCCAAGTTGATCGTGATAGCTTGTAATACTGCAACAGTGGCGGGCATAGACAAATATAGGAAGATGTTCCCCGATATTCCGATTGTTGGTGTCGTTCCCGTCATAAAAACTGCAACCCAACAGAGTCGTACAAAATGTTTTGCCATTCTGTCAACAGAATTAACCGCAAAAAGCGCTTACCAAAAGAATTTGATTCGTGAATACGCTAACGGTTTTCAAGTTTTTAATCTTTATTCCAATATCCTCGTTCCACTTATTGAATCCGGAAAGACAGAAGGGTTGACAATGGAAGTTGAACTGGGTAGAGCATTGGCGCCGATAAAAGACAGCAGGGCAGACATAGTAGTGCTTGGATGTACGCACTTCCCGTTTATTCGCGGTGTATGCACAAAAATTTTAGGAGATGATATTCAGGTATTAGATTCCTCCGGTGCCGTAGGGAGGCAGGTCCGTCGAATTTTAGAACGAAATAACATGTTGTCGCCTTCCCACGGTCATGTTTACACCTTTTACACAACCGGCGATGCCATTGCTATGACAAGACTTTTTTCGCGATTGTTGCAAAAAAGCGCAAAGGTAGACAAAATTGAACTATGAAGAAATTTAAGGGGAAAAAGGTTGCGATACTCGGGTTATCAACAGAGGGACGGGACACTGTAAAGTTTTTTGCCCGTGAAGAATCTTCTATTCTTTGTTGTGACATGCGTTCACGGTCGGAGCTGGGCACTATATACACGAGCCTGTCTGCTTATCCGGTCATGTTTCAGCTGGGTAAGAGCTACCTTCAGAATTTGCAGGATTTTGATTATATCGTCAAGACGCAGGGGATGTCGCCGCGATTGCCGGAATTAGTGTCTTTGCGCCGTCAGGGGAAAAAGATTACCAGCAATACTGCATTGTTTTTTGAACTATGCCAGGCTCGGATTATCGGTGTAACAGGGACGAAGGGCAAAGGAACGACAAGCACACTTATTTATGAAATTTTGAAAAGTACCGGAAAGCAAGTTTTTTTGGGAGGTAATGTCGGAACCCCGCTGTTATCAAAGGTGCGCGACATACAGTCATCCGACTGGGTAGTGTTGGAATTATCTTCTTTTCAGCTTGAGGACCTTCAGCAAAGTCCGCATATCGCTGTGGTTTTGCCAATCACACAAGATCATCTGGCCAACTTTGATCCGCTGGCGACAAATTTTCACTCATCCCAAAAATCATACGTGGAAGCAAAACGGTCTATCATCCGCTTCCAGAGTTCGAGCGATATTATCGTATATAATGCGGATAATCTCACAAGTAGTGCGTTTGGTATCGCTTCGAAAGCGAAACGCTTCTCGTTTAGCGGTTGTCGAAGTGCCTCATGTGATGCGTATGTATCCAATCACGAAGCGTGGATACGTAAGGATGGAAGCGTAACGAAGATTGCGGCCCTTGGTAAAATACCATTACTTGGCGATCATAACTTGGAGAACATTGCGGCTGCCGCTCTAGTTTCCGTCAATATTGGCGTTTCGGTTTCTGCGATTTGTCGAGCGGTCAAGCGGTTTCACGGCTTACCACACCGATTGGAGCTGGTTCGGACTGTTGGTGGTGTGGCGTATTATAACGACTCTTTTTCTACCGTTCCTGAAACCACAATCGCAGCCATCAGATCGTTTAATGCGCCCTTAATTCTCATTTTGGGCGGTTCGGAAAAAGGATCAAATTTCACTCAACTGGGTCAGAAAATAGCTGCATCCGGCATCGTTAAAGCAATTATCGTTATCGGACAAATGACGGAGTGCATTGCTCGGTCATTAGCCGGCGCACGATATCAAGGGAAGGTCGTTACCGGATGTCTGTCCATGCATGAAATAGTGCATCGAGCGACCAAAGAAACACGTGCTGGGGATATAGTGTTGTTGTCTCCTGCCTGTGCTTCATTTGATATGTTCCCTAATTATAAAGAGCGAGGGTTGCAATTCAAATATGAGGTTGCCCGTCTTTGAGATATTCAAAAAGAACGTAAAAGACAGAACACGCGGTAGCCGTTCTGTGTCCGTTAAGCTTCATTCTCCGGACCGTTGGTTGTTAGGCGCGCTCATCCTAATATGTTTATTCGGAGTGTTCATGGTATATGATTCGTCGGTGGCGATAGCAATACGCGATTTTTCCGACCGGTATCACTTTGCGCGCGAGCAGTTGCAGTGGCTCGGATTGGCTTTTGTCGGTTTTGCCATAGCATCACTTGTGGATTATCGCTTATGGTATAAATTGGCATTGCCTTTTCTCCTTGGATCGCTCGTGCTTCTTATCGCGGTGTTCATTCCCGGTCTGGGAGTCCGCGCTCTTGGTGCTCACCGTTGGATATCGGTGGGTGGTTTGGTGTTTCAGCCGTCTGAACTTACCAAACTTACGATGATTATCTATCTTTCCGCTTGGTTTTCTACAAGGGAAAAAGGGAGAATCGGAGCGTTCCTTTTGCTTCTGGGAATGGTCGTTGGGCTCGTTGTGCTGGAGCCGGATTTAGGAACAGCGACGATTATTCTTGCAACCGCTGTCCTTTTGTATTTTTATTCCGGCGCTCCACTCATGCAATTTATACTGCTTGTTCCGATGTTGGCTATAGGAGTAATTGGACTTGCGTTGATATCGCCGTATCGGTTCCAACGGCTCATGACATTTTTTAATCCGCAGAGCGACCCCCTGGGAAGCTCATACCATATTCGTCAGGCTCTTTTGGCTCTCGGCTCAGGCGGCCTGTGGGGCCTTGGTATTGGTAAATCGCGACAAAAATATGAATATTTGCCGGAGGCCAATACCGATTCGATTTTTGCCATTATCGGAGAAGAGTTTGGGTTTTTGGGGGCAGTTTTGGTCGTGCTTCTATTTGTTTTTATTATTTGGCGATGCTTTCGTATTGCCAGGAGAGCGCCGGATACATTCGGACGATTGATGGGAGCGGGAATTGCTACATGGATAGGTATTCAGGCTGTGATAAACTTTAGTGCAATGACAGCACTCCTTCCGTTGACCGGAGTTCCGTTGCCTTTTATTTCCTATGGCGGATCGAGTCTGGTGATAACGCTTATTGCGATGGGCATAGTCGTGAATATCAGCAAACATAGATGATACAAGAAACGAGTTCCATAAAAATATGTATCGTCGGGGGCCACGCGACCCCAGCTATTGCTGTGATTGATGAAATACGCAAGCATCGGGAGGATTGGGAGATAATTTTTGTGGGAAGAATGTATGCGCTGGAGGGTAAAGAAATTGTTTCGGAGGAGTACAAGCTGGTACGGGGACGCGGCATCCGGTTTTTACCACTTACCACGGGCCGTCTGCAGCGATCGTTAACCGCAACGACAATCGCGTCGCTTCTCAAAATCCCTATCGGATTTGTTCAGGCGTTTGGATATCTACAGCAGGAACGCCCCGATATCGTCTTGTCATTCGGGGGATATGTAGCAGTGCCGGTGGCTATTGCCGCATGGATATTGAAAATTCCCGTTGCCACCCACGAACAGACCCGTGTTGCCGGACTAGGAAATCGTATGATAGCCCTGTTTGCCAAACGGATTTTCACCAGTTTTCCTGATATGACACGACAATTTCCTATCCACAAAACCGTCTATACAGGGCTGCCGCTGCGTGGTGAGATATTTGAATCCGTTCCTAAGCCTTCGTATATCCCCGACGGACAACGGCCCATCCTTTATATAACCGGCGGGTCAACCGGTTCGGTAACGCTTAATGCGATCATTTTTTCTGTCCTGTATAGAGTAACGAATGAGTTCATTGTGATTCACCAGACCGGAGGTTTATCGTACCAAGATGGTTTGACAGCCAAAGCAAAGCTTCCGCCTTCCCGTCGCAACCGTTATATTCCCGTTTCTTACCTCGGCGCGAAAGAGTATGCGTGGGTTCTGGCTCATGCGGATATCATCATAGGGCGATCCGGCGTCAATACCGTTATGGAGATTGCCGCTTTTGGAAAAATTGCTATCTACATTCCTTTGCCGTGGTCCGCTGAAGGTGAACAAGACGAAAACGCGCGTTACGCCGCCCTCCATGGTTCATCAGTCGTTTTAGCGCAAAAAGGGCTGACCGGACAACGTTTATACCAGACGATACGCGATACCTATAAACGTCGTAACCTCATCAGTGACCAGGCGCGCCGATTTGCCCGTCTGGTCCCCAGAGATGCAGCATTGGAAATAGTCAAGCAGTTGATTGCATTGGTATGAGGGTTCATAAGAATAGCATAGTTCGTCGATACAAACTCATCGGGATATTCTGTTTATCGGTTATTGCTCTATACGGATTATGTAGCATAAGTGTTCGGGTTTTTCGCATTCAGGAGATTGAGATACGCGCCGAAGGCATAGATTTGGCAGTAGATACATCCAAGTTCAACGATAATCTGCTGCTGTTATCGACCCAAGCGCTTCGGGCACATCTTCTTGAGGAATATCCGCTTTTTGCGGATATCAGCATAAGGAAAAAATTTCCTCATACATTGACGATTACCGCAACGCGACGGAATCCCTTCGCTGTCTTGTTTACTGCAAGTCAGCGAATGACAGTTGATAGCTCGGGAATCGTACTGGGTAATGAAGAGGCGATGTCGTCACTGCCAAAGCTTTTTTTTGATATCGGGATCGTGTATCCGGGACAAAAGATAACGGATAGGGACGTACTTGCGAGTTTGAAGCTTATTTCGGCGAGCGAAGGTGTATTGGATCATGCTGATTTTTCAGTGAGAGATAGGTTGTCTATACAAGCCAAACTTCCAAATAGGGAGATATTATTTCCTCGTGATGGTGACATGAGCGCGAAAGCAGCCACTTTACAAACAATTCTATCAGGGTTTAGAATAAAGGGTACACTGCCTAATATCATTGATCTCCGTTACGATAAACCGATAGTCGATGAATAGTATGGCTCGCGATCGCATCATTTCTAGTATAGACGTCGGAACTTCAAAAATTACTACCGTTATTGCTTCTAAATCCGAAGATAACGATGCCCGTGTAATCGGAGTATCTACAGTGCCCAGCCGCGGACTTCGGAAAAGTCAGGTAGTAAACATAGAGGAAGCCACAGAAGCGATATCCCAATCATTGGAAAGCGCAGAGCGAATGGCCGGAACCTCTGTAGCACGCGCGTTTATCAACGTTGGTGGCAATCACATCTCTTCCATAAACTCCCATGGAGTGGTGGCTGTGTCCGAACCGGATAAAGAAATTACTCCTTCTGATGTAAAACGTGTTATCGACGCGGCAAAGGCCATATCGATGCCTGCATCACGCGAGATACTCCATGTATTACCCCGCGGATATATAGTAGACGGGCAGGAAGGAATCGTTGATCCGGTGGGGATGACCGGTGTTCGCCTGGAAGTGGACACCCATTTGGTAACAGGCGGAGCGACTGCAGTGCGTAATTTGCATAAATGCGTTACGGAATTAGGGGTAGAAGTATCGGGTGTTGTATTTAACGGTTTGGCTTCGGGTCTGGCGTGTCTTTCCGATACGGAAAAGGAATTAGGGGTGGTGTTGATAGACATAGGGGGCGGCACGACGGATGTCGCAATTTTTGTAGAAGGCGCACTTTCGTATTCATCCGTTATTCCTGTGGGCGCAATAAATATCACGAAAGACGTAGCGGCTGGACTGCGTGTATCGCTTGAGAGCGCGGAAAAAATTAAATTAAGGCTTGGAGAAATAGCGAAAGGGCCAACTATAGTACAGGACGGGAACGAGGACAAAAAGGATGCAAAAACATCTGGAAAGACCGAAAAGTATGATGAAATCGACGTTTCGGATTTAGGACTGGAAGAAGAGATGCGGACGATATCAAGAAAAACGCTCATCGAAGGCATTATAAAACCAAGACTGAATGAAATTTTTACCATGGTCGGATTGGAGATAAAGCGCAGTGGATTTGGCGGCATGACGCCCTCCGGCGTAGTCATCTGCGGAGGCGGAGCTCTGACGGTCGGAGCACAGGAAGCGGCGCGTCGGGCTCTCGCCATGCCGGTGCATATCGGGACACCCGCACATCTTACCGGACTCATAGACGAGATCACAACTTCGGCATTTACGGCAAGCGCAGGGCTATTGTTGTACGCCAGCAAAGCAGGCGGATCCGACAATGTATCGTTGTTTGGCGGCATCGGGAAGATAAAGGAACATATACAGATAAAGGGTCTTGCAGGAAAGGTGATAGATCTGGTAAAGTCGTTTTTGCCCTGAAAGAAATGATAGAATCTACGAATCTACTAATCTACTAATTGAAATATTTATTTGTTCGCCTCTGCCCCAACTGCCCTGATATTAGTAGGCGTTCTTAATAGATTTGGCAGACTAATACTTATGTTAATTAAACCGGATATCGCACGATTTGCAAAAATTAGAGTGGTCGGTATCGGAGGAGGCGGCTGTAACGCCGTCAATTCCATGATTGCCGTCAATCAGATACAGGGGGTGGATTTTTTGGGAGTCAATACTGATGCCCAGGCGCTTCTTATGTCACAGTCTCCGACCAAAATTCAAATCGGTGAAAATCTCACCCGGGGCTTAGGTGCGGGCGGGGATGCGGAGATCGGGAGACAGGCGGCCGAAGAATCCAGAGAAAAAATTGCGGAATATCTAAGGGACACAGACATGGTATTTCTTACGTGCGGAGAAGGCGGAGGAACGGGTACGGGTGCAGCTCCGATTTTTGCCGAGATCGCCAAGGAGTTGGGAGCACTCACCGTGGCCGTGGTTACAAAGCCGTTTCATTTTGAAGGAACCCGCCGAATGGTTACAGCAGAAGAGGGAATCGCAAATCTTAAGGGGAAGGTAGATACGCTTATCGTCATTCCTAATCAAAGGCTCCTTGAGGTTATCGACAAAAAGATGACGCTTTTGGATGCGTTCCGCGTCACCGATTCGGTTCTGTCCCAGGGAGTTCAGGGTATAGCAGATCTTATCACCATGCCGGGACTTATAAATGTGGATTTTGCCGATGTCCGAACAATCATGACAAACGCAGGTACGTCGCTTATGGGAATTGGTACCGGAGTTGGGGAGAACCGCGCATCGACTGCGGCAAGGACCGCGATTTCCTCACCGCTTTTGGAAACAACCATCGAGGGCGCCAAAGGAGTTCTCTTTAACATAACCGGAGGTGTAGATCTTACGATGGCGGAAGTTGATGAAGCGGCCAAGCAGATTGCGGAAGCAGTTGATCCGGACGCCAACATTATCTTCGGGGCAACAATTGATGAAAATCTGGTCGATCAGGTCAAGATTACCGTGATCGCCACAGGCTTTGACGAAACAAAGAGGAAATTGCGTGAATTATCCGGCAGGGCTCCCAGCCGCGGGTTTGGGATCCCGGCACAGGCCTTTTCCGTGCAACCGAAACCGGTGAGCGACACCAACAAGCATCCTGTCGCGCAGACACAATCTGCCGTCCATCCCCCTCCTTCTGACGACCTTCCGCCCGAAGAAGACGAATTCGATATTCCCGCCTTTTTGCGGCAGAGAAGCTAGACGCATTCACCTTAGAGGTGGTCTAGGTATGACACATCCGGTTTTTATCAATGTTCATCATCTAACGCAAGAAGTCAACCGTGCTAATTATTTCTTTATTCTCTGCTCATCCTGATATAATATAGAAAAGGTATGGGAACACATTCGTTTAAGCCGGTTACATCGCAGATAAGCTTTCCGGAGGTTGAGGAGGAGATGCTCACGTATTGGAAAAAGCACCGGATTTTCGAAAAGTCTATAGCACAGCGGCCGGGCGACAAAACATGGACGTTTTTGGACGGTCCGCCGTTCATTACCGGTCTTCCGCATTACGGAACCCTCCTTTCCAGCATTCCCAAAGATGTGTTCCCTCGATTTTGGACGATGAAAGGATACAGGGTGCGCAGAGTCTGGGGTTGGGATTGCCATGGGTTACCGGCAGAAAACAAAGTAGAAAACAAGCTGCATATTAAAAGGAAAAAAGATATTGAGGATAAAGTCGGAGTCAAAAAGTTTATCGATGAATGTAAACAGTATGTCAGCGAGGTTTCATCCGAATGGGAATGGTATGTAGATCACATCGGCCGGTGGGCGGATTTCCACAATGCCTACAAGACTATGGATACCCCGTATATGGAATCTGTCATGTGGGTATTTAAACAGTTATACGAAAAGGGACATATTTATAAGGGACTTCGGGTTTCACTTTATTGCCCGCACTGTGCTACCCCCATATCAAACTTCGAAGTGGCTATGGATTCGGAGAATTACAAAGACATCACGGAGCCCGCGGCAGTGTTTCAATATCAGCTGGAGGATGAGCACGACACGTATTTTTTGGCGTGGTCCACGACACCATGGAACAAAATTGCAACACCCGCTCTTGCGGTGAATCCCGGGCTTTCATATATAAAAGTTCGGCAGGGAAAGAATTATTACATTCTTGCTCAATCAACGGTCAATATGCTTACATCCGAACCGTATACGATCGTGGAGAAATATAAGGGGTCGGACCTCGTAGGTAAACGTTTCGTACCGCACTATTCCTTTTACTCTATCGATAAAGGAAAACGGGCTTTCGTGGTGATTCCGGGCGATTTCGTCACTGCCGATGAAGGCACGGGCATTGTGACGATAGCCGCGTATGGCGAAGAGGACTTAGCGGTGATGCTCAAAGAAAATATTCAGATTGTTCTTCATGTGGATGAGACAGGAATATTAAAGCGTGATGTGCCAAAATGGGGCGGCAAGTATTATTTGAATGTTGATCCTCTTGTTATAGAGGATTTGAAAAAACGTAACCTTTTGTATCGGGCGGACCCATGTACCCATTCGGTTCCTACATGCTGGCGCTGTCACACACGCTTGTATTACGCCCCGCAGAACGCATGGTTCGTAAACGTGCAAACGCTTAAAAGTCGAATGAAGGAGACAAATAAAACAGTTCATTGGTTTCCGGCACACTTCAAGTATGGCCGGTATCTCAAGAGTCTTGAATCAGCGCCGGACTGGTGTATATCCAGAAGCCGCTATTGGGGGTCGCCGGTTCCGGTATGGGAATGTGAATGCGGAGAGCGTTTTGTTCCGGGCTCAATTGAGGAGCTATCGAAAGCCTCGGGAAGAAGCATTACTGATTTGCATAAGCCTTTTATCGACGAAGTTACGGTACCCTGCAAAAAATGCGCAAAAGATGCCCGGCGTGTTCCGGAGGTGCTGGATAGCTGGATAGAAGCGGGATCTGCTCCGTTTGCCGAGAGGCACTGGCCGTTTGAGAAAACCATCAAGCTCGAAGAGTTTTTCCCGCCTGATTTCATCGTGGAGTACACAGGTCAGATACGCGCCTGGTTTTACGTTCTTCATGTCATCGCCACGGCTCTCTATGATTCCGAAGCTTTCAAAAACGTGTTAGTAACGGGTGTTATCTTGGGAAATGACGGCAGAAAGATGAGCAAAAATTACGGTAACTATCCTGATCCTAAGCTCATGCTTCAGACGCACGGCGGCGACGCTTTACGATTGTATCTTTTGGGAAGTCCCGTCATGCATGGGGAAGACATATTGATTTCAGAACAAGAATATCGTAATCAAGTAAAGAGCGTACTTTTGCCACTTTGGAATGTCTATAATTTTTTTGTCACGTACGCAAATGTCGACGGCTGGACGCCGGAAGCAGGGAGAGAGGACCCATCATCTCATGTACTTGACCGGTGGATTCTTTCGCGCACAAGCAGACTTACCGCATGTATAACGAAGAGTCTGGAAAAGTATGATACCGTATACGCAGTCGGTGAAGCCTCGAAATTTATTACAGATCTGTCGCAGTGGTATATACGCCGCAGCCGCGGCAGAGTCGGAGCGTCTGCTGCAGCCTCCGGCAAACGGGATTTTTATACTACTGCGTACAAGGTACTCGTTACGGTATCCCGGATTTTTGCGCCGATTATTCCTTTTGTGACGGACTATATGTATCGTAATCTTACCAATGGTGAGTCTGTGCATCTTACTGATTGGCCGAAGACCGATCCGGAGTGGGCAGATGAGGCGCTGGAAGAAAAGATGCAATTGGTAAGGGAGATAGTGGAGCATGCACATGCCAAACGAAAGGATGCCGGGATAAAGGTCCGCCAGCCACTGCCTCTTTTGACCGTTAATAGTTCTAGAGAGCTTTCTGACTCTCTTATTCAAGTAATTGCCGACGAGGTTAATGTAAAGAAAGTGAATGTTCGAAAAGGCCGGGAGCTTACAGTAGTGCTTGATACGGCGATAAGCACTGAATTGAAGCAGGAAGGAACAGCACGGGATCTTATCCGCGAAATACAGGTGCTGCGAAGAGCGAAAAAGTGTAGAATAGATGAGCACATAGCGTTGCAGGTACCGAAAAAATATAAAAAAATGTTGACGGAAGCACTCCTAGCGGAAGTGCAAGCCAAAACGCAGACAGGCAGTATTTCATGGGGAGAAAAACTCATTATTTTGACTGGGTCATAGCGCTCCTTTTCTTGTGTTTGGGAGCGTTTGGATTGTTTCTTCTTTTGACGATCGACAAAGCTCTAGGCCTTCAGCAGTTCATGTTTCTCGTGATCGGATTTGGCTTACTGTACGCGGTTTCCCGCTTGGATAAGGCCGTACTTTGGTGGTTTGCTCCAGTGGGGTACGTGTTGGCGATAATATTTCTTGCATCTTCCTTTGCCGGGCCAAGCATCAGGGGAGCTACACGTTGGATATTCGTGGGCGCAGTACAGTTGCAACCTTCGGAAATTGTGAAACCTTTCATATTATTAGCCGTAGCTCGTGCCATAACAGTATGGTCCCCGAGGAATATTCGTTCTTTTCCGATATTGATGGCTCTCTGTGTTCTACCACTTCTTTTGATTTTTCGACAACCTGATTTGGGGACGAGCATCATATATGCTTCCGCGTTTGTGTCGATGATATTGGCTGCGGGAATATCGGTAAAGCTCTTCATCGCGGCAACTCTTGTGCCCGGATTACTTTTCCCGTTCTTGTGGCATTTATTGGCGCCCTATCAGCAAAATCGAATTCTTACGTTCCTTAACCCGGGTTTGGACCCAAGGGGAGCCGGGTATAACGCTATGCAATCCATGATAGCCGTCGGCAGCGGACAGTTGTTCGGCAGGGGATTGGGCAGGGGGACACAAAGCCACCTCAGGTTTTTGCCGGAGTTCCATACGGACTTCATATTCGCAACGCTTATAGAGGAGCTTGGGTTATTTGGCGGATTATTGCTTATTTCTTTTTACGCAGCACTGTTGTGGAGAATCATTAAGCCTTATTTGCAGGGCCCGATAGATGACGTCTTTTCTTACACTTACGCGATCGGATTGTTCGGCATGTTACTCGTACAGTTATTTATAAATACCGGTATGAACATGGGGATTGTACCGATTACCGGCATTACGCTTCCTTTTGTATCGTACGGAGGCAGTTCTTTGCTGTCTTTATCTATTTCGTTAGGTGTATTGATGGCCTTACGGGGATCGAGAAGCGGGACCGATGTCATTGCAATTGGCGCATCGGACTGATAAAATATAGCTCTATGTTTGCAGTAATTCGTATCAGCGGGAAGCAATACAAAGTGTCTGTCGGAGACACAATTGAGGTCGACCATCTGGATGGAGATGTGGGGCAGGAGATACCCCTGGAGTCGGTTCTGCTTTATGTGGGAAAGGACAACAAGGCAAAAGTAGGAAAACCAACAGTAAAAAATACGAAGGCAGTTGTTAAAATTATTGAACAGAAAAAAGGAAAAAAGATAGACGTCTTGCGGTTTAAAGCAAAATCTCGGTACAGGAAGTTGCGCGGTTTCCGACCCATGCTCACGAAGATTGAAATAGTGTCTATTTCCTAGTCATGAGGCCATATCTTTTTTTGTTTGGTCGAACCCCGAAACTGGCATTTCTGGAACTTACGTCATGTATCCCCTCTGCATCTCTTCTTTCTGAAGGCGTTGGGCTCGCGCAGGACTCATCTATCACCGAAGACTTAGCCTCCCGGCTGGGCGGGACAGTAAAGGTAGCAGAGGTCATTGGCAAAATAGAGGAGTTGAGTGGCGCAGGTCTGGCAAAATATATTGACACCGGAGATACCGGGAAGAAAATGGTGTTTGGGGTAAGTGTATACGGTATTGATGGTTGCGACATGCATACGCTGTTAGTCGACATAAAGCAGGATATCGAAAAGAGCGGTCATACGGTGCGATATGTTGCCCCGCATGAAGGATCCGTGCTGTCCAGTGTCGTTGTTGCGAAACAGCATGTACAGGAATTAATCGCCGTGCGCTCGGAAAACGGATATATCATCGGTAAGACTCTTGCGGTGCAAGAGTTCGAGGAGTGGTCCAAGCGCGATTACAGCAGGCCGTATGCGGATCCGAAATCCGGAATGCTGCCTCCCAAAGTCGCCCGCATGCTTGTCCATGCTGCTGTCGGCTTTCATGGGGAGGGGATGACGATACTGGATCCATTTTGCGGTATGGGTACGATCCTTGGTGAAGCATCGCTTGAGCGCTGCCGTGTTATTGGCGGAGATCAGGATACTCACGTTATTTCAAAGGCCCGTAAGAATCTTGAGTGGCTAGCGACGGTATATCAGAATATTGACATATCGCACTCTGTGTTTTATGCGGGAGACGCAACGGGAGTATCGAAGCACATACGGGAAGCGTCTGTTGACGCCATCATCACGGAACCGTTCATGGGTACAACAAAGTTAGGTGGAGGTTCGATAACGGATGCAGTGAAAATTCGCAACATCATGAAGGGCTTGGAGAAACTTTATATAGGATGCCTGCGCGAATGGCACAAAGTACTCAAACCATCCGGCAAGGTTATGATTGCATTTCCGGAATATCATCTAAACGGGAAAATATTTGCCGTGAAAAAAGTTATTGACATGTGTGAAAAGCTTGGTTATACTAACTTGGTTGGACCCATAGAGTACGGGAGACCACAAGCGATTGTAAAGAGAGAATTTTATTTGTTTGAAAAGAGCTCAAAAATTAACAATTAACATATGGCCCACGTAAAAGCAGGCGGAACAGCAAAAGGCAACAAAGACTCGGTGTCCAAAAGACTCGGTGTCAAAATATACGGAGGTCAGTGCGCCTTGTCAGGAAACATCATCATACGTCAAAAAGGCACGAAATATTATCCCGGCAAAGGAGTAATGATGGGGCGTGACTTTACGATTTTTGCCGTAACCGGTGGGAAAGTTGAATTTTCTGTAAAAAATGGGAAACAATACGTTTCTGTCCTGCCCGGTGCATAACATATCACAAGAATGGCAGATACACAACAGATATTACATCTTGATATAGAGCTTCTTCAGCCTAATCCGCTTCAGCCGCGGGGGCTCATTAGTCCTGATTCATTACACGATTTAGTAGATTCTATACGTGAGCATGGGATTATTGAACCTTTAGTGGTAGCCAAAACTCCAGCCGGATATCAAATCATCGCCGGCGAGAGACGTTGGAGAGCATCTAAGCTCGCCCGACTTACCACCGTGCCTGTAGTTATAAGAGAAACGACGGCGCGCGGCATGCTTGAAATGGCGCTTGTGGAGAACGTTCAGCGTGAAGACCTCAACCCCATAGAACGGGCACAGGCGTTTCAAAGGCTTGTAGAAGAGTTCGGGTTGACTCTTGGGGAGATTGCCAAGCGTATCGGTAAAAGCGAATCGTATGTATCCAACACGATGCGTTTGATGGCTTTGCCTGACGCAATAAAAGACGGTCTTATATCCAAGGCTATAAGCGAGGGACATGCGCGCGCGATAGCGGGGCTGGGAGATATCAAGCTGATGGTCGATGCGTATAAAACGATACTTGCGGAAAGCGCATCTGTGCGACGGGCGGAGGATTTGGCCAGGAGGCTCAAGGCCCAGATAAATCAAAAGCCGTCACAGCGGGTTGAACGGATCCACAGTGACGAGCTGGACCGCATTGCCAAAGATATAGCGCAGGCTGTCAACGGTCTGGTGAAAATTACGCAGTCCAAAGTAGAGGCGCGGATTGTCATGGTTATGCGTGGCAATCTGGAAACCACAAATAAAATCCTCAAGCTTATTCATGGTAAGCTAATGGCAAAATAGAAGAGCGGTTTTTTATAACGAATACGAAGGTCTTTGGATAACACCGGTTTTATTAAATGGCCAGTACCTCAAAAGTGCCGTCCCGATAAAATCTTCTTTGGCAATAGGCCCGAACTCGCGCGAATCAGAGCTATGAGGTCTGTTATCGCCGACTACGAAATAAACTCCGTCAGGTACGATAATGGCTCTATTTTCCTGTAAATACGATCCGCCGAAAACAAATACGTCCGGAGCTAAATATGGTTCGTCGAGAGGCTGTCCGTTGATATAAAATGTATTATTGCGTAATTCTACCGTATCTCCGGGGAGCCCGATGACGCGTTTGATGTAATCGATGTCTTTGTTTCTGGGAGATTTGAAAATGACAACATCTCCCCGTTGAGGGTCTTTGAATTTATAAAGAATTTTGTTCGTGAGGATGTATTCTCCGTTATGAAAATTCGGCTCCATGGACGCGCCGTTGATCTCCTGCGGAGACATGACAAAAAGATAAATCATTACCAGGACAGACGCAACAACGACAATGCCCTGCAAAAAATCAAAAAATGCGGCAACCGCACGTTTTATCGTTTCCATACGTATGAAGTTTGCACCTACAATTACAGTGTAAATGGTATAATACTGATCGTCAAGATCTTTAGGGCTCATAGCTCAGTTGGCTAGAGCGTTGCATTGACATTGCAAAGGTCCCAGGTTCAAATCCTGGTGGGCCCACAGAGCGAGGAGTTTATCCTGAGCGAATCAGTTTTTTCTTTGGCTTTGGGTTTTTGATTTTTTTCTTTGCGTGCGGAATGGGTGTTTTGGTCGGATAGTCAGCTTCCTTCTTTTGGTTTCGTCGATAGCTTACAATCACTCTAGGAATAAGAAGGCATAGGAGTAAGAGAAGCATTGACCATAAGAAAGCGTTTGATCGATAGATTGGGCGTCTTGTACGTTTTTGAAGTTCTCCGGAGCCGGTTGATTCGCCCTTGACGGTCGGTGTAAGGGTGGGGCTTGGACTGCTTTCCATGGAGGCGCCGAGTACATTGTAGACAGCTGGTGTAGGTGTGGATGTGGGCGTTGGCGTGGGAGTAGGAGTGGGAGCCGGTTGGGACGTTGGGAAAAGCGGGTTACTTGGAAAATTGATCGTATATGTGTCTATTTGGGAAGATGGAGGGTCTCGTATGATTTCTCCGTCAAGCTGATCCCAATAATCCGCGTCTTTCGTCACCTGTCCGACGATGACGTGATATGCACCTTTGTCTGTCCCTTTTACTTTGAGCGTATACGCGCCTTCTTTGGCATTTTCGACAAATATCATGCCGCTGTTTTCCGAATATATCTTGTCGGCGAATGTTGCTTTCATGGTAGCCGGTGATTTAATAAAGAAATAAAGAGCAGGATAAATAGACAACATGCTGCTTTCCGTGATGTGAGAATCCGTATACGCTAATCCCAGGGCGTTGAGTATATTGGTGATGCCCTGTTTTGTGTACATTAATTCACCGTGATTGGCGGCCAGCATGGCGGAGTCGCTGTCTGCTTTTGCACTTCTGGAGACAACCGTAAAATCTCCATTGCCGTATATGTTGGTGATCGGCCGGCCGTCTTCGTAAAACCCTTGTGAGATATCGTTGGGGCTGGCGGCGGCAACCACATACCCCTCGAGCGTTTGTCCCTTTTCGCCGTAAATGGATTGAAATATCGGAAAGATGTTTGAAAATGTAGAGTCATAGAGGCCTAGCGTATCATTTTTCATGTGCATGGAAGAGGCAGGTATGACGGATCCGTTGTTTGCTGTAAGAAAGTCGTAAATAGGCAGTAGATCTTCCAGTACGGGGTAGCGGTCTTTCAATATCTGTGTGTTGGTTTTGTTGGCATCTCTGTTTATCGCAAGCACAATTTTCAAAACAAGCCAGAAAAGCGTGTTTTCCCGTTCCGTTTCCCCGCCGCTTAGCGCGCGATACGCCTGGGGCACACCGTAGTGTGGTGAACCGACAGTAATAAGATTGTGAATTTTACCGGTTCCGTGTTTCTGTGCATATATCCGCGCGGCCAATCCTCCGAGAGAGTGTCCGATGATATTGACTTTGGTGCCTTCTGTAATTTTTTGAGCGATAAAATTCTTTAGGTCATCTGCTATCGATTCAACGTCTTTTCGCCAATCGTATGTGAAGAGAAACAGTGTTTCGTTTTCCGTATATCCCAAATTTTTCAGTGTAGAGATGATACCGTCATAAGCATGGACGAACGGATTGATCTTCCAGTTGCTTTGGGATGCCGGGACATTGTGGAGCATGGCATCTTTGTGCCATGAGGCGAAAATTCCCGGTACAACGATCACTGCGGGTTTCGGCGTTGGAGTGGGCGTTTGTGTCGGTGTTGGAGTAGGCGTGGGGGTGGGTGTGGGCGTGGGGGTGGGTGTGGGAGTCGGAAGAACGATCGGGCCGTCAGCCGCCAGGCCTATACGGAATGCGGTTGCCCCTCCGACTGTTCCTAGGCCGCCGTAGTAAACCATGGTTGTGCCGTTGGAGAGCCTGATTGCGCTTGGGCCGCCCATACTGTTGGCGTCAAATGTACCGGGGGATCGGCTAAGAACGACAGATGGAGCGGCCCACGTGACGCCGTCGGGCGAAGTAGTGTAGGAAATATTTCCATTGTCTCCATGCAGAAACATCTCGTACGTTGTTCCGTTATAAAGGACTGTCGGGCCGTCCGCGTGTTTTCCCTGGCTTGACAGATCAATGACAGGGTTATTTATGTACGGTGTCCAGTGGACCCCGTCCGTTGACGTGGCATATCCTACGCGCCAATACACATTCTTCAGCGCCGAATACCACATCTTATATCCCGACCCAACTTTGAGGACGAAGGGGTTTACCACACCTTCGTCATCCCATTCTTGAGACGGTGATGGAGACAAAACTTGCGAGTCAACTTTAGTCCAATTTAATCCATCTGATGACGTAGCGTATCCGATTTTAAAGTTTGACATGTCATCGGGTGTTGATGTGTACCACATTTTGTAAACACCCTCATCTTGGATTACGTGGGGAGTATTAAAGTGTTTTGGCTCACTTGGATTATTAGTGTTCCATTGAAGGACGGGATTTAATCCATATTTAACCCAATTAGTGCCATCGGCTGATGTAGCATAACCAATTGCCCAATATTGTCCATTATGCCCCGCATACCAAAGCTTAAACTGGTTGTTTTCGAGAAGAACGCAGGGCCAATGAGTATGAGATTTATCCCAAGCATTAGAACTAGTATTTATAACGGGGTTTGACTCGTATTTATTGAAAGATGGGGAGGCTGTTACATAGCTCTTTATCAGAAAGAGCAGGAGAATACTACAAAGTAGAGCAGTCAGAGCTTTTTTCACTAGTTAAAATTAATAAATTCAACATATCACGAGAATTAGGTTTGTCAAGTAGAAAAAATATTGTTAGACTTGCAGCATGATAAAAGATGTACCTTGTGGGCATAATAAATTAATTTTTTATAAATCAGTTAATCGTTGGCAAATTTATAGGTGTGATAATTGCGGGCTTTTGATTACTGTGGTTAATCAAGGCTCTGGTAATATTAACAAAGATATCTATAACGACAGATATATAAAAGCTTATGAAGAGAAAAAAGATGAACTTAAGAAAAGATTTCTAAAACAATTTGAACTTATTAGGAAATATAAAAAGGGCGGGAAAATATTAGACATAGGTTGTGGTTTAGGTTACTTTCTTCAGGTAGTTGAGAATGATCGTGCATGGACTGCATATGGTTTGGAAATCAACAAAAAATTAGCACTGCTTGCTAAAAAAAATACAGTCGCAGATATTCATATAGGTTCATTAAATGCTCTGCCGTATGATAAGAATTCAATGGATTGCATTACCTGTTTTGACGTATTAGAGCATGACATCGATTTGTATAGAAATCTAATAAATATTAGAAGGATATTAAAAACCAAAGGAATAATAGTAATACAATGCCCTAATTATAAAAGCTTAATGCAATATTTGAGTGGGTCACACTGGGATTGGTGGTCACCACCTGATCACATTCTTCATCTTACGCCAAAAACCTTAACCACTTACTTACGGAGATGCGGTTTCAGCATACTTTATTCTACGACCTACGAACCCACGAGAGATTTTTGGTACAATGTTAAATTCGCATTGTGCAGGAATGTTTTTTGTAAATTAATATTATATACATTTGCGCCGACGCTCTTGGTTATAAAATATATTTCAGATGTGCTTGGTTACGGAGCACTAACTTTCATTATTGCCATAAAAGACTAACCTATGTCCCTTTCCGTTTTGATGGTTACGAAAAATGCAGGGGAAGTGATTGGAGAGGCGTTGGAAAGTATTGACGGGTTATGGGATGAGCTACTGGTGGGTGATGCTGGAAGCACAGACGCAACTGTGGAGATTGTAAAGGAGTACAAAGGCCGTATAGTGAGACAGTCCGGCAATAATTTAGGAGGAAGGAAACAAAAGCTCGTAAAGAAGGCAGGGAGCGATTGGACATTAATATTAGACAGCGATGAGCGTGTGTCGGATGATCTTCGACACGAGATAAAGGAAATTCTTGCGGGAAATCATCGCGGTATCGCCGGTTGGCGGATTCCCTACCAAAATTATGTTTTCAACAGGCCCGTTTTTTACGGAGGAGAGAAGTATTCAAAGGTTCGGTTATTCAAAAAACACAAAGGTCATGTGACGGCCGTTCCTTTGCATGAAGATATTAACATGCAGGGGAAGTTGGGGGATTTAAAGGGGGTGATATACCATCATTCATATCGCACGCCTTTTCAATTACTTTCAAAATTTACACGCTATGCAAGGATTGCCGCAGTTCAAAAGAAGAGAGCAGGTGAAAAATTAACACCGAATAAACTCTTCCTTTACGGCCCTCACATGTTTTGGTCCAGATTTTTTGTAGATAAGGGATACAAAGACGGATGGCGCGGACTGGTTCTTGCAGCAGCGTTTGCTTATATGGAAACGCTGACTTACTGGTTGTTATTTTGCTCGCCGAAGAATTTGAAGATACCACGTGCGTAAGCCCGTGGAGCTTCATCTCAAAAATAACGAGCAAGTGAGAAATTACTTTCATGTTATCATGTTTTAAAACATGATAACATGAAATTTTAGAAAGCAATATGTCGAAAAAAAATGTTGGTGCGGTCAGAAAGATACAGATTTTTTATTTTCTGCAAGTGATCATAATGCCAGTGATCAAGATGTAGTAAAGTGCAGACATTGTGGGCAGGTTCGCGTTATCGCCACACACACAGCTGCACATAGGCATCTTTACCGTGGTGATGATATAAAAGTGTATGTCGAGAAAGAAAAAATGTTTCGGGAACTTTTTCAGGGCGTGATACAGTTCATCCGCCGATATAAAAATCGAGGTACGTTGGCCGATATAGGCGCGGGAGTAGGACTTTTGGTAGATGAAGCGAGGCGCGCAGGATATCAGGCCGTAGGCTTTGAACCGTCAAAAGCAGCAGTCAGCACTGCGTTAGCGCGATATAATATACGGTTGCGCAGGCACGCGTTTTCTTCTGCCTTAATTCGCAAGCCGATAGACATAATAGTATTTAATCATGTATTGGAGCATTTGAATAAACCAAAAGTAGCCATAAAGGATGCAAAAAAGGTTCTGAAGCCTGATGGCTTACTGATAGTAGGTGTACCGAATTTCGGGAGCTATATGTCTATACTAAAAAAATTCAGATGGCAGTCGCTTGTTCCCCGAGAGCACCGCTGGCAGTTTACACTCGCTACATTAGACCGGCTTATTCTTCCTCTGGGATTCAGACGTGTAGGTTTACGAACGGAAAATCATGACCGTTCTATGCACTCACGGTGGAAACGGTTGATCTACGTGTTTATTGATACAATAGCGCTGGCGACCAACAGGGGAGAAGCGATCCTTGCGGCATATCAAAAAAATCTATGATAACAAACGGTGTGTGGTTTATCATCGTTGCTTACAAAGCGGATAAAAACGCGTTGAAGCTCCTGATATCTGCCCTCAAAGATTTTCACGTAATTGTCATATCCAACGATAACACTGCATACCGGGATGTTGTACCGGGTGATTATAAAGAAATAAAAAATAGTATAAACATGGGGTATGGAGGAGGGGCAAATGTCGGGATGCGGTACGCGTTATCGCGCAAGGCCAAGTGGCTTGTGGTTCTCAATCAGGATCTGGTGTTATCTTTCAAGTCGGCGAAGGATTTTGCCACAAAACTTACGAAGTCACCTTCCTGCGTCGCCGGGCCATTTGCCGGCGGCTTGGACCGGAGACGATGGACGACAAGGTTGCCCTCGCGCCAAACGGATTATATTACGGGATCATGCTTTGCGATCCATCGCAAAGTCATTGAGACAGTGGGGTATTTCTATGAACCGTACTTTCTGTACTATGAAGAGGTAGATTATTGTGTCCGCGCCAGACTCTTGGGATTTCCTATAAAACATCTTCATCTACGAGACATCTCTCATAATGAAACAGAGACGTTGGGGCAAGGATCGTTTCTCCACCAGTATTACCTCTCCCGAAATCACCTATTGTTTGTTTGGAGACTCGCGCCGGCTCCGGTGAAACTGTACGAGTTGTTTCGCAGCACAAAAACTGTATCCGAACACATCGTGCGTCATGAAAAAGGTGCACTAAAGGGAATCAAAGATTTTTTGTTCGGACGCTTCGGAGAATACGCGGGGAGGGGACTATGAAGACAGGTATCGATGGCGGTGCGTTATCGATTACAGACGACCGGCTCAAAATGGGAGTGTATCGCGTGGCACACAATCTCGTGAAAGAATTGCCGCTAATTGATGTGAAAAGTAACTATAGGGTTTATAGATTCGGCAGAGGAGAGAAGGGGACACAACTATCTAGCCGTTCAAATATAAAGTTTGTTCGATTGCCGCGTTACGGATTTCAAAAAATCTGGCAGCCTTTCGAACTTATTTCGAATCCTGTGGATGTGTATCTGGGTATATCCCAATCATTGCCCATTACATTGTACGACGTCAAGAAAATCGGGTTTATTTATGACGTTGGATTCCTCGATCACCCTGAATATTACAGAAAATCTCATTTTGACTTAACTGCCCAGACGGCAAACGTTGTTCGTAGATCCGATCACATGATTACTATTTCACAGGCCTCCGCTAATAATATCCTGAAAAAATATCACATACCGAAGGAGAAACTGACGGTTGCCTATCTCGGAGTCGAAAAGCAATTTATGTCGGCGGGACCCAAATATAGACGTGCACACCCATATTTCCTTTTTGTTGGTGCGTTCAAGCCCGGTAAAAACGTACCGATGATGCTTAGATCATTCGCTTGTTTTCTGGAGAATACCAAAGGTCCGTGTGATTTTCTGTTAGCAGGAAGCGATTACTGGCTGGACCCGGAAATACCAGCAACCATCAACGCGTTGAGGCTTCGGGATCGGGTGCAGTTCGTGGGATTTCTCGACGATGAGACGCTCGCGACGTATTATCGGGGAGCTGCGGCACTGGTCACTGTTTCTCTTATCGAAGGATTTGGGTTGCCGGCAGTTGAAGCGATGGCATGCGGAACGCCGGTGATTGCGTCAACCATAGGATCATTTCCCGAAGTCGTAGGCGAGGCTGGAATATTAATCGATCCCCATGACGAGGAATCATTAGCCAAAGCGCTGAGAAGGGTCGTCAACGATGCTACCTTTCGCACTAAGCTCATTAATGGCGGCAAACGCCGCGTGAAACAATTTACATGGAAAAATTTCGCTAGGATCGTCTATGAGACGTCGCGTCAGTCAGTTGGCAATGTATGAAAAAAGCTCATTCATTCCGCTTGATGTGGTTTATATGCGGCATCACCGCAATCGTTATATGGTTTTGGGGGGTTACGCTCCCCTTTGTCGGCATCTACAACGCCAATAATAATTACCTAGCGCTTGCGTCCAATAATTTCCTCCGTTTCGGATACTCGACGCTTCATTTTCTCCCGACCTATTATGTCGGTGAGACGTTGCCTGCTAAAGTCCCGTATTACCTGCATCATCCAGTATTATTTTTTCTCCTTGCGTCCGTACCCATTGCTTTGTTCGGAAGTAGCAATTGGGTAGTCCATATGATGCCGTTTCTTTTTACCTTGGCTTCGATAGTGGTATTGTATGCGGTCATCCGTGAAATTTCGGGCGATCGAATCGCTCGATGGAGCTCGCTATGTGCGGCGCTTTTCCCAATGACGTCGTTTTTTTGGAAATATATGTTTTTTGAACAGGCGAGTATGTTTTTTACCCTCACCTGTCTTTTCTATTTTATCCGGTATCTTAAGACAGAGAACCGAGGGTATATTTTGGGACTGTTTGTTTCATCGCTATTGGGAGGAGCGATAGATTGGTACGGCGGATATCTATTGTTTGGGTTTTTGTATCTTTTTGTCATCCGAAGAGATAAACATACCTTTGTGGGATTTGCTACCTATGTCGCGGGGTTGGTGCTGGGCCTTTCAACGTACGCGGCGGCGCTCTATTGGAGCGGGAATGTTCATGCCGTTTTCGAGGGCTTTTTTGCGCGGTGGATAACAAGCGAATTGATCGGGTTATCCTGGTGGCCGGTGCGGTTGACACTCGTTGCGTTGCTTCGTCTGCTTATTTATTTTTCGCCGTTTGCGATGATTGGTATATGGTGGTGGCTGCGAGACAAATCAAAAAAGACTCAAGGCGTTTTTTCGAGCCGACAACTCCTAATTGTTTTCATCATTCTTGGACTTGTTAATCTCGTCGTGCTCCCCTCTGCAACATGGGGACATAGTTATTTCCTCTACTATCTGGTGCCGTTTGTTTCCTACGTCATGGGACTCTGGATAGATAGGGTATCGTATCGATCAATAGTTCTCGTTTGGGGTGTTGTCATTGTGCAAGTTTTCTGGACCGTGAGTGTGAACGGCGTGAAGATCAGCCAAGTCACCAAACAGTCGTGGAAACATGATTTCGGCCGCGATGTGAGTGCCGTCGTTCCAATGTATAGCAGGGTCGGTGTGTTGGAGTACCCGGGCGATGTGTTGGAGAATTACTTTGGCATAGCAACGACTCCCATTTCCAGCATGGATGTCGATCGGTGGGCAATAGGTGATGGACATAAGGAGCTTGGGTTTGTTGTCATGGCTTGCAAAAGTGACTGCGGGGTTTCTGAAAACAGCTTCATTAAAGCGTTAAGTAATCATCAGGCAGTAGCAGAGTTTCACTATGGGAACAACAAAGGCTGGCTTATTGGCGGCGTACGGCAGGAGCGTGGACTGTCTATTATGAGAAAAACGTATGAGAATAACTATCAGCTGCAACGAACATCAACACCGCTTTTGTTGCGGTGGTACCGCACCATACGGGATATACTCGGGAGCACGCAGATATGAAGAAGATTGCCATCGTCAGGGGAAAATTTTTGAACGCCTATGAGATGCAGAGCTTCGAGCCTTTGGTTTCGCGATATGACATAACCGCCTTCGGTTCTCTTACCTGTTATCACGACCGCTATAGATTTCCGGTGGTTAAACTTCCTTCGCCGATGGATCTGCCGGACTTCCCCTTCAAACTGCCGTTACTAAACCGCTTATGTATTGACGCACACTATCTCCATGGTCTGGAAGAGCGACTGCGTGGATTTGATCTTGTCCATACTGCCGAGACGTACTACCGCTATACGCAGCAAGCGCTACATGCCAGGAAAAAGGGATATGTCAAAAAGGTTATTGCCACTGTGTTGGAGAATATACCTTTCAATAATGAAGGATTTTGGGGGAGAAAATGTTTTAAAGCGTGTGCGCGAAATGAGCTTGACCACATAATCGCCCTGACGTGTTTGACGGCAGATGCGCTTGTGCGGGAAGGCACGGATCCTGCAAAAATCACTGTTATCGGTCACGGCATAGACTGCAAAAGATTTTTTCCGGGGACAAAAAGAAGCGGGAAGGGTTCAACCATTACTATTTTGTTCTCCGGCAGGCTCGAAGAGTATAAAGGTGTATTAGATGTGCTTCATGCGGCACGGATGTTATTTGCCGATCCCCTTTTATTCGGCTATCGCATGAGATTTGTTTTTGTCGGAGAGGGTTCTTTAAAAAAACGAATGCTTGTATTGGAAAAGGCCATGGGTATAGAAGCCTTTATTTATCATAAGAGCTTGCCGTATGCGCAAATGCCGGATGTATACAGGGATGCGGATATCTTTGTTGCACCCAGTAAACCTAGGTTCGTCCGAAGGTTTGGCGTAAGCCATATGACATGGCAAGAGCAGTATTGTACTGCGCTTCTAGAGGCGCAAGCTGCGGGACTGGCGATCGTAACGACCAAAAGCGGCGGCATACCGGAAAATGTCGGGGAGGCGGCGCTTTTTGCCAAACCCGGTGACGTGCCGGATCTTGCAGAGTGTATTAGGAGATTTGTCACGTCACCGACTCTTAGACGGCAGTATGGAGAAAGAGCCAGAAAACGGGCAGAATCCGTCCATGATATCAGGGTGATTTCGGGCAAGATCCTGGATGTTTACGATCGGATCCTGCGTTGAGTATCTTTAATTATTCAAGAGAAAGCGGAGTATAAAAAGCGCATTTAAAACGGAAAGAGGCAGAGTAAGGGAATAAAGGATAATTTGCCTGCCGAACCTAAGCTTAAGGATTTTAGCATATATGTGGGCAAGTCCTATCGCAAGAAGTGGCAAAATCGAGACAAACATGCGGCCGCTGTAACTAGCTCCCTGCCGCCACGTACTCCAGCTGGCAATAAGGAGTAGCTCTAGTGCAAAAACCGCAATATACCCCCAAGACTTTTTCCAAAAGAGTCCGAAGATCCCTACCATCGTAATCGGCGTCCACAGAAACAAGCCGTTGGCAGGGGAGAAGAGAACACCAAGAATATGCGGTCGAAAGATGTTAAATCCTTCTCCGCCGAACATGTAGGGATTGGAAAAAATAGTTCCATAGAGGGTTTGCCAGGCGAGAAGTTGCCATACAAAGACTGACGAGAAACCCAGTAGAATGCGTATCAATATTTTTCTTCCACCTCCGAGGTGAGTAAAGAGTATCAGTGCGTACGCGACGTCTTGCAGCCGAAAGAGAGCTAGAAATCCGAGACCCGCACCGACTAGAAACCAACTGCGATTCTTTTGAGCAAGTAAGGACAGGAACAAGGTGGCAGCAAAAAACGAAAGCGCATGGGAGTTTACCGGATCAAGCGAACCGTAAAAAAATAGATTGGTGGCCGCCGCAATACCCGCGACAGCCAAAAAGCTTGCCTGTTTGGAAAAAGACTTTGCAAGAAACCGATATAAAAGGATCAAGCCTACAAGCGCAAGCGACACGCTCGTAAATCCTGCGGCAAGCTCATAAGGGAGAGAGTAGCCGTAGCCCATCATGAGAGTATGAGTCCACACGTATAACGGTGCCCAAAGCAGTGCCGGGCCGACAGAGTATTTATTGCCTGCATATCCGAGTGGTGTAGGAGGCTGGGCAACACCGTAGTGACTATACTCGTTGGCAAAATCGATATCGTGGTCTACGACACCCGACCGGAGCCACGAATAATAGAATATGCCGTCTCCGTAGACAGCCTTTTTCAGATACAGGGCATGGGCAAAAAATCCCGCAAAATATACGAAAGCGATGAATATAATCCACAGATTCTTCTTCATGTTTTCGTGATAGAATTATAGCAATGATCACCGCCGTTGTCCTAAGCAGAAACGATGCAGAGTATATAGGCAGGACGCTGGAAAGCATACATTGGTGCGATGAGGTCGTTGTCATAGATGACGATTCGACGGATGACACAGGGGCGATATGTGAGCGTTTCGGAGCACGTGTTTATGTGCGTGCCCTCCACAAGGATTTTGCTTCGCAGAGAAACTTCGGGCTATCTAAAGCGAGAGGGGAGTGGGTGTTTTTTGTTGACTCCGACGAGATTGTAAGTTCCCAATTGGCTTCTGAAATCCAGCTTGTCGTCAAGAATGCGACCAAAATGCCAAATGCCAATGTAGGATATTTTGTCAGGAGAAAGGATTTTTTCGGGGGGAGATGGCTTCTCCATGGAGAGACTGCCAATGTACGGCTCCTTCGGCTTGCCAAAAGAAACGCAGGTATTTGGATGAGGCCTGTACATGAAGTGTGGAAGATAACGGGGCCCGTCGGGATACTCCGCGAACCACTCCTCCACTATCCCCACCCAGACGTCGCACAATTTATCGATTCCATCAATTGGTATTCTACGGTCAACGCCCAGTATCTTTTCAGACAAAAGATTCGCGAGTCGTGGTGGAAGATACCCGTGTATCCGGCAGCAAAATTTTTCTACAATTACATTTGTCGTTTGGGATTTTTGGACGGGACGGCAGGGGCTGTGGTTGCCATCATGATGAGTTTTCATTCATTTTTGACACGGGCAAAGTTATGGAAACTTTGGGATCGCGATTAAGGCGGGATCTGCTCCTTGTGTGTGCGCTAGGCCTGACATGCGCGTACGCGGTTTACTCACTATACCGCATTATCACAACGTATGCTCCGGATTTCAGCGTCTTCTACCAATCAGCCGGAAATTTAGTGCGTGGTGTCAATATTTACGGGGACCCGACTCTTTATACAGGCTTAGGATATCCGCCGGTGAGTCTTTTGCCGTTTCTACCGTTTATTCTGCTTCCGTATAAGCTGGCTCAGGGAATATGGGTAGTGGGGTCGTTTGCAGCACTTTTGGGCTCTATATGGGTAACAATTGTTTTGGTGGAAAAACGGATTTCTTTACGACGTTTTGCGTGGGTATGTATGGCCGCATTTCTTTCCTTTCCGACAAAATTTTCACTTGGAATGGGTACCGTAAACATCGTAGCATTGTTTTTATTGCTATTCTCGTTGCGCTTGATGGGGAAAAACAGAGACAGGAAGGCAGGACTTTTCCTGGCATGTGCTTTGGTACTTAAGCCTCACTTTGCGTTGTTGTTGGTGCCTTTTCTTCACCATAAACAAAGGGCGGTTGGCGTTGCGGCTGTGGTGCTCGTGCTTATGGGAATGATCATAGGTGGATTGTTTGGTTGGAATCTTTGGTTAGAATATGCTGTCAAAGCTGCCCCACCGCTTCTTCGGTTTACCGGAAAGGAGATATATTATAATCAGGGCATATCAGCGGTTTTTTCCCGTTTACTGCCAGTTGGGCAGGCCGGCGTTGCTGCGCTTGCTGGCTCAATACTCGTGATCGCATGGGCATATCAGTATATGAAAACGCATAGCATGACGGTTTTTAAGAGTGTGGCGTTCTTTATGCCGGTTCTTCTTTTGGTTGAGCCGTTGTCCTGGCAGCACCATTATGTTTTTTTGCTTCCCACATTTTTTGTCGTTTGGAGGGCGCTTCGGCGAAAAGATCATTGGAAGATTGCACTGCTTTTGGCAAGTTATATCTTGATCAGCGCAAATATCAAGCAGCCGGATCTTTTATCCCCCTCTTTTATGTCACGCATCGCGCTTTCGCATGTTTTTTGGGGCAATATGCTTCTGTTGACGCTTTATGCTATGGTCGTCCCGGCGCAAAACAGAAGTGCTCGATTATAATATGGATGTGCAACTGATCACGTCACTGTTTTTCATAAGTTTGCTCGTTGGTAATATCATAAAAATCGGCATAGGGGGAGATGCGTCGCTATACATTCATGATGTCGTGCTTTTATTGCTTGTTTCGGCTTTTTCGTTGCAGCAATATCGGAAAGGCGTGAGAGCAATACCGAGACTGGCATGGTATGTATTAGGATTTGCGGCAATAGCTATTTGTTCATTGGTGCTCAACGCCCGGAGATTTACGTCGGTGGAATCAGGCCAGTCGCTTCTTTATCTGGTTCGCTGGCTTCTGTATGCAAGCCTCTACTGGATTACGGCGTTTTCACAATATCCCTCGCTATGGCTTACCGGTCTTTATGGGGCAGGAATGGGAGTTGCCGTACTCGGATTTCTTCAGCTATGGCTGTACCCTGATTTGCGTAATTTGTACTACCTCGGATGGGATCCGCATTTCCGGCGCATGTTTTCTACGCTCCTTGACCCCAATTTTACCGGCATCATCATAGTCCTTACGTTTTTCCTGGGATTGCTTCTATACCCGCGTATTGCGAAAAAAGCATGGATCGTTTTGGGAGAGGCTATACTTGTCATTGCGCTTTTGACTACGTATTCAAGAAGCAGTTTTTTGGCGTTTGGGCTGGGGATAGCGGCCTTGGTGTTGTGGCAAAAAGCGTGGAGGTGCGGAGCATTACTCCTTGCGGTGTTTGCCGCAGGGGTGATTCTTATGTCCGGACAGACAGAAGGCCAGCGTCTGACACGCTCTGCCAGCGCTTACGCGCGTATCGGCAACTGGACAAAGACGATCGCGCTTGTCAAAAAGTCTCCGATTGTGGGATATGGCTTTAACACGCTTCGCTTTGTGCGAGGAGAGGAGACGAACGGGGCCGATTCGGCAATCCCGTCACGAGCCGGCTCGGGAGTGGACAATAGCATATTGTTTCTTTTGGCTACAACAGGAATAGTGGGCGCGGTTTACTATCTTTGGCTTCTATGCCGCATGGTGCGGCTGGCCAGCCACCCAAGTGTCAGCGCTTCCTTTGTGGCCATACTTGTCCACAGTATGTTTGTCAACAGTTTGTTTTATCCTTGGGTGATGATATGGATGTGGATCGTGATAGGAGTAAGAGAGCGCGAACTTGCGCCACGACAAAAATCCGCTCGAGCGAAGTTTTGTCGTGGGGTGAATTAAATTTATTTTTTGTAGGTCACATGGCGCTCTATGGTGGTCTGGTTGCTGGCGGGGTCTGTGGCTTTGATCGTGAGTGTGTTGTCGCCTTCCGCTAGCGGGAAGTCATAATGGAATGAGCCGTCTATAGCTACGACCGCCAACCGTCCGTTGATGGTGACAGCGACGTCTTCTTCTGTTTTGCCGGAAACGGTGACTCTGCCGGTATCTCCTTCTACGGTGCTATTGTCAGAAGGGCTGGAAACTTCCAAAGACGGAGGAGTGCGTTTGATGCGTATAGGCAAGACATCCGAGAGATCGCTTATATTTCCGTTTGCATCAATTTGTTTGGCGCTGACGGTGTTGGCGCCTTCATCCATTTTTACTGAAGAGATGCTGAAGGAGCCGTCCTTTGCTATGGATACCTTTTTTGCCTCGCCGTCGTTGACATAGAGAATTAGCATATAGCCTGTTTGTCCTCTACCGCTTATGGTAATCGTAGCGCTGTTGGTGGCCACAGGTAAAGGATCAAGAGTCGGGGGGAGGATGATGTTCTGTACGGGTTGGGCGGAAGGCGTTCCACCGCGGAGCCGTTCTACCAAAAGACTGAAGCCGACTAAGATTTTGAGACCGAAGAAGGCAAGAAAGATGAGAACGACGACAATGCCCGCCAGGGACAAAAAGATCCTGCGCTCCTGTTGGCGTTCCTGATACCGGCGAAGATGCGATCTGGCCATATAGTAGTAACTCTTTAAGCCATTGTACCAAACTCTAAGAATTTATTTTATCAAAAAATTCACAATAATTCACTATTGATCTTGTCACGTATTCCGTTGAATTACTTGCGGAAGTAGTGTGGATGTGAGGGTTTCGATTCCTTCCTTGGTTTTAGTAGAGATATATACATGAGGAATGTCACCGGCCAGGCCCGATATTTTTTGTCTGTCCAGATTCGGTGCAGCGTCGATTTTGTTAAACACCAATACTTCTTTTTCCTCTGGAATTTTAAGCTGATTCAGAATTTCATTCACGACCCCGATTTTTTCCGTCATGAGCGGATCTGATGCATCGATGATGTGCAGGACTATATCAGCATGGACTGATTCCATAAGTGTGGATTTAAATGCTTCGATTAAAGACGGCGGAAGATTGGCGATAAATCCGATCGTATCTGATATGAGCACTTTTTTCCCGAGACTCGGCATAAAAATCTCACCTACGGTGCTGTCGAGCGTCGCAAACAATGTATTTTCCACCAGGTGTTTTTTATGGGTGAGGATATTAAACAACGATGTTTTTCCGGCATTGGTGTATCCCACAATGGAGATCGTTTGCAGCCCGAGATTTTTCCTATGGTCCATCTGTCGTTTGCGCGAAGCGGCGGATTTGGCAAGCTCATCTTTGGTGCGTTTGATTTCGCGTTTCCAGTGCCGTTTCATCAGTTCCGTATTGGTTTCTCCGAGCCCCCTTGTTCCGATACCGCCACCCTGGCGGGAAAGGACCATACCCATGCCGTAAATCCTGGGCCCCATACTTTGCATCCGTGCAAGTTCTATCTGGAGTTTGGCTTCCGCCGTTCGTGCATGGCGGGAGAATATCGCAAGGATGAGATCGACACGGTCCCAGATTTGGATATTCGGTCGTATGGCCCAGAACAATTTCATCAGTGTAAATTTCTGGCTGGGTTTGAGCTGACCGTTGAGCACAATGATGTCTGTGGGATGCGTTTTCAGATAAACACACACTTCTTCCGCTTTTCCCGGGCCAATATAGGTCGCATTAAATTCTTCGCCTTTTTGATGGATGAGGTCTATGACCTGCGAATTCCCAAGTGTTTCGACAAGATGCCACAGTTCGGTGATATCCTGTTCCATGTCCGCACGACTCATCCGAGGACGAGCGAGGTAGACAAAGAGTATAATGAGTGGGCGGGAGAGTGTTTGCACTGGATCCATTATAACAATATAAACACTATGTATAAACTTTCTCCATCAGATTTTGCGTATTTATACGAGGAGTGCAAGCTCTGTTACTACCTCAAAATCAAAATGAGTATCCAGCGGCCGTCTATGCCGTTCCCCGGCGTGTTTTCGGCCCTCAATACCCGCCTTCAGGGGGCCTTGATCGGGAAGGAATTGCAAGAGCTTTCGCCGGTATTGCCCCAAGGCTCTGTGGAGAGCCAGGAGGGGTTTATCGAGTCTATGCCGGTTCCGAATACGAAAGTTTATATCAAAGGCAAGTATGACCTTCTTGTCCGCCAGCCGGATGGCACACGTCTCATCATTGACTTCAAGATCAGCCAGCCGAGCGAAGAAAAGATCGCCAAATATGAGACACAGCTTCAGGCGTACCACTACGCATTCGAGCATCCCTCAACCGGGGAGACAAGAACCATTACCAAAATGGGACTTATCATCATGTATCCGGACCAAACGAAGTTTGAAAACGGCAGGGCGGTCATGGATTTTCCTCCGCAGTGGTTTGAGATAGACATAAAAAAAGATTTTTTCCTGCAGTTTATGGCAGAGGTGAGTAGCCTGTTGGAAGGTCCGACGCCCCCGGAAAATCCCAACTGTAAGTGGTGCAAGTATCGCCATCTCGGAGAAGTTGAAAATTTGATGCGGCTCTGAAAGTCAATTCGATGAATAGTACGATTTGTATAGACAATATGATAGAGATTCAAAATACTACAAAAAAAGATGTTGCCTGGATTCAGGATCTATTTAATAGGCATTGGGGAGGAAAAATCATCGTTGCGAAAGGCATTATTCATAAGCCGGAAGAAGTCGAAGGAATGAGGGCGTTGATCGGCGGAAAAGTCATGGGAGCGATTACATATAAAGCTAGAGAGAGAGAACTTGAAATTATATCGCTTAATAGTTTTGAGGAGGGGAAAGGAGTAGGCTCGGCGCTATTATCCGGGATAATTCAATTAGCAAAAGAAAAGAAGTTGCAAAAGGTATGTGTCATTACGACTAACGATAACCTTAACGCGCTTCGCTTTTACCAAAAACGCGGTTTTCGCCTGACATACATATACCCGAATGCACTCGTACAGTCACGTAAATTGAAGCCTGGTATCCCGCTGGTTGGTGAAAACGGTATTCCGCTGCGGGACGAGATCGAACTTGAAATTAAGGTCTGTTAGCCCCCCGGCGGGCAGGGAACTGACTGTTTTTGAGCCGAAGGTGGGAATTGAACCCACGACCTATGCTTTAGCCGTCCGTTACTCTCACCTAGAGCCTCTTGTCAGAATCGAACTGACATCTACGGTTTACGATACCGCTGCTCTGCCATTGAGCTAAAGAGGCGCAGGCTCTGACGGGCGGGCGAAAGCGTTGCTCTGCCTCTGAGCTACTTCGGCGCAGTAATCATTGGGGAACCCATTTTCCCATCTTGCCCTCCATAAATTGCTTTTTGAGCGGCGGAGGGGAATTGAACCCCCGACCTTCTGCTTGGGAAGCAGACATTCTACCTCTGAACTACCGCCGCAATTTACGGGGTAAAGTCCGCTGGCATACTACCTGTGTACTAATCCTTCACTTCGGCCGATGCTTGGGCCTTTTTGCATATGTATTCTATCGGTTGAAATCAGGCTACGGCAAAGTCAGGACGTTGCCGGCGTGAATCAGATCCGGATTTGCCAGATTATTGGTCTCTGCTATTGCTGTCCACCGATAGTTGTCTCCGTATTGGGTTCCCGCAATATCCCAGAGAGTATCTCCAACTTTAGCGGTATATTGTACATTACCAAGATGTGTCATTGCCGAGGATGTCTGCCCCTGTGGCATAATCGGCGTTACATCCGGAATAATGAGTGCCTGATCAACCTCTATGTAATCGGGATTCACAAGTGCATTGGCCTTTTGGATATCCGGCCAGTTATACCCTGTTTTATAGTATTTCTCCGATATACTCCACAGCGTTTCTCCCGCTAGCGTCACATGATTCGTCGGAAGGGAAGCGGTCGTTTCCTCCTGTTTTTCGACTGCCGTTTTTTGACTTGCTGTTTGCTTTCGGCTGTTAACGTAGTTGAATACTAGCATCCCGATAACCAACACAACTGCTAATCCCAGAATCATGGAAATAAAAGAATCAATGGAATTAATGCGTAATTTCAGTGATTTCCACATAGTTTATATCCTCCGTTCCAGGCAGAGATAAAAAAATCAAATACATAAGAAATATCAATGCGGACTCGACCGGATTTGAACCGGCGGTTTCGTCCTTGACAGGGACGCGTGTTAACCAGGCTACACTACGAGTCCAGCACAAAACATAGTCATTATAATTTATATTTGAGGATTCAGCAACGCTTGTGTTACGATTAAGTCAAGATGGCAACACTAATGAATCTTGAAATTGCTAACCTTCTCCGCAATATCGCTGCCGCCTACCAGATCCTTGATGAAAATCGCTTCCGTATTATGGCCTATGAGCGGGCTGGAGACAGCATAGAACATGCCACGCGCGAGATGAAGGATATTTGGGAAGACGAAAAACTTTCTGAAGTGCCAGGTGTCGGGAAAACACTCGCGCAACATCTGGATGAACTATTTCGGACCGGCAGAGTAAAGCATTTTGAATCGGTTATGAAGCGTGTCCCTGAAGCGGTGTTCCCCCTGTTGGGTGTCCCGGGTATGGGCCCCAAAAAAGCGTACAAACTGGTTAAGGCGCTCCATCTAAACCGGAAGGATTCCGCCATTGATGATCTTGAGAAGGCGGCCAGAGAGCATACAATTGCCCCTATTGAGGGATTCGGAGAAAAGTCGGAACATGCGATTCTTGAGGGAATCAGCGCCTACAGGAGAGGTCAAATAAAGGGACAGAGGATGTCTTTGCCGGAGGCAGACCGCATCGCCCGGGAAGTGATAGCCCACATGAAAAAAAATCCCGACGCAGAGAAGATTGATACGCTTGGGAGCCTGCGGCGGCAGGTTGCAACCATCGGTGACATCGATATAGCTGTAGCTACTACAAATGCCCAAGGCGTCATAGAGCATTTTTTGCGTTTTCCTCATAAGAAAATTATCGAACAGGGGCCGTCCGGAGCCTCCGTGATCCTTACCAATGGCAGGCAGGTTGATGTACGCGTTCAGGAGCCACGGGCGTACGGGGCGATGCTTCAGTATTTCACCGGCTCCAAGCACCATAATATCGCGCTTCGTGAGTACGCCCTCGGCCGGGGAAAGTCGCTTTCCGAGCATGGCGTAAAGGATGTAAAAACCGGAGTCGTGGAACAGTTTCGTACGGAACAAGAGTTTTACGAAGAGTTGGGGCTCCAATATATTGCGCCGGAACTTCGTGAAGACCGTGGAGAAATTGAAGCCGGTTTGCGCAAAGGTTTGCCAAAGCTTGTGGGGTTTGCCGACATAAAGGGCGACCTGCATGTGCACACAAGCTATGACTTGCACCCGTCACATGATCTGGGAGTAAACACACTTGAGGAATGTTTGGATAAAGCGGCAGCACTCGGGTATGAATATATCGGGATCAGTGATCATAATCCAAGCGTATCAAATCAGTCGAAAGAAAAGATAATCGATATTATGAAGCGCCGAAAGGAATATTATGAACAAAAATATTACTCGTGGAAAGAGCGCGTGAAAAAACGAGTACATTTATTCATCATGTGTGAGGCAGATGTCCTTACGGACGGCACAATCGCATTACCGGAGAAGGCGTTTGACTTTGTGGATGCCGTCATTGCGTCCATCCATTCCGCATTTCGGCAGGAACGCAAAACCATGACAAAAAGAGTATTGTCAGGTCTTGGCAGCCACCCCAAAGTTTGCGTATTCGGGCATCCCACAGGCCGGTTATTGCCCACAAGAGAGGGCATAGAACTTGATTGGGAAGAGATATTTGCTTTTTGCAAAAATCGGAAAATCGCACTTGAAATCAACGCGTATCCGTCCCGACTGGATTTACCGGACACTCTTGTTTATGACGCGGTCAAAGCCGGGTTACCGTGTATAATCAATACCGATGCGCACTCCGTGAGGCAGATGGACCTTCTCCCGTACGGCGTGTCCGTTGCCAGGCGCGGATGGTGCACGAAGCGTGACATCGCAAACACCATGGAGTATAATAAATTTAAAGATTGGCTACTTCGCCATTAAGTAAAAAGGAGGAATATATGCAGGTTTCACTTGGGATAATTTTGGGAGCAGTCGGGTTAATAGCGGTATATTTTTGGTCACTGTATAACTCGCTGGTACGGGAATCAACGCAGATTGACGAAGCATGGGGTCAGATAGATGTACAGCTAAAGAGGAGAGCTGATCTTATACCAAATCTGGTTGAGTCGGTGAAAGGATACGCCAAACACGAAAAAAGCGTGTTTACCGAGGTCACGCACGCAAGAACTGCGCTTATGAAAGCAGGTACACCGGCAACGAGTGCTCAAGCCAACGATATGCTCACGGGCGCTCTGAAAAGCTTGTTTGCTGTGGCGGAGGCATATCCGCAGCTTAAGGCAAACGAAAACTTTGTACACCTGCAGAAGGAACTATCCGACACCGAAGATAAGGTAGCGTACGCGCGTCAGTACTATAACACGCAGCTTATGGAGTATAACGTTAAGGTAAAGACGTTTCCCAACACACTGTTTGTACGGTCCTTCGGGTTTGCCGAAAAGGAATTTTTTAAGACGGATGCAACAGACAGAAAAAGCGTGAAGGTAGACCTTCATTAACGTCATTTCTTTCGCATGAGTATTCAAGCGCAAATTCGTTCAAATATTTCAAAGACGTATGTCATCATGGCAGTGTTTGTTGTGGTTGTCGTTTTGGCCGCGTATGTTTTTGGTCAGTCGCTGGGATACGGCAATTCATGGATGTGGATGGCAGTCCTATTTTCAGTCGTTTCCAGCTTTGCCGGATATTGGTGGGGAGACAAGGTCGTTCTTGCCATGTCCGGAGCCAGGCCAGCGGATAGAAAACGCGATTTTGATTTTTTTACTGTTGCCGAGAACATGGCTATTGCGGCAGGATTGCCGAAGCCCAAGCTCTTTGTGATAGAGGATACAGCGATGAACGCGTTTGCCACCGGCCGCGACCCGGCCCACGCTGTCGTATGTGCCACTACGGGAATTTTGACACGCCTCGAGCGTCGCGAGCTGGAAGGGGTTATCGCTCACGAACTATCGCATGTAAAAAACTTTGATACGAGACTCATGGCGATTGTTGCAGTTCTGGTGGGAAGTATCGCGTATTTAGCGGACTTGTTCATGCGTTCTTTATGGTGGGGAGGCGGAAGGAAAAGAAGCGACAATGATCGTAGCAATCTGGGAGGAATTCTTATGATCGTGGGGATTGTGTTGGCTATAGTAACACCTATATTAGCTACACTTATCCAGCTGGCTATCTCCCGGCGCCGAGAGTATTTAGCTGATGCATCAAGTGCCAATCTTACGCGGTACCCCGAAGGATTAGCACGGGCGCTGGCAAAAATTTCCGAAGATCGCGAGGTATTGGAAGCAGCTACTAACGCCACGGCACATCTTTATATAGCCAATCCGTTCAAAGGAAAACAGTTCCACGCGTGGTTTTCTTCGCTTTTTGACACGCATCCGCCTGTTGCGGAGCGGATAAGACTCCTGCGGGTGATGTAGGCGACCTTCGTATGCGTTTAGCGCTCGCCGTTGCCTTTTAGCCTTTACCGCGAGATAATAGACAGGACACATGTCGCTATCTGACCGCATTATTGTCATTGCCGCCAAGGTTATCGGCGCCATAAGCAGGCTGTTTGGTTTGGGCGCGGGTGCTACCTGGCCCGGAGAAATAGCGATCACGTTTAGGCCAAATATAGCCCGATCACTAGCTAGTGAACTTTCAGATGGAGTCATTTTGATAGCTGGTACCAACGGCAAGACAACAACATCTCTCATGGTCAAAACGATGCTTGAACACATCGGGGATAGTGTCGTCTATAATATCACCGGTGCAAACCTCTTAAACGGAGTAGTGTCGTCGTTTATCCATGATGCAGATTGGTTGGGCGGTGTGAGAGCGAACATTGGGATTTTTGAAATCGATGAAAACTCGTTACCGATCATGCTCAAATATGCCACTCCAAAACGCATCGTTCTTCTTAATCTTTTCCGGGATCAATTGGACCGTTATGGAGAAGTAGACGTCATTGTTGAGAAATGGAAGAAGGCTTTATCGCATCTACCCGGGGACGCAGAGATTATCCTCAATAGCGATGATCCGGGAGTGGCATTCATAGGCAAATCAGTGAAAGGAAAAGTAATTTACTTTGGGTTAAATGACTCATCAATCTATTTAAAAGCCAAAGAACATGCAACTGACTCGACGTTTTGTCCCAATTGCGGTATGCGTTTAACCTACGACGGAGTTTATTACTCGCATATTGGTGTTTGGCGATGCACTAGGTGCGGTAACAAGCGACCTGATCCGAACGTGAGTAAGTGGTCAAGTCCGTTACCCGGGATCTATAACCAATACAACACGCTGGCGGCAGTGGCTTTGGCGAAATCATTGGATATTTCCGATGAAGAAATTCAGAAAGCTCTCCACTTATTTGTTCCGGCGTTTGGTCGTCAGGAAGAGATTGTCGTGGGAAGCAAAACGGTCAAGCTATTTCTTTCCAAGAATCCCGCGGGATTTAATGCATCACTCAGAACCGTACTGGATATGGGAGCCAAAAAACTGCTGTTGGTTTTAAACGACCGCATTCCAGATGGCAGAGATGTGAGTTGGATATGGGATGTAGATTTTGAAATACTCACGAATCGCCACGAATTATTTATTTCCGGTGACCGCTGTTACGACTTAGCACTGAGGCTTAAATATGCTAATTTGTGTTTTTCCAAGCCGCGAATATTCACGAATTTACAAAACGGTGTTCAAGCAGCCATAAAGGCGACTTCGGAACGAGAGACACTTTTCGTACTGGCGACTTACTCAGCCATGCTTGAAATACGGAAAATTTTAATTGGAAGGAAAATTTTTTAACAATGAAACAATTTAACAATTCAACAATGAATGTAAAGATCGCCTGGTTATATCCGGACCTCATGAGCACTTACGGTGATCGGGGGAATGTAATTGTTTTGCAAAAACGCTGTCTGTGGCGTGGGATTCCTGCAGAGGTAGTTCTTGTTACCCTCGAGACAGGCGTTGCCAAGCTGCGGAATTGTGACATGATTTTCATGGGTGGAGCCCAAGATCGTCAGCAAAAATTGGCGGGAGAAGATTTTTTGAAAAATAAAGGTCCGGTGGTCAAAGAAATGGTAGAGAGTGGAATCCCTGCGCTCTTTGTCTGTGCGGCATATCAGTTTGTCGGTCGCTATTACAAGCCGTATCAGGGTGAGAATATCCCGGGAGCCGGAATATTTGATCTGGTAACCGAACACCCGGGGGATCAGGGAAAGCGAATGATCGGAAACGTTACGGCGAGGATAGTCAATCCTCCGGAGCTTTCCGGGACGATTATTGTGGGCTTTGAAAATCATGGCGGCAGGACGCATTTGGGACCCATGATGAAGCCGTTTGCAAAAGTGATCAAAGGAAACGGCAACAATGGTGACGATGGGTGGGAAGGGGCTGTATATAAAAATTCCATCGGATCATATTTCCACGGTCCGATACTGCCAAAAAATCCAGTCATTGCCGATTGGCTGTTGGAAAAAGTTACAGGTCCGCTCAAACCGCTTGATGATGTTAGAGAGCTTACTCTACCCCCACGAACACGATTTTGGGGTAGGATTTTTTAATCTCCTGCATGAATTTTTCCGACACTCCACCGGCAAATTTACCGTATTTGCCCCTACTCATATGCCCGCACAGGCGTCTTTCGTAATCGCGGATGATGTCCATGATTTCAGAGCCGATTCGGTTGAATTTCGCTTTATTCATTTCGGGATTGAGCGCGTATGCGTCGTGAATTTGCTTGAATGTATCGAAGATCTCTTTGTTTTCTTCTACCATTAGCTGAAAGATCTGTTTGTATTTGCTCATATTTCCACAATATCCCAGAAAAAAAGAAAGATCAAGGCGTTGTTTTGTTGTTCCGTCATAACCAGTAATACGCTATAATAGCCATAGTATGACAGTTAAAAAAACGTCAAAAACAGATCTCGATGTGGACTACGTAGCCCGCCTGGCCAATCTCCCCTTGACGCTCTCGCAAAGGAAGAAATTTGCCGGTCAGCTTTCTCAAGTGCTTGAGTACGTTTCTCAAATCCAGAAGCAGGACATTTCCGGAGTTACCGAAACAGCACAAGTCAGCGGTCAGGAGAACGTGATGCGTGAAGACGAGGTAAAACCGGGGTTGACACAAGAGGAGGCCCTTGCTAACGCCCCTTCGGTACATAACGGATTTTTCCGCGTGAATTATGTTTTTGAGGAGTAAGGTATGGATATTTGTTCCCTAACTATCCGACAGGCTAAAGAAGCGCTTGACAGGAAAGAATTTAGCGCTATTGAGCTTGTTGAAGCATGCTTGGAGAACAGCACAAAGTATGATGGGATTTTGAAAGCTCTTTTGACCGTTGACGTGGATGGCGCCCGACAGGAAGCTTCTGCCGCAGATCGCCTGCGCGCGCAAGGAGTAAGCAAACCGCTGTTGGGGATCCCGTTTGTCCTTAAGGATCTCTATACGACCAAGGGTCTTCGCACGACCGCAGGCTCCAAAATTATCGATAATTATACGCCACCGTTTGACGCTACAGTCGTTGTCCGCCTCAAGAATGCAGGAGCAGTCATTCTGGGGAAGGCAAATCAGGATGCGTGGGGGCACGGTTCATCCGGTGAGAACTCTGATTACTTCCCAACCAAAAATCCTTATGACACCTCGCGCGTGCCGGGAGGATCAAGTTCCGGTTCGGCTGTGGCGGTCGCAAGCGGTATGTGTTTGGCGGCAACAGGCACGGATACCGGCAGTTCCGTACGTTTACCTGCTTCTTTCTGCAATCTCGTCGGTATCAAGCCCACGTACGGCCGCGTATCGCGTTACGGCATCATCGCTATGGCCTCGTCGTTTGACACCATAGGTCACATGACGAAAACCATATGGGACAATGCGCTGGTGTATGAAATTACGGCAGGGAAAGATCCATTAGACGCTTCTTCAGTCGATAGATCAGTTCCGCGTTATACCCAAGCACTTGGTAAAGCGATTTCTGGCGTTAAGATAGGACTTCCCAAAGAATATTTTTCCTCCAAAGGGATTGATTCCTCGGTGTTTACTGCGACAAAAGATGCGATAAAGGAGCTTGAAGCGTTGGGTGCGATGTTTGTTGAAGTGAGTCTGCCACATACTGACGTGGCGATGGCGTGTTACTACATTTTGGTACCGGCGGAAATTAGCTCAAATCTTGCCCGATTTGACGGAATTCGGTACGGTTACGGACGGGAAGTATTGGGAGAAGAAGCGAAGCGGCGTATCACGATGGGTACCCATGCTCTTTCTTCCGGATATTACGATGCGTATTACAAGAGAGCTGCAAAGGTTCGTACGTTGATTAAGAATGATTTTGATGAAGCTTTTCAACATGTGGATGTGATTTTGATTCCCGCTTCACCGGCAACCCCCTTTAAAATCGGAGAAAAGACTCAGGATCCGCTCGCAATGTATCTTTCCGATATTTTTATGTGTCCTGTCAATATCGCAGGAGCTCCTGCACTGTCGGTGCCGTGCGGCTTTGTGGACGGGTTGCCTATTGGGTTTCAATTGATAGGGCCGCAATTTGAAGAAGAACGATTATACCAAGTCGGGTACGCATACGAACAAGAAGCGCCATGGTATAAGACAAAGCCTGATTTGAAAAAAGTGATAAGAACAATATGACCAATGACTATACGATGATTATCGGTCTCGAGATACACGTTGAACTTAAAACATTATCCAAAATGTTCTGCGCGTGCAAAAACGATCCCTTCTTTGCAGGAAAACCGAATAT
>JAHJMO010000018.1 GCA_018821245.1 Patescibacteria group bacterium
CTAGCCTCTTTTGATAACGGGCATTTTACATCTCCACAAGGGATAAGCAGAGTGCCATTACGATTTACAAACAATGCTGCCTATGGCATTCCATATCTATATACTGCTGATAGATGGAGTAATACTACTGGTCTAAGAGGGTATTTACCTGGGGCCGATATTATTAATTTATCCATGCAAGAAACATCCAATTCTTTTAATTTTTCTTTTACATTAACAAACAAATGTCATTTAAAAGCAGAGATAATTAAATATTGGAACAACGATGTTTTATATACTTTCTGTAATAATGATGTAATGTCTGCAGGAAATTTTTCTTACACGATTAATAAATCCATATTAAATACGAATGAATTTAGATTTCGTATTTCAGCTATACCTTATTACAATTCCTATTATGGTGATTATCAGCAGAATTGGAAGACTTATATTATTAAATATCCTGAAAATATATTTGCACCAATCATTTCTAGTTTCACCCAATCACCTACACCAATTTATCGAGGTGATGCTGGTGTTGTGACTTGTGTTCTTTCGCAAGGCAATGGCAATATAACTTATGAGTGGTCATATTCGGGCTTGCCTGAAGGCGTCTCTGTATCATTTGAAGGTAACAGAGCAGTAATAGTAAATAATCAAAACAAAATTTAATAACCAAGAACCAAAGGGGCGATTATGCATAAACAAAAACATAAACTGCCGAATGCAGGTGTGAAATGAGAATACATATTGGTGTGGTGGTTTTGATTGGATCAATAGTTTTGCTGACATTCCGACAATTTGCCTTTGCACAAGACTTCAGAGTCAGCGAAACGAGTCACGCCCACTTCGGGCCATCACTTGCGGCCGATTCGACTGGGACCTTTGTTGTCGTATGGAGCGACGGTCGCAATTCCATTGAGAACGGCGGGCAAGATACTGGTACCGCGATATACGGACAGCGATTCGCTGCTGACGGCCTGCCAATTGGCGGCAACTTCAGAGTGAGCGAATCAGCGCTTGGAGGCGGACATCGAGTTCCTTCAATTAGCATGAGCAAGAACGGAGTTTTCGTCGTCTCATGGCATGGGCCGAGCGGCAGTGGCGTTTGGAGAGACGCAGACATTTACGCGAGAAGATACAACAACAATGGTACTCCCAGCGGCCCAAGTTTCAGGGTGAGTGATGACAGCGGAACAAGTGCTCAGATTGCTGCTGAGGTGCTCGTCCTTGATAATGGAAGCTTTGTGATAACATGGTTTGATCGTCGTGAAGGCCCCTTATTTTCTTATGCTCAATTCTACGACAGTACGGGCGCACCACGAGGAGTGAACTTCAGAGTAAATGCAAATGGGGCCCCAGGTATTGCATGGCTTGGAGGATTTGAGGATGGAAGGTTCTTTTTCATGTGGGCGGGGTACTTACACATTTACGGAGCTGATGGCTTGCCAACCTCCGGCATCGCTAACATTGGGAAAGATGTCTCTGCCATTGGGATTGGGATCGGAACAGATTCACTTCTTGTGGTTTGGGTATCATTTCCCCAATACAAGATTTTCATTCGTTTTTATAATACGCACGGCGTCGCACTCAGTGACAGTTTCAAAGTCAGAGATGATTTTAATAACCCAATGGGAATGATGACAGCAGCAAGGTCTACCAGTGGAGAAATAATTATCACATGGCAGGATCACAGAAACGACTTCCCTGGAGTTATCGGCGACGGCGACATCTACGCACAGCGATACAACAGGTGGTTAGCGCCCATAGGAACGAATTTTAAAGTTAACCACGAGTCCGAGGAACGTAGTCAACGAGATCCCTCCACTATTTTCTCACTAAGCAACTTCATTACTGTTTGGTGGGAAGATCAAACACCCGAACGATGTCCACCGCTTCCCCCCGACATTGTGGATCCACGGGGTATCACCCCCATCATAGGCACAATCCAGCCATTTGCCAACCCCACACCTGGGCAGGTCTTCGGTTGGAGAACCAAACGGAGCAAGTGTCCGCAACCTTCCCAGTTCGCATTACATCAGAATTACCCGAATCCATTCAACTCGGAAACTACAATTCCTTTTGATTTGCCACACGATGGTTTTGTCGACATCACTGTGTATGATTTACTTGGGAGGTCGGTTCAGCGCTTGGTTCATCACTCCTTTAAGGCTGGTCGATATCGAACAACATTCAACGCTACGGGGCTTTCGAGCGGGATTTATTTCTACCGTTTTACAACGGATCAATTCACTCAAAGTCGAGGGATGATACTAATAAAATGAAACTGGAAAGGAGGGTACGAGTATGAGAGTCAGAAAACCGACAAGCGGCAGGTAACCCTGCCGCTTGTCGGGAACACAGCACAATGCCGCTGTCAACAGTCCACCGCCTTTTGCGCAACGGCGGACTTTGTGCCATATAAATATGCGCAAAAGCAATCTTTTAATCAAATATTTCAAGGATATTGTTATGAAAATACAATTCAAAACTCACATTGCCATGGCCATCGCAAGATTAACATTGTTTGCCATGCTCTCTGTATCTCTCTCCGCCAGTGCTCAAGTCACTGTGCGCGACGGCATGGTGTTGGCTGATTATCTCACAGTCAAGTTCAAGATACCTGTTGTGGAGATGCCAATCGGTCAGAACCGAGCTACCGCTTCGGACTTCAAGTCATCAATGCAACATATACGCTCGTTCTTCACTCGATTCGGTACCGATGTAGTCTTTGAAAAAGTGATAGAGCATGCAAGAGCCGAAGACACCCTGTACGTTACTCCTTCTGGTGAGGTCAAGAGGCTGCATGATTGGTCGCAAGTATTCAAAGTGGTATTCCCACAACCCGTAGATGTTTGGAAAACCATAAAAGAACTTCAGAAACTCACTGAGGTCGAGTACGCTCAGCCTCCAATCCAAGTCGTTTCTGATCTCACGCCAAATGATCTACACCTCGCTGGTAATCAGTGGTATCTCCCGAAGATCCGAGCCGAACAAGCATGGGACATTACTACGGGTAGCGCCAGCATTAGAATCGCCTTGATTGAGCGTGGGGTTGCTCCACATAACGACTTGGCAAACAAATTGGTTGCTGGTGAAACCGGCTCAACCGGGGATCATGGTGTCATGGTCGCTGGGGTAGCAGGTGCTGCGACAAACAACAATCTCGGAATTGCCAGTCTCGGATGGAATGTTCTCCTCGTTCCCATGAACCGCACCAATGAAACTGGTGTAGATGCAGACACTCGAAACGCCGCTAACCCCGGAGGAGTACATCGCGCAAATATAATCAACTGCAGTTTCAAGACTGTCACCACACTACCAGATGGAAGAACTCAATCATACAATTATCCAAGTATGCAATATGCTGTCGAAGATGCTCAGGCTTGGGGGGCGTTAGTTGTAGCGAGCGCTGGCAATCCACCTCCTTCAAATGATGCTGATGTCGTGCCCTACACACAGTGGCCTGCGGCTTATTCAGGAGTCATTGCTGTGAGCGCAACCAACAGTGCAGACCAGTTTCCGTCAGGCTACAATTATGGCAACCACGTTGATGTCAGCGGGCCTGCCATCGACATACAAACACTCTATCTCAACAACAGCTATATTCGTATGGACGGGACATCATTTTCTGCGCCTCTCACATCCGCAATTGCCGCTCTTATCTGGTCTGTCAATTCCAATCTTACCGCAACTCAAGTAGCCAACATCATTACTTCATCGGCTGACGATCTGGGCCCAGCAGGTTGGGATGTCCACTTCGGTTACGGCCGCATCAATGCCTTTCGTGCCGCGGCACAGGCAGCTCCCCCGTCATCTCCGGCTTCTCCCCACCCAGCCCCATAACCGTCTATGAAGGAACCTCGGTGAATGTCTACGTTGTGCTCTCGCAAGGCAGTGGCGATATCTCCTACAGCTGGAGCGCCTATGACTTTCCCGCTGGTGCCCGGCTCGATGCCTATGGAGCCTCCGCACTGATCAGCTACTATCCTTCCTACGGGAAGCTGCACCTAAGCGGCGACGATCAGACGATGATACCCGTGCCGTATATCACCTGTACGGCGCAAAATGCTGCCGGCTCATCGACGGCTGGGGCAGCTGTTCACTTCCTCCGCTACGGCTACGGCTGCCCAACGCTTGCTTTTAATTCAAATGGTTTATTTGAAGATGAAAATCCATTACTTATTACATCACTGAGCAATCCTAATATAGATGTAATAGATTACTATCTCATTAATACTCCGATACAACCAGGAAATGATAAGATCAAACTTGTAATCCACGAACCGCAAACAGAACATACGTTTTTAGACCAGGTTGAATTGTATAAAGTCAAAATTAAAAAAGATGAATTCACCGCAGTTACGGATGAAGGTGAAATTGTTAACTATAAAAAGTCAAACAAGCGGTTTAAGATCACCCTTAATGGCAAAACAGATTTAACAAACATTTTATTCGATTTAGACGGAAATAAAATTGCGTTGAAACCTGGTGATGTTTTATTAATAGAAAAGCCTTCAACGACTCGGGATGGAGAGGAAGAATATATGGTAATGGGTGGTGAAGTGCCACATCCTCCACAGAAAAAAGTTGCTGGCAGAATAAAAGATAATACCGTATCAAAAAATGAAAAGGAACAACTTTTAACAATGAACAATGGGTTCCAATTACGTCCAAATCTAAGCATCATCTGTAAAAAGCTGAACAACACTGGGAACACTTTCGAAGTTAATATAAGTCAAAAAATAAATCTTGATTATCTCGCAATTATAAAAAATCTTAAAACCGCAAAAGTAACAAACCTTAAGATTGTCAGTGCAGTTCACAACTCAGACGGTGATATAAAGAATAAGATCCTATTCAAGGATAATATCTATGGAGAAATATTACCGTCAGAAAATATTTTCTTCACTTTCAATGATGATAATTCAGCATCTGAGAAATCAGCATTTATCATAAAATCCGTTGGGAGATACAGCACAATTGGTAATAAAAATACCTCGAAAAGCACATCACAATTTGATAAGTTATTTTCATATAAGCTTGAACAAAATCATCCAAACCCATTCAATCCAACAACTAAAATTAAATATTCAATAAGAGAACAAGGTTTGGTAACTCTTAAAGTTTACGATTTACTGGGCAAAGAAATCACAACACTCATTAATGAACCAAAAGAAGCTGGTGATTATGAAGTAGAGTTCAATGCAAATAAATATGGATTAAGTTCAGGAATTTACTTGTATCGACTTGTGGTGAGCGGAGCGAATCCATTGACTTCGGGTTCGTTTACTTCGACAAAGAAATTTGTTTATCTACGGTAGTTATAAAAAGATGCCATTCCGACTTGTCGGAATGGCATCTTTAACTAAGAGACGCGCTGCAGTGCGTCTCTACCTAAAATTTAGAAAATACGTTCTTCCAGAATTGAGTTTCTTACTATATCTATTAGAAACACATTTTAAAAAAGTGCCAAGTCAAATCCAGACCCGAGTTCTTATTAAAATTTTAA
>JAHJMO010000019.1 GCA_018821245.1 Patescibacteria group bacterium
CCCACGGGGACATTCGTCACCGGCCCTTCGACCAATCCCGGGACAGAACGGTTTGTGGGACGGGGAATATTTGTCGCAGGCGACTTTCTACTCCAGCGGGATCTGACAGGTGTGGCTGCTAACGAAACCACGTCTTCGGAATTGTTCCTCTATAACCCACAGCTCTTCTTCACCCTCCCATCCTCCATGCAGAATGTCTCTATAACATGGAAGGAAGTGGTGCCATAGCGCGAAGCGCTACCCGCGCCTTGCGCGGGATAGTATTAGGGTTCTCGTATTAAGTATTATGGGAGAAGAGAAAATTACTTCATTTACAAAACTTGACGCCTGGAAAGAAGGTCACCGATTAGTGCTTATGGTCTATAAAATAACGAAGCAATTTCCTAAAGATGAATTATTTGGTCTTATTTCTCAAATGAGACGATGTGTTGTGTCAATTACATCAAATATAGCGGAAGGTTTCAGTAGAAATTCCTGGAAAGAAAAACTACAGTTTTATTCAACTGCCGTCGGATCACTAACCGAATTGCAAAATCAACTTATTATTGCTCGCGATGTTGCATATCTCTCAAAAGAGATATTTATAGAATGCGCTCAACAAACAATAAAAGTTAGCAAGATAACCAATGGATTAATAAAAAAATCACGGAGCATGATTTGAGTGAATTAAAAGGCTTGTATTGGGTATTATGGTTTTTGCCATAATACGTAATACCAATCGCGTAATACGAAATAATTTCACCGTCTTGTTTCCCGTAATCCGGCTTGCTATACTACTCCCATGCCAAAGCGAGTGTATCAGCCCAAGAAAAGTAAACACGCCCGAAAGCACGGGTTCCGCGCCCGCATGAAGACCGCCGGCGGCAGGAGGGTCCTCAAGCGCAGACGCGCGATAGGACGAAAGAAACTGACGGTATAAAGGAGAAAATGCTACCCAGGGCTCACCGTCTTCCCGCTCCTAACGTCCGCCTTGTCATGCATGGAAGAAGATCTGTTTCCATATCAACCATGCGCTTAGTGTTCAGGAAAAATGACCTTCCACTTTCACGGTTTGCAGTTGTCGTTTCAACGAAGATAGACAAACGGGCAACCGTGAGAAACCGCATAAAGCGGTTGATCAGGGAGAGCGTTCGTCTTCTTATGCCGGAAATCACGAGAGGGGTTGACTGTGTGTTATGTGCTCAAGGAAGATGGGGTCAGGTTTCCCAACGTACAGTTGAGGGGAATGTTAGAGAACTTTTGGTAAAAGCAGGGGCACTGAAGAAGTATTAATTACTTATCCATGAAGCATTTAATTCTTTCCGCCATCCGTTTTTATCAGAAATATTTGTCGCTGGATACCGGATGGGCAAAATATTTATATATAACAGACAAAGTGTGTCGGTTTAGTCCGACGTGCAGTGAGTATTGCTACCAGGCAATAGAAAGGTATGGTATAATCCGAGGATCGTGGCTGGGAATACGACGCATACTGAGCTGTCACCCATGGAGCAAAGGCGGATACGATCCGGTAACAGTAAAATAAGACAAATAAGACCAATGAATCTCATTAGACCAATATGACTTCTCCAACATTCTGGAACCAGGTATTCGTGTGGCCCATCCTCAACGTGCTTATATTTTTTTATAAGCTGTTTGAGGCAGTGCATATCCCCGGACCCTTGGGATTTGCGATTATACTCCTGACTGTCGCCATACGGATTCTCCTCTACCCTCTCATGAAAACACAGCTGTCGTCCGCCAGAAAAATGCAGCAACTCAAGCCTCACTTAGATGTAATACAGGCCAAACACAAGGGCGACAAGCAGAAAATTCAGCAGGCCCAGCTTGAACTCTACAAGCAGCACGGCGTGAATCCTGCCGCAGGATGCCTGCCTTTGATCGTCCAGATGCCGGTACTGATTGCGCTGTACAATGTATTTTTTCAGGTTCTTAACAATGGAAACATTGAAGTTCTCGTCGGCCAAATCAACCAGATTTTATATATGCCGTGGCTTAAGCTCACGACATTTGATTTGACGTTTTTGGGCGTGAACTTAGGGATCAAGCCCGGCCAGTGGCAGACTGTGGGATGGTGGGTTCTGGCGGTGCCCTTAGTAACGGGGTTACTTCAGTGGTGGCAGACGAAGTTGATGATGGTGAGTGCGCCAAAGCCGCAAGCAACAAGCGACAAGAAACAGGAGATAGGCAAGAAAGAGGAAGAAAAGCCGGGGGATACAGCCGGGGAGATGCAGAAGCAGATGGCCATGATCACGCCGGTTATGTTTGGGATATTTGCATTTCAGTTCCCGTTGGGGCTTTCGCTCTATTGGAACGTGTTTGGGCTTTTTGGCATCATGCAACAAATACAGATAAATAAGTCCAATTAAATAAATATGATCAATAAGACCAAAAAAGTCGAGAAGGAAACATCAGCAGAAGATCAGGTAAAAGACATGACAGAAGATTTTTTGCAGCGGCTGGAAGTGACCGGCGCCGTCACCGTGAGTCAGGATGAGACCGGTGCGTTCCGTGTGCATATAGAGACAGAGGAAACGGGTCTCCTTATTGGCTTTCACGGCAGGACGCTTGAGAGCTTCCAGATCATCCTCACCCTTATGGTATCCAAAAAGCTTGAGGAGTGGAAAAAAGTGTATGTGAATGTCGGCGATTACCGTGAGAAACGCGAAGAAGCGCTCATGCTCATGGCTCAGCGCGCCGCAGAACGCGCACTTGCAACAGGCACTCCTGTAGAGTTGTTCCGGCTATCCCCCGCTGAACGGCGCATCATTCACATAACTCTTGCCGGAGATGAGCGTATCGCTACGGAGTCGGTAGGCGAAGGCGACGGACGGGTATTGGTTGTAAAGCCAAAGGTCTAGATTCACCTCATGATTCAAAGAATACATAGATTATTTTTCTACCTCCTTCTCGTCCTTCTTCCCACCCAACTTGGGTATCACTTTTGGCCGGAATGGGCGCATGTGCTTGGAAGAAGAGTCGATTATCTATCCCCCACTCTGTATGTAACAGACATCTTAATTTTTTGCGTTATTCTTTTTTGGGCTATTGAAAGCGTATCACGGGGAACGTATTACGAATTATGGAAAAATGAAAAGAGAAAGCAGATTATTCACACCATAATACGTAATACCAAATACGTAATACCCCCTCTTGTATTTATTGCTTTGAATATTTGGTTTGCTTCCAATCAGCCCGCCGCCCTATATAAATGGCTAAAGGTAGTTGAATTTGGATTTCTGGCTTGGTATATCGTCAAAACAAAACCACAGCTCTCTCTTGTTACCATTTTTTTATCGGTAGGGGTATTCTATTCTTCTATTCTTGCGATTGCGCAATTTATGCTTCAGCATTCTGTCGGCGGCATGTTTTGGTGGCTTGGGGAGAGAACCTTTTCAGTGGATACTCCCGGCATTGCACGGGTTGACAGCGATGTTTCACTGTTCAAACTTCGGCCGTACGCGACGTTCCCCCACCCTAACGTACTTGGGGGATTTCTTGCGGTCACACTGCCGTTGATCATTTTGCAAATTAGGAAAAAACTTTTTTTATGGTCGTCGCTGGGATTGGGGACAATTGCGCTAGTATTGACATTTAGCCGGAGCGCGTGGGCGGTGGGGGGGATTGCGATTGCGTTCGCAATCGCAAGAAGCATGAATTATGAATTACGAATAAAGAGGTATGTGCGCATTTTCGTACTGCTTAGTATTTTTGTTTTATTTTTTGCTTCACGCTTCATGATTCATAATTCAGTTTCCGAGAGTGTTGTGGTGCGGCAAGAACTCAATTCTGCTGCGGTTAAGATTTGGCAACAGTCCCCCATCGCAGGTGTGGGACTCGGGAACTTTCTTATTAAGCTTCCGGAATTTTTGCCCAAAAAATCGGTGTATTACCTTCAGCCGGTGCATAATATTTATTTACTCATATTGACGGAAACCGGTTTCATAGGTTTGGTGCTTTTTGGATGGTTCATTATTTCTATCATCAGGAATTATGAAGCAGGAATCATGAATTATTCATTATTCACAATTCTTCTTCTCGGTCTTGTGGACCATTATCCCCTGACCCTTCAGCAGGGACAACTTTTATTTACACTCGTAGCGGGACTTGCGTTGGCGGGAAGGGGAAAGAGGCATGATAAAGAGACCTGAGACTAGAGACCGCGCTTCTGCTACAATAACTGCCATGTTCATCCGCTTGTTTCCCAAACAAACTCTGCGAAGGGTGGTTGCCGTAAACACAGTAAGCCAGTTGATTACGAAATTTGTCAGTTCCGGAACGGTGCTTGTCATCAGTTTACTCCTCGCGCGCTCCGCCGGTCCGGACAGATACGGAGATTTTGTAAAAATTACGACGTATATCACGTTTTTTTTCCTTTTGTCGGATTTCGGGATGAACGCTTTTTACCTGCAGCGGAAAGACGAGATGGTATGGTGGGATGCGCTTGTCAGCGCGCGTGTTTTGGGAGGCTCTTTGCTTGTGTTCTTGTCGCTTATGTTGCTCACCATCTTTCCGCAAGGCGTCGGTCAGGGATATACGCGGTTTGTGAGAATGGGAATTGTTCTTTTTTGCCCGGCGATTTTGTTCCAATCGCTTCTGACCAGCGCTAACGGCATGTTTCAGCGGCACCTGCGGTATGATTTGTCCACCATCGCCGTTACCGTGGGATGCCTGGCGGCTCTTGCCGTAACGGCTGTGTCGCTGTGGGGTGCATTTTCCCACGACGTTGTGTACGGGGCGATCGCTGCGATGCTTCTGGGAAGCGCTGTTATGGGAATAGCCGGCATGATGTTTGCACGAACATTGTCAGCACGGTCCGGCATATCGTTTCCATGGCGCAGGATGAAAGAGCTTTTTGTTTGCGCATTTCCTTTGGGCATAACACTGTTGTTTAACCTGGTGTACTCTCATGCAGACAGCGTGATCCTCACTCTTTCGCGGACAACAAGAGAAGTGGGGATATACGGGCTTTCCTATAAAGTGTTTGAGTGGGCTTTAGTGCTTCCGACTTTTTTCATGAATGCGGTTTATCCGCCGATGCTTCGCGCGCTCAATCACAAAGCAGGGGACGTGAGCATGGAATTTATGAAATTATTGAGAAATTCGTTACGGTTTCTCTTGCCGTCTTCCGTATTCCTACTTATTCTTCTATGGGTCGGGGCGCCGCTTCTGTCTTTCATACGGCAGGATTTTGCCGCAAGTACTGCTCCCTTGCGCGTGCTTTCTCTTGGATTGCCGTTTTTCTTTGCGTCAAGCGCTGTTATGTGGGCGCTTATCGCGCTTGGCAGACCGTGGGTTCTTGCAGTTCTTTATGGCGTCTCTATGGCGGCAAATATTACTGCTAACGCGTTTTACATCCCCCGTTTCGGATATATGGCCGCGGCGTGGATCACCGTACTATCGGAGGGGCTCGTATTGCTATGCAGTTTTATCGTATTACAGAAGGTTTTACAGAAGTCTAAACAAGGGGTTTAGGGGTACGAAAGTCTTTAATTTTTTTTATGAAATTTATTGTTCACACCGATGGGGGAGCCAGGGGGAATCCGGGGCCGGCAGCGATTGGAGTTGTGATTGAGGAAGTTCATAGTTCACCGTTCATGGTTCATGGTAAGGCGGAAGTAGTTATAGAATTTGGGAAAACGATCGGGGAGGCGACCAATAATTTTGCAGAGTATACCGCCGTCATAGAAGCCCTCAAGTGGCTTAAGAATTATCCGGGAGCGTCCGCCCCTTACGCGAGTATTCAGTGTTTCCTGGACTCGACACTTGTTGTCAATCAACTCAACGGAACGTTTAAAGTGAAGAACGCACGACTTCGTGAGCTTCTGACAGAAATACGCGTTGCGGAGTCTGAGCTTGGGGGAGAGATAGCCTACCACTTCGTCCCAAGAGAAGAAAATACACGCGCGGACTTTTTGGTAAATAAAGCGTTGGATGAAAATTCATAATTCGGCGCCTCATGTCCTGTTGCGGCAATTTAAGAGCAAATTAGGGCGCGAGCGCGTGTTGTTTTCGGTCTCTCTTTTTGCCATAATACATGCACGTTTCCCCATTTTTGTATGAATTCCTTTACCAATTCAGCGGTTAAACGCGAGGCAACTGCGCTCTCAATCGCGCATATTGAAGCGCAACATACTGAATTTATTGATCCTCTGCGGGAATATTTATCAGCCAACGGCTGTCAGGTTTATGTGAACAAAAAACCACCCCTCGAGGCTTTGTATCACATCGTATGCGGGGATTTAGATTTTGTGAAATCTATTTTTTCAGCTCACCCGCAACGGAACATAAAGCGACTTGTAGTCATATGGGGGGCAGACGAAGAAGACGTTCGAAAATTTTTGCCGGCACGTACAAAAGTTGTTCTTACGGATGGGCGCGTCATGTCAGCGGATGATATCACGAGCATATTTACATTCCTTTTTACATCGGAGGCGGAAACGTGCGATATACGAAAAGATCCACATGTCGCGCTACCGAAGGCGTCGGTTTTTGTGCAACAGGGACGTGAGCGAAGTGGTAGAGAAAACTTATTCCAACCGGGGAGATTCCGGGAACAGGTTGAAGTGTCCGGCAGATCAGATTCAGACCGCGTTCAAAGGACTATAGCAGAAATATTTCACCTGAAAAAAAGCAGCCCCGGCAAAAGACAGGGAAAGAGTCAATGTACAAAGAAAACGCTTGCATGTTTGTTTGTATTGATTCTTCCTGTGGTTATGACGATTGCACTTCTTTTGGCAGGTTCCTGCTCGTTGGTTCTTTCCGCAAGATTTATGTCGTCAAAGATATCGTATTCCCGTTTATTTTCACAGGCAAATAAGCACATTGTAAATTATGCAGAGTTTTTTCTTCAACTTGCTCTTTGGGAATTTCGTCTTGTGGGCGTCAATGGGCAGCTTAGGCCGGCAGAAGAATTTGCCGGATTTATGAGGGAGTCATCGGTGGCGATAGAGAATATTTTAGCGCTTTTTGACGCCGCAGGAAGCATAACAAACGGCTTATTGCGCCCGCAGGAAGCGCCCGGAGGAGAAGGGTCGATGGTTTCGCAAATCACCGAATTGCGCTCTCTTATATCTGCAACCAACAACCACCTTGCACTTTCTCAAACACGGCTTGCTGGGATGCTTAAAGGGGGCTCACTGCCTTTTTCTCTGGCGCCGGCAGAAAACATTGGGCAGAAAGCGTATCAGGCAATTACCACAGTCCGGCGTCAATCGTCGTTTGTAGAAAACCTTCTGTCTTTATACCCGATTATCTCAGGACTTACCAAGCCGCAGACGTATCTTTTATTATTTCAAAACAGCATGGAGCTGCGGCCCACCGGCGGATTTATCGGAAGCCTCGGGGTTGCCCGCTTTTCCGGCGGGGTCATGGAGGATTTGCAAGTGCGGGATGTTTATGAGGTAGACGGGCAGCTGAAAGGGCATGTTGATCCGCCTCCTCCATTGCGTGACCTTATGGGGCAGGAGCATTGGTATTTGCGTGACAGCAATTGGGACCCGGATTTTCCAACAAGCGCTGCCAAAGCCCTGTGGTTCTATGAAAAGGAGACAGGTGTGCGGGTCGATGGTGTCATAGGTGTGAGCGTCCCGTTTGTCGTCAATCTACTGAAGGCAACAGGGCCTTTGGTTTTATCCGACCTCAACGACAGCATCACAGCAGAAAATTTTTTCGGGAAGTCACTTCTGTATACACAAACGGATTTTTTCCCGGGCTCTACACAGAAGAAAGATTTCTTAGGCTACCTGAGCCAGGCACTTATCGCCCAGTTATTTTCACGAAACGGAGCCTCCAGCGCAAAAGTGTTAAAGGCAACAATCGACGCGTTTGAAGGCCATGATCTCCTTTTGTATTTCGCCGACCGTCAATTGCAAACCATTGCAAAGCAGTATGGTTGGGCGGGGGACGCTCCTGCGTCTGTCGGGGGGTGCGCGTCTGTTTCAGAAGAACCGTTATGTACGGGAGACCGAATTTATCTTACTGAGGCAAACGTAGGGGTAAACAAGGTAAATTACTTTATGAAGCGCGAGGTACTTCATCAGGTGACACTGGCTCAAGACGGGACCACGGGGCACACGCTGACCGTAAGGTTCAAAAACTCAAGCCGAGACGGCCAAAACGGAGGCGGCTCGTACCGCACATACCTCCAGCTATTTATTCCGGCAGATGCCATCATACAAACTGTTATCGTTGACGGCAAGGAATTGAATGAGCAAAAGCTGCAGAAGAAAACCCTTGCTGATCTGCCATATTGGGAGGTTATTACAACCGGGGAAGCGCAAAGAATCGGAATTGCGTTAGAGGTTTTACCGGGAGCAGATTGCCAAGTGCTTATTTCTTACCAAAGGCAGCTTCCGTTTGTGTTTGAAGCCGGACGCGGTCGATATCGCCTTTTTATACAGAAACAGCCTGGTGTTTCCTCGGGCCAGTGGCAGACCGTACTGACATACCCTACGTCGTGGGGGAGAGAACGGTCTGGGGGAAACCAGCAACTTTTAGACCCATCTCTTGCAAAACCCGGACAGCTTCAGTACAATACGGACTTATTGCGCGACGGGATTATAGATTTAGTTTTTGGAGGATCATGAAGAAACATACACTGCAAGCAGAGAAACGATCGGTATTCGGAAGAAAAGTGAAAAACCTCAGGCGATCAGGAACGATTCCTGCTACCGTATACGGAAAGAAGATAAAAAGTGAGGCTCTTCAGCTGGATGGAAAAGCATTTCAAAAAACATACGAAGAAGCAGGGGAGACCGGTATCGTAGAGTTGAAAATTGGGGAGACGATGCGACCCGTCCTGATCCACGACGTACAGAAAGACCCGGTTTCCGATGACGTTTTGCATATAGAATTTTTCCAGGTAGATCTCAAGGAAAAGGTCCATGCAAATGTACCTCTTGTTCTGGTCGGTGAAGCCCCTGCGGTATCGCAGAAAATCGGTACTCTCCTTGCGGTTTTGAACGAAATAGAAGTTGAGGCATTGCCCGCTGATTTACCGGACCATATCGATGTGGACGTATCATCCCTGAGTGAGGTTGGTCAAGAGCTTAAGGTGAGCGACTTGAAGCCCGCAGGAGGAGTCACCGCGTTGAATGATGCAGGGCTGACCGTTGTAAAAGTCGAGCCTCTCGTGAGTAAAGAAGCCGCAGAGCAGACGGCGGCAGAAGCAGCAGCTCAGGCTGCCACAGCCGAAGCTCAAGCGCCTCAGGCTGAAGGAGAACCTCAAAAAGAAGGAGAAAAAGTGCAAACCGGTCAACCAAAAGACGAAAAACCATCAGGAGAACAGTCTGCCAGGCAGAAACCCTCCGAAGATCATAAGTGATTTATTTAGGGAAGACGCGACAGAAGTTCGTTTGCCACAGAAGAATTTGGGTCAAGTGCCTTTGCATACAGGAGATACGATTTGGCTTCTTCAATGTTTGAGCGTTGATACGCCAGAGCCGCAAGAAGAATATAACAATCGCGATAATCCGGTTTTTCTATAGCCACCCGTTGCCAATAGGCGTATGCGTCTGACAAGCGGATTGGTTCTTCTTCCCACGCTCCTAATACGTCTGCCTCAAGAATTTCGTCAGAACGTCCGCCTGCTTGCCGGAGCGATGATTGAGCAAGAAGAAGTTCGTTTTTTGCCATAGCCTGATTTCCCTGATCCCAAAGAGCGCGCGCCAAATCAAGGTGGGCAGGGATTGAGTGGTAGTCCATAATCACCCGAAAGCGATCCACACCCACGGGGACGGGCAGCAGGTTACCGGCAAACACATTGATGATAAACAAAAGGATCAGGAACGCCCAAAGAGTAAGCTTCCCGCACCGCGCAAGAAGCGCTACGGGAAAAAATCGGGTAAAATGCGGGAATTTTTTCTTCATATCACTTCAGTGAGCTCCCCATGGTATAGTGTACGTAGCTATGGACAAGAAAGCAAGAAGAGCACGGACCATCATTGAACTTCTGAAGAGCGCTTATCCACAGGCTAAGATCGCGCTTAGGTATAACAATCCGTGGGAGCTTCTGGTTGCCGTTGTATTGTCCGCGCAATGCACGGATACCATGGTGAACACGGTGACGGAGAAGCTTTTTACCAAGTATACGACGGTAGAGGATTATGCGAAGGCGGAAAGGGAGGAATTTGAAAAGGACATTCGGTCAACAGGTTTTTACCGGAATAAAGCAAGGCATATTATAGAAAGCGCCAAACTCGTAGAGGATTTATTTGTAGGCAGGGTGCCGTCAACCATGAGCGAGCTTCTCATGCTCCCCGGAGTCGCGCGTAAAACCGCCAATATCATCATAAGCAACGCCTTTGGCAAAACAGAAGGCATCGCCGTAGACACCCACGTGTTAAGAGTATGCCAAAGACTGCAGATCATTGATTTGGCGGCGATCGGGGGGAAGAAAGAGCGCGTGTTTATACGCGGGCAAAAGCAGATGTTGGATTTTAAAAAAGACGCAAACGCAGACAAGGTTGAGGTGCAGCTTATGCAGATTATTCCCAAAGCCGATTGGCCCCGTTTTCCATACCTCGCTATTGAGCACGGTAGGGCAGTATGCAAGGCAGTCCGTCCCCAATGTGAGCGTTGTATTCTCTCCACATTGTGTCCGGTGGCCCGATAGTCTACTTCTTGCGATAGTTTGGCCAGTATGATAGTCTTGATAAATGCCAGAAAAGAAAAAATCTTCAATGAAGAAAAGGAGATCCCCAAAAGCTCTCCCTCCCGAGGTTGATATACCACAAAGGATCAAGAGGCCTTGGTGGTTAGTAACCGGCATTCTTCTGTTTGTTTTCTGTGCTCTTTTGGCAGTTAAAAAAGGTCTCGTTGTGTCTGCTCTCGTTAACGGAAGGCCGATTTTCAGCTGGCAACTGTCCCGTTCGCTTCATACTCAATTCGGGCAGCAAGTGCTTGAGAATATGATAGCAGAATCATTGGTTCGTTCACAGGCTGCTAAGGAGAAGGTTTCGGTAACCACAGACGAAGTGGAGGTAAAGACACAGGAAATACTTGCAAGTCTTGGCGAGAACGTAAACTTTGATGACTTTCTCAAATATCAGGGGATGACGAAACAGAACTTTACCGATCAGATACGCATGCAGCTGACAGTATCCAAGCTTTTGGAGAAAACCATTGTGATTACCGATGGCGACATAGACCTATATATTGCTTCTAATCGCGCCATGCTTCGCGCGACGGATCCGGCCGAGCTTCGCAAAGAAGCCCATGGGGCTCTGTTGAGCGAGAAGATCAGTCAAAACGTGCAGTCATGGTTTGCCGATATTAAAGAAAAAGCCAAAATCTTAAAATTTCTCTAAGCCTCTAATTGGTTGCAACCATGGTGTTTCCCGTGAGATAATTGAGACCCAAGAGAACTTGTGAATTTTTGTTCATATGTCAGTCATCACTACAGCAGGCTTTCACAAGGGAATGTTTATTGAATTTAAAGGAGAACCGCATCAGATTGTGGAATTCCAGCACGTCAATCCGGGTAAAGGGTCTGCGTTTGTGCGCACCAGGCTTAAATCCCTCAAAAGCGGCCGCGTGCAGGAATTCACATTCAAATCCGGTGAGTCGGTCCGGGAAGTGTCAATCGAAACACACGAGATGCAGTATCTTTATAAAGACGGGAGCGGGTATGTGTTTATGGACAATAGAAGCTACGAACAATATGCGTTGCCTGCTGATCTCATCGGAGAGTTTGTCAAGTATCTCAAGCCAAACGACGTTTATCAGGTGCTGGTACACGAAGGAGAAGCAGTCGGGCTTAGGTTTCCAAAAAAAGTACGACTGCTGGTGACTGAAGCGACAGAAGGCGCAAAAGGAAATACTGCAACTGCAGCAACAAAGACTGTGGTTACTGAAACAAAACTTACCGTGACCGTTCCTCTGTTTATAAAAAAAGGCGATACCATAGCTATAGATACGGAAACCGGAGCATACCTCGAGCGCGCTTAACGGTAGTATCCGATTGACAGACGCGTCACATGGTGGAACAATAACGGCATGGATAATGTTCCCGAAAAAACTCCGGAAGGGTTGCCCATAGAAGAAACACCTGTTATAGAAACGGTTGCCGAAGCTCCGGCACCTGAGGCCGCCGCAAGCGAGACCATGTCACAGGTTCCCGATGCTTCTGCTCCCCCAAAAAAACCAAAAAAATCAGTTGCGAAAAAGCTTTTGAGTGTCATATTTTTTCTTGCGCTTTTTGCCGTGGGCGTGTGGCTGAGCTCCGTACTGCGACAGTTTGTTCCATCAGAGCAGACGACCTCAACGCTCCAACCGACACCTCCTCCATCCGCTTTCGGTTTTGATGAGAGCGTAGTCGCTACGCCTTCGGTGAGTATTTCGGCGTATAGCGATTGGGAGACGTATACCGTGATAAACGGAGCCATAAAGCAACCGATTGTGGGAGTAAGCTACAAATTGCCTCCTGACGTCCTTGAGCCTATTTGCGACAGCAGCAGTTGTGTGTCACAGGGTACATACCTTCCGGGCGGGACGCGTTTTACGGTTGCGGCACGCGGCAAAGGACAGTTGTTGCCCGCTATCGGCAACGCAGTTTTGACTGATGTTTCAGGACGAGTATTTACCATGACAGATGTATCGGTTGCCGGTTTTGCGGCGAAAGAGTTTAACGGGGTTTTTACGGGGACGACCGGGGGCGGATACGCGTTTACCAGAATGCGCGGAGTCATCGTACCTGTAGATGACACACTCTCCATAGAGTTTAACCACTTTGCTCCGGCAGGATTGACTGTAGATTTTGAAGAGGATGACGTGTTGTTTGACCGGATTCTTGAAACATTTGCGACAGGAATAAAGCCCGTTACTTCAATTGCCGCGACACCGACATTTGCTCCTGTCGCCACTTCAAGTGCGACCGGCAGCTTCTGCGGCGGAATTATGGGCACCGTCTGCCCGGCCGGATACTGGTGCAAGCTGGACGGAGCACACCCTGACGCAGGCGGGACGTGTGTGGCGGTTGAGTGACTCTACGAGGGCCACGAGGAAATGATCAGGGGTTTATCATATTTGCGCGGCAACGCATTCCATAATTCCTCCGTGATAAACGGCATAAAGGGGTGAAGAAGTTTGAGAATTCTGTGAAAGACATGAAGGAGAACAGTTAACGACTGGTCTTCATTCATCTTGAATCGCTCCTTATTTTTTTCAAGGTATACATCAGCCACTCTGTGCCAGGCAAAGTCATAAAGAGCTTGTGCAGCATCCGAGAAGCGGTATGTATCTAAACATTTTGTTACATGAGCGGTTAATTTATTGAGATCATTAATAATTTGTTTTTCCTCATTATTCTGCAGGCTCTCAAAATTCTTGTTTTCGAAAAAGTTAAACTTTTGACTTGTTTGTATGTTCATTTCAATGAACCTGGCCATATTCCAGAGTTTATTAGCAAAGTTGCGCATCCCGCGTACTTTATCCTCCGAGATGGCAATGTCGCCCCCCGGTGCTGCTCCAAAGACAAGGGCGAACCTGAGCGCGTCCGCTCCGAATTTTTCTACCAAAGCAATCGGGTCCATCACATTGCCGCGGCTTTTGCTCATCTTTTGGCCGTGGGCGTCAACAACCCTGCTATGAATATGAACAGCCTCAAACGGTACTTCACCGGTTTTGTAAAGCCCCATCATCATCATCCTGGCCACCCAGAAGAAGAGAATGTCCCACATGGTGTCTAAAACTGAAGTGGGGTAGAAATACGAGAAATCTTTCTTGTTATCAACTTGTAATGTCGTGACTGGCCATTGGCTTGATAAAAACCACGTATCAAAGGTGTCGGTTTCCTGCACAACATGAGAGCCTCTACAGGTTTTGCAGGATCGGCTATAGAGGGTATATGTGGCAGAAATCGGAGCCATGAGATTCTGTAGACCCTTGGCGATTTCTTCAAAGGAATAGCGGTCCTGCAGATCCTTATACAGACCGTTTATTTTGTTTCCCTGTTTATCGAGAAAGGTAAGCCTTATTGTTGGGTTACAATCAAGACAATACCAGGCAGGAATCCGCGGCCCCCAGACAATTTGCCGGCTGATGTTCCAATCGGTAATATTTTCCAACCACCGGAAGTAGAGTTTTTCAAAACGCTTCAAGGGAACTATCTTGGTTTTACCTTCTTTAACCGCTGCGATTGCCGGCTTAGCTAAAGGCTTGGTTTTCACATACCACTGCGGTATCGGCAAAGGTTCAAGTACGGTGTTACACTTATAGCAAATACCGACCGTATGCGTGTAATTATTGTCGATGTGATCTATCAATCCTCGGGTTTGTAGGTCAGTTGCTACCTTTTCCCGTGCGGCTTTTACTTTGAGTCCGGCGTAAGGACCGGCAGCGTCGGCGAGTCTGCCGTCAAAACCAATAACCTGTTTTATCGCCAAATTATGTCGTTTGCCGATTTCGAAATCAGTCATGTCATGGGCCGGCGTAACTTTGGCGACTCCTGTGCCGAACTTGGGGTCAATCGCGCTGTCGGCGATCACTTTGACTGTAAATTTGCCGATCAACCCCTCAACCTCTATTTCTTTATCCACCCAACGAAGATAACGCTTGTCTTTGGGATGTACAGCAACCGCGGTGTCGCCAAATTTGGTTTCCGGCCGGACGGTTGCGAGAACGAACGGACCATATTTCATGTAATATAGCGGATCTATTTGTTCTACATGTTTAATTTCGAGATCCGAGAAACTGGTACCGCATTTGGTGCAATAATTGACTAATCGTTCATCACGGTATATTAAGCCGTCAGCGTGCATGTTGCGGAACGTAGTGAGCACAATTGAGATAATTTCCGGCTCTAAGCTATAGTGATACCGTGTCCAATCCAGAGAAAATCCGAGCCTCTTCATCTGATTTCGGTTGATGTTTTTGTTTTCTTCGACAAAGCTTTCAATCATCCGGTAGAGCGTCTCCCGGTCAAAGTCAAACCTACTTTTTCCGCTTTTGGCTAGTTTTTTTTCAAATACAAATTGTGTTTCAATACCGGCGTGGTCGCCGCCGGGGAGCCAGAGCGTGGGGTCACCAAGCATGCGGTGATAGCGGATCATGATATCCTGGATGACGAACATCGCATGGCCCATGTGCATGGGATCGTTGGCGTTGGGGAGAGGGAGGAGGATGGAGAAGGCCCGCCTGCCGGCAGGCAGGGCTTTTTTGTCAGGCATTTTCGGGGTAAAATACCCTCCCTTTTCCCACATCCGATAAATGTTATCTTCAGCTAATGTAGGGTCGTAAGTTTTATCCATTGAGGACAATTGTAGCGTAATGTAGCGAAGAAGAGCAAGAAGATTTACAGTTCTTCCAATTTAACTTTCTCTACTTGCTGACCTTTAACTAGTTCCAGGTACTTTTCTGTAGTAGAAAGGCGTTTGTGACCCACCAATTTGCTTAATGTGGTTATTGGAGTGCCCGCCATAAGGTGATGCGCTATAAACGTGTGCCGCAGGTCGTTTACTTTGGCATTTTCAATGCCTGCAAGGCGGAAATACCTGTCGATAGCCGTGCGGATGTTTCTGATGAGAAGCGGCCGGCCTGTTTTGGTGATAAACAAAACATTGCTTTGTCCTTCTTTGTTCCCGCGTGCCTCCAGATAGCGGTTGAGCGCTTCCTTTGCGGCTTTATTCAATGGCACCATGCGTTCTGCGTGGCTTTCCTGGGCTTTTATGAGAAGCTCATTATCTTTGACGTCCTCAAGAGTCAGATTGGCCAGTTCGCCTATACGGATGCCTGTTTGCAGAAATATTTCAACAATGGCATAAATGCGGGTGTCCGCCCGGCAGGTATCCCGAAGCGCCCGGTACTCAAGCCTAGAGAGAATGCGGGGAGGCTTGACGTCGTATTTAGGATGTTCGATGTCAACGGCAGGATCGAGTTTCACCACACCTGTTGCTTTCAGAAACCGAAAGAACGTTTTCATGGAATTAATTTTTCTTGAGATGGATTTAGCGGTATAGTTGTCGTTGCCGAGCTTTTTGAGAAACGCCTCCAGTTCGTCTCCGGTGACCCCTGCAATGTCTTTTTTTCCCAGATTGGCGACGAATATAATAAGCTGTTCAATGTCTTTGGTATATGCTACGATTGTAGCGCGGGCGCGCCTCCTAGACTGGAGATATTCCGCGAATTGGTTGAGTGCTGTTCGTAAATCTTGCGGCATAGTTTGTATTGTGTCGGGTAGGGATTTAGCTTGGCAGGACATCGTAAATCGATATCTAAAAGCCTATAATATCATATAATAAGACGCAATGCAAGCCCGTAAAAAATAGCGCTTGACCCTAGGAAGTTGAAGAGTATGGGAACCCGGAAAGTCCGTTTGTTTCGCCTCATAGCGATTATTGTGAGCTTTATTCTTGTGGTGAATGTTTCCCGCTCGATGTATTCACTTTGGGCTAAACAGGACATGGTGCGTGAGCGCAAAGATGTGCTTACCCAACTTCAGAAAGAGAATGAAGAGCTCCACCGCAAGCTCGATGACGTGCAAAGCCAGGAGTTTGTTGAAAAGGAGGCGAGAAACAAACTCGGGCTCGTGAAAGAAGGGGAGACCATAATAATAATGCCGAATGACCCTTCGGCAGGCTCAGGGCAAGCAAATTTACAAATGACAAATGGAGAGAAGCAAAAAGAAGAAAGAGTCCCAAACTGGCAGAAGTGGTGGGGGCTGTTTTTCTAGAGATTCACCTAAGAATTAGCTTCCGTTTCCTTTATTCCATAGTGAATGCCTAAAGCCGCGTCAGCCGCCTCATATCCAAGCTTCTGAAGCCCCAGTCGTCTTAAGGCAAGCCAAGCTACATCTGCCGCGAGCTTGGGGGTAATCTTGTCGACGGCGACGATCGATACGCGTTTTCCATCTGCGTCAATCGTCGTTTGGATTGCGACCGCAAGCAAATTATCAATAACGGTTTGTTCTTCATGATCAATTGCTTCTTTACGTATACTCATGCAAATTCACCTCCTTTAAAGTGTGATTTGATTGATTTGACGCGAATTTGACACGCATATTACTCGTGTTTTATAATACAGTCAAACAATTGTTCGTTCGTATGAACAAACAAATAATTTCTACTCAACTACAGCAATTCGGTTTAGACGAGGTGGAGGTTCAAATTTACCTCAATTTACTTGAAGGCGGTATCAAAACCCCGCTTGATCTTTCGCGTGAAACAAACATCAACCGATCACGGATTTATAGATATCTGGATCGCTTGAAATCTAAGAAATTAATTGAGGAAATTAATAAAGGCAGGGGATTAAGCCTGAAAGCCTCCAGCCCGGACAATTTACATCTATTAATTTTAGAGAAAGAACAGCAGCTTAGGTTCCAAAAGGAATGTCTGCCAGACCTGTTAAAAGAGTTGGCAGCAACGCCAATAAAAGGCCGTAGTGGCTTTGAAATCAAACATTACCACGGAACCGAGGGCCTGAAGCAAATGCTCTGGAATCATTTGGCGGCAAAGAAAGAAATTCTCGTGTTTGGCTACGAAAACCGCAACAATATTGCCGGCAAGGCATTTGCCGAAACCATACGATTTGAACAGGTAGCAAGACGCATCACTAAAATAGAGGTAGAAAATGCGACTGACCAGGGGGACTATTGGTATACAGCCGTGCCTAATTGGGGAAAATATTACCGATCCCGCTACATCCCGACGAGGGTACTGAATATCAAGCAGTATCAAGTGATTTTTAATAACACCATTTCAATCCTTAACTGGGCAGACGGAAATAAAGTCGGTGTGGAGATCACTAATGCCTCGTTTGCGGAAATGTATAAGCAGATTTTTTGGAAGTTTTGGGATATTGCTAAAGAGTATATCGAGGAAGGAAAACGTTTGGAGAAGGAAAAACCGACGAAAAAGAAATAATTTTTTAGTGCCATGGGTGGACCCCTGATAAGGCGCAAGCATAAACGGATATTATAGGTTTTATGCGGATTGAGTTCAAATTGGAGGTGCGGAGGCAACAGGGTTATCTATAGATCGTTTTTCGGTCGGCAACACGGAGAATGGTGATTCCTTTTTGTTTTGCATCAACCGTATAGATAACCCGGAATGACCCGACGCGCAGGCGGAAATTATCTTTACCTTGAAGTTTTTTACTGTTGGGAGGATGGGCGATGGTGGACAGAGAGAGGATGTGTTTTGTGATATTTTTGGCGATAGAATCAGGGATATGATCAAGTTCATGCGCCGCCCGCTTCGTGATAAAGAGCTTCATGGCGCGCGTTTACCCCAGCGTTTTTTGACGTACCCGGTAAACGGCGTGCGGGCTTCTGTTTTGGCGCGATCAGCTTCACGCGCGTCAGTAAGATCCAAGACCGCTTCTTCCAAAGATTGAAAATAATTGATATCCACAAGGACTGCTTTTGGGCGGGAGCGTTGGAGGATAATGGTGGGTTTCTGACTGGTAGATACAGCATTGACCGCAGCGGCAGCGTTTTGACGAAGATCGGAAATAGTAATCGTAGACGTACCATTCATAGTACATTTACTATACCCATTAGTTGTACCTTTGTCAAGGAATGGAGTTAAGATGAAGAATAGAGGTTGGTTTCCCGTGATTTTCTTTAAAAATTTTGCGTTTTTCTTTTGTCCCGCCTCTGGCGGGAAGTCCGAGCCGACTTTTTACGAGGCCGAAGGCCGGGTTGTTTGATTTTTGACGTAAAAATGTTAAGATGATTCTGCTATGAAGAAAGTAAATGTTTCGACTAAATATATGGGCAGGTTTGCCGGGAAATGGGTGGCGATAGATACGGTTAAGGAGAGGATCGTCGTCGCCGCCGACACTCTTAAAGAAATTGCTCCGTTGGTAACTCGATCGGTTAGCGATAAAACACCCGACGACAGAATTCCGTCCGCATTTAAGGTTCCTCGCAAAGACGAAGGGCCGTACATACTATGGACGAGAATGCCCCGCTGACAGTTTTCCCTTATTATTTCAATGGATCTGATTATTATCCGGTAATTCCGCTGGTTTTTTTGATCGGTAAAAAAAGAGTTCGTTCTCAAGCGCTGATTGATTCCGGGGCGACTATTTCTGTTTTTGGAGAAGAAACGGCAGAGACTTTAGGGGTGGAAATTGAAAAAGGAGAGAAAACTGTTCTTGGTGGTGTCGGAGGAAGAATTGTTGGCTACATTCATAAACTGCGAGTAAGGATCGCAGGCAAAGATTTCCTTTGCCCGATAGTTTTCTCCCGCGAATACCTGGTTTCTTTCAATCTATTGGGCAGACAGGAATTTTTCAAGAAGTTTAAGATTATTTTTGAAGAAAAGAAAAACCTCTTAAAACTGGAATAGCGCCATCCCCGACGATCCAAAAAATCCATTTCTGTGGTATGGGTGGGGATCGTCCCGCAAGGCGGGATTTCGCCGGCAGAGACGGCTCAAGACAAAATTTTGTGCCAGTAGAGGGATTCGAACCCCCGACCCACGTCTTATGAAGGCGCTGCTCTACCTCTGAGCTATACTGGCAAATTGCGGCGGGCAGGTCTACTAATCCGCAAACAACATAGCTATTGTACGAAAAGACGGCGTCTAAGACAACCCGTGAAGGAAGTTCTTAATACGTTAAGATATGGATTCGGGCGAAAAGGAGACTGGTTGATTTAGCCAGCTGTGATTTCATTTGCACTTGGTAGAGTTTATTGCCCGGGTCCAAGGCGATAGGGGAGGAGGTCAAAAGTTCCGGGCCGGAGCCGGCAAGCGATATTTCCGAAAACCATACAGCGTGTTTGTCGGTTGCGTTAAACAGCCGCACATACGAAATCTGGCTGCCGGAAGGCACCTGTAAACTAGCTTCAAACGTGACCTTTTTGATTTTCCCGTAAGAGGTGGTGTCAATGTATGCTTTTGCGCCGGTTACGTCCGCCCAGTCGCTTGAGGCGTTGGATCCGGTACCAAGGGAAATATAAAATTCTTTGGCGCTAGTACCGGTACTTCTATTGATTAACGAGAGGCAGGCAGAAGGGCAGGGAGAATCAGACACGCCTAATACGTTTAATTTTTTGTACCAGCTGGAAACAAAAAAAAGGTCGAGGATTAATAAATTAGTAAAAATTAATACCAACAACCATGGAAGATAATTGAATGTTCGTTTCGATGATTTTGTCTTCATAATTCAAAGACTGGTCGTTTTTGGGCGCTGGCGCTCTGGTTGCTGTGGATTTATCTTGATTGGACGAAGAAGTTGTATTCCCAAAGATGCTATTTTATAGCCGATGCCGCTTAGGAATGACATCAAAAAAGTGTATGCGGCCAGATTGGCAATTTGATTGACCATGGAAGAGGGGATAAGTTCCATGCTCGGGATAGCGATGGGTAGAGCCTGTTGTCCGGCTCCCTGCGTTCCCGGTTGAATAGTGAGCGCGGGAAAGCGGAAAAGAGTAATAGGTTCTGTTTTGCCGGTAAATACCGAGTACACGCTGACGGCAGAGCAGAGGATGACTACAACTCCGATTGCCAAAAGGAGATACCCGGTGATCTTTTCTGACATAACGACTCTTGTAAAGTATAACAACAATAAAAATTTTTCTAAAGAGCAAGGTTTAAAATTTTAATCTTCTTTTCTCTCGGCCAGCTTTTTATTTGAGCTTCCCGTTTGAGGGCAGAGGATTTTGAGCCCGCCTTTTCAAGATACACAATTTTTATAGGTTTATGGCTTCTGGTATACGCGCCACCTTTACCGTTTTTATGATCAAGAAAGCGTTGTTGGGGGTTGTTGGAGGTGCCGGTATAGAGACTTCCGTCTAAGCAGAGGAGGACGTAAACAAGCCACGATTGGTGCCGTGCGGTTGATTTTTTCTTCATGAAAGCAGTATACTACGAGTGTTCTTAATTGAACCGCGGGGTAGTGTAAAGCAGCACAGAAGGCTCATAATCTTCTAGACCAGGTGCGACTCCTGGCCCCGCAACCAGGGCATTAAGTATAAAAAAAGATCCTGATTTAAGGATCTTTTTTTATACTCCGCCCTGGCCGGGCTGGTGCGATTCTTATCGCATGATAGCCCGGCTCACAATTTTGTACCGTCCCCATGGGGTCGGTGTGAACGAAGTTCACATAATGACCACAAAATATTATAATAATTCCAATGTATTACCTCTATATTCTTCATTCTCAAAAAGATAATAATTTCTATACAGGTACCACTTCCGATTTAAAAAGAAGGCTCAAAGAGCACAACACAGGGAAAAACTTTTCAACTGCTCCCCGCCGACCATTTAAACTCATTTACTATGAAGCGTATCTACTCAAAGAAGACGCTGAAGCCAGAGAAAAATATCTGAAGACTTCAATGGGGAGACGTGTAATCAGAAAACAACTGAGTAACTATCTCGAAGGGGTTTCTCGCGCCATAATTTAGAATAACTAACCTGTCAATACGGGCTATTTCTGATTTAAAAATAACAATCTGTCACTAACCTGACTTGCAAAAGATTTTAAATCTTATATAGTAAGGTTGTTATGACTACAACCGTTGTAGGTAAAGAGAGTGACACAAGAATAGTTGTTGAGAAAGGGGTAGAGCACTATCCAACAGGGAACCCTTTTTATACTCTTTTTGTTCACGGAGGACCTACATCAGGAGAGGTGTGGCTGCAACTATCAATTGGTAAGCTGATCCTTCCTATACCATTACCATTTGCTAGAGACATCAAAAAAGTAGATAAAGAAAACCCAGACAACAGAATATGGGACGCTAACAAAGAGCACCTAGGCATACATTTTACTCAATCACCACCTCAATAACGTCTCATAAAGCCAATTAAGGCTGACATGTTGTTAAATAATAGGTTCTAAGTTCTTGTAACCCCGCAACACTAGAAAACAGTTTCCCGCCTCAAGGTGGGTTTACTGTTTCTTATGCCCTCCCAAGAACGCTCCGCGAGCCGTGTACGAATAGTACTGAAAAGGCGAACGGCAAATTCAGGAGGGCAACTGATAAATTTAGCCCGTCAATACGGGCTATTTTATTATTTATACACATAGTTATTGACAATTATATTGACAATTATATTGACAATTGTTATACTTCATAATACCCATGTTTAAACCCCGCTACACGCTCACCGATACCTTACTTGCCAATATAAGCGTTACTGAGCGACTTTATGGCCAACTCGAGGCGTTGCGTATTCCAAGGGAATTGCAACTTAATCTGGAGCGGAATAATCTCGTGACATCTACGTACATTTCTAACAGCATTGAGGGTAATCCTCTCACCCTTCCTGAGGTAACAAATTTACTTTTGGGCGACCGCGTACCGGTAAACCGTAATGAAAAAGAAGTGCATAATTACTTTGACATACTGAAGAATCTTGACGAGTATAGCAAGAGCATTCTGTCGCTGGATACCGTATCGACCATACACAAACGATTGCTGACGGATGTTAAAATTGACATTGCCGGCGTTATTCGCAATAAGCCAGTTGCGGTTGGTTCGTATTATTATGATGGCGGCATACGAAGACTAAAAATACAGCACCAACCGCCATACCACAAGCAACAGGAGATTCGTGCGGAGTTAAATGCTCTGTTAGCGTGGACGGAACAATCCAACCTGCCGACGTCCTTGCTGACTGGTATATTTCATCATCAGTTTGTTTACATCCACCCATTTGGTGATGGCAACGGTAGAACCTGCAGACTTCTCATGGCCCTTATTTTTTTACAAAAACACTACAGTATTAACAAGTACTTTGTGCTTGATGATTACTATGACATTGATCGGTTGCAGTATTCGGAAAAACTCCACTCCGCCGATAGCGGTGATAAAACAATGTGGCTCGAGTATTTTACTGATGGAATAAAGTATTCACTCCAAGGGGCATTGGCAAAAGCTAAAGACGCGATAGTAACGGTGGCTCTGAGCAAACAACCAACACCGAGAGAAAAAGACGCACTCGAACTCTTTCAGTCACATCAAGAAGTAAGCTCTGCCATGGTTGGAACTAGGCTCCATGTTTCACGGCAACAGGCCCATAAGCTTCTTCAGGTTCTTGAAAAGCGTGGGTTTGTAAAAAAAATCGGATCAACCAAGGCCAGTTACTACGTTCTCGTGTAAGTAGACGAGGGATGAGATAAAAGATAGGTTCTGAGTTTTCGTACGCCCCACACGCACTACCTCTATATTCTTTATTCTCAAAAATACCGGCGTCGCGTTGTATAATTGGCAAATAATTATAAAAGATTTTTGATCATTCCAGGAAGCTTTGTAAAATTATTTACGTTTAATTTACAACTAAGCCCTGGATTGTTGAAGGCGATAAAATATACGCCAGCCGTGCGTGCCGCCTCCATGTCTGATGCGCTGTCGCCGATATACACGGCTTCCTGCGGTTTGATGCCAAGTTGGGTAAGAGCGAGGAGAACCGGCTCTGGGTCAGGTTTCGGGCGCCTGACATCTTCAAAAGTTACAATTGCATCAAAGTCGTGCTGATGGCCGAATATCCGGAAAAAATGCTTGACACCAAGCCTTACCCGATTGGTAACCAATCCGAGTAAATAGCCGTTTTTCGTAAGTAATTTGACTACGTTTTGTGCTCCCTGTGGCACTTTCACCAGATTGAAAGGATAGGTAACTTGACCCAACATTTCCCAGACCCGGCGGATTTTTGCCTCATCGGTTTCGCCGGTCATCCGAGCAATATTGTCCCAGGCGGAGCGGTGGAAAGAATCTGCAAAAAGCGTCTCTGGAGGATCGGGATAGCCGGCATGGCGGATAAGGCCGCGGTAAAATTTTTCGTTTGCAAGACGTGAATCAATCAAAACCCCATCAATGTCAAATAGTATTGCCTTAATCATGTGCTTTTTGTAAATTTATTTCTTTTTGGAGTGAGATTTAAGCCAACGGGAGACTTCTTCCGCGGTAATGCTTTCGTTGTCAATTTTTAGCCCGAACACCACCAGTTCCTCCTGTTCACACTCAAAGCGAAAACCGTTTAGCTCAAGCATCGTCATGGCAGAGAGCAGTGATGTACGTTTATTGCCGTCAACAAAAGCGTGATTTTTAATAAGCGAATGACAAAGTGCTCCTGCTTTAGCAAAGATTGAGGGATATAAATCTACGCCAGCAAACGAGGCCTTTGGCCGTTGTACAGCCGAGTCCAAAAGTCCTGCGTCACGAAGACCATGGGAGCCGCCGCTTTTTTCTATTGATAAATGATGCAGAAGAAGGACATCTTCTGTCGTGAGATATTTAATCATGGGAGAGGTTTGGCGAGTTTTTTGAATGCCGGAAGGTACCGTTTGAGAAGGTCATTTGCAACCGCAAATACTTCCTTATCGATAATGACATTTGTGGCGCTTCTTTTCCGTGGAAGTTCAATGACCACATTGCCAAGGTCAGCTTTGTAAGCCACAGTAATGTTTGAGCCTACCTTAAGGCCGCTTTCTTCTAGGATAGATTTGGGGATAATGACGGCAGCAGAATTGCCGACACGAGTAATTTTTTGAGTCATGTACTAACAATGTTATAACATGTAATTTGACAAGTCAAGTAAGTTGTGATATATTTTTCCACAAGTGAATAAAAGCGATGACGGAGCGTGGATGGAGCTCCCGAGCTGACCCTAATCAGGTCTAGAGGCGAAACTATAAAAAGTCAGCAACGTATGTCGCGAAAGTGGAGTACGTCATGAATGAGGTTTTTCTTGTGACGTGCTCTCCAATGTAGGAGAGCATTTTTTGTAAGAAGAACAGTGTAAGGGTGGCACCCCTTTAATTAGTTAATAGTTTATAGTTCATAGCAAAACAAAGAACTATTAAAATTAAAGGCCCTTGTAAATCTCTTAAGAGTGGTTTGTTTTAATGTATTAATACATTAGAACATCAGGCTTTGGGAGATTTGCAAGGGCTTTTTTATTAGGTCCGTAGTGAAATGGAATCACAGGAATCTCCAAAATTCCTATTCTCCGTTCGAGACGGAGCGGACCTGCTTATGAAAACTAATAAAATTATTGGAGTTCTTGGCGGTATGGGGCCGCAAGCCAGCAACGAATTTTATCGGTTGCTGATTAGTCGTGCTCATCAAATCTACGGCGCACACAACAATAATGATTATCCGGAGATATTAATGGACTCTGTACCGGTGCCGGATTTTTTGGCAGACACCAAAAAACAAGAGCAAGCGGCGAGGATGCTGGAAGAAAGAGTAGAGAAGATGACCAATTACGGAGCAGATATAATCACAATGGTTTGCAATACTGCCTGTATTTTAAATGATCGCTTACAACGAAAAACAAGAGTACCAATTATTTCGGTAGTTGAAGAAGTAGTGAAAAAAGTTTTCATCGATCAACCATTTGTTTTGCTTTTGGCTTCGCCAACGTCGTTGCGCTTAGGGCTTTACCAGTTAGCACTTGCGCGGTGCGGAGTTAATTATATCGTGCCCAATAAACGTGATTATCAAGAGTTAGAGTTTATTATCCGAGGAGTGATAGACGGAAAAGATCGAGATCTTTTGCTGAAAAAATTAGTGAGATTGACCGAACGATATTTACAAAAACAAAAAGCGGACGGAATAGTTTTGGGTTGTACAGAATTACCTCTGGTTTTCCCCGTTAATTATCGCCTTCCGGTGTACAGTTCTCTTTCCATACTCGCGGATGCAGTATTAAAAAGGTATTATAAAAAGGAGGAAGTATGATAGATCAAAATGTGCACAAATACAGCGTCGAGTTAAAAAAACTCGGGATAGAACATCAGGTTGTCGAACATCCGGAGTTTCATAGTGTGGTTGAGGTGCAAAATTACTTGGGATTGACACTTGCTGATGGATTTTCGAATTTGCTTTTAAAGGTAGATGACAAATTTATTGCGGTAATCAGACGGGATGATTGCCAACTTGATTACGAGAAGATTAAAAAATTAGTTGGGATTAAAACCGTACGGCAGGCGACTGAAGAAGAGTTTAAAAAGGTAACAGGATTGAAGCCGGGCGCCGCTACCGCGTTTTTTTCCGGAATTAAAACATATTTAGACAAAAAATTATTTGAAAAAGAAACCTTAACCGGCGGGTCAGGAAGCTTTATTTGCAGCATTCGCTACAAAGCATTAGATTTGCAGAAAATTCCCGGAAGCGAAGTGGTAGAAGTCGCAAATATCAAACAAAAAATTTATTTAGCAAATAAAAGAATTTTATCTGGTATCACGCCAAGCGGGGGCGGGAGTTTGCATATCGGCAATTACTTGGGGGCAGTGAGGCAGTTTATGGAATTAGCGCAGTCGCATGACTGTTTTCTTTTCGTGGCTGATTTGCATGCGCTCACGACGGTGCAGAACAAGGAACAGTTGCAAAAAAATGTAGAGACGCTGATTTTGGAGGAGCTGTCGCTTCTTACGGGGTTTTTGACAAAGGAAGAGTTTGAAAATATTACGTTTTTCCGCCAGTCGGACGTTCCTTACCACACGGAGTTACAGACGATTTTAAACAATGTGACGCCTTTAGGGCTCCTTAAACGCGCTCATGCATACAAAGATAAACTGCAGAATCCTTCGGCTACGCTCAGGACAAGAGACAACATAGAGGAAGAAATTAATGTTGGGTTGTTTAGCTACCCGATACTGATGGCTGCGGACATTCTCATGTACAAGCCTGATCTCGTGCCGGTCGGGAAGGACCAGAAACAGCATATTGAAATTGCGCGGGACATAGCGGAGCGGTTTAACAAAGTGTTTATAGTATCCAGGGAGAGCGTTCTGACAAGAAAATCAAGGCCAGGCCTCGTCTTTGTGTTACCGGAGGCGTATATTCCGGACGATGTTGCGGTCGTTATGGGAACTGATGGCAAGCGAAAGATGAGTAAAAGCCTGGGGAACGTCATCAGTATCTTTGAACCGGAAGAAGTAATCAAAAAGCAAGTGATGAGTTGCTACACGGATCCTACTCGCAAGAGGGCGACTGACCCCGGGCACATTGAGGGAAACATGGTGTTTACCTACTTGGATTTTTTTGCAGATAAGGGTGAGGTTGACCATCTGAAAGAGCGCTATAAACAGGGCCAAGTTGCCGACATCGAGGTGAAAAATTATTTATACGAAACTTTGCTGAAATTTTTTGCTCCGGCGCGCGCAAAATACAAGGAATTGAAAAATAATCCTGACAAAGTCAAACAGATATTAACAACCGGCGCCGAGAAGGCTAGAAACACTGCCGGAAAGACAATGCAGGAAGTGAGAGAGGCAATTGGGATTACCAATAACTATTCGATAGGAGCACAAGAACAATAACTCTCAAGGCTGTCCCTATAAGTTCCTATAATCGAAGGATTGCCGATAGGATCAAGAATTCGGTAATAAAGCGATTTAATAATATATGAACAACATTGCTCGCATCAAGAAATCTTTTTCTGAAAAGATAATACTGTTTTTTGAAAATATTATTGATTCGTTTGCGATAAATAAAACCAACTTCAAAAGAGGTAAAGATTTTGAGGCGGTAGCCAAAAAATTAAGAATATAATTATTTTTTTAGACAACACAACAACTCTATATTATCCTTATCCGCCACAGAAAAGATGTCTATCGCATGATTAAAGAGGTCCTTAAGTAATCTCAACTTGGTGGCTGACTAAATGTTTCATCTGCTCGAATATTATTTGCTTCTTTTTCAGAGTAGGGAGCGATGAATACTAGGATAAATCCGTCGGGATCACGGACGACAACCTCGAGCGTGCCCCAGTAATAATGGCGCGGGCCGACGACCAGTGGGATACCCGCTGACGTGCATTTATCAATGATCTCATTAATACTGTCGACATAGATCATTAGCGAAACCTTAGAACTGGCAATCGGCTCCTTAAACACTTCTGGTTTAACTGCCCGGTGGCCGTCGGCAATCTCCAGCTTGGCATTACCAACCTGAAATGTTACGCCGTGATATTTTTCAGGCGC
>JAHJMO010000020.1 GCA_018821245.1 Patescibacteria group bacterium
CCCACGGGGACATTCGTCACCGGCCCTTCGACCAATCCCGGGACAGAACGGTTTGTGGGACGGGGAATATTTGTCGCAGGCGACTTTCTACTCCAGCGGGATCTGACAGGTGTGGCTGCTAACGAAACCACGTCTTCGGAACTATTCCTCTATAATCCCCGGCTTTTCTTCACTCTACCCTCCTCCATGCAGAATGTCTCCGTGACGTGGAAGGAAGTGGTGCCATAGGGTGGCGCTATAATATTGACCCGAAAAAATTTACCTTGACACCCCGGGCGATTTCGTGCAACAATATATCCGACATGGCTTCAAATAAAGTCCCCAACAGCTTTATATATTTTTTTGCCAGCATAGGACTTATTGTTGTTACCATCATCATGGGCTTTATTATAGAAAAAACAAAAAGCTCAAGCACCGATATCCGCGCGAAAGCAGGCGTCATAAATACGCTCAAAGTAAACGGTACGGTAACATCCGTTGATAACGGAGTTCTGACGGTGGACAATGTGTTTTTTGCCGACGACAGCAGAAGCGGCCCGGCAGTCAACTACGGAACATGGGAGGTAACTCCCCCACAGGGATATAACGCAGCATCCGCAGGATCGGGAACAACAATAGCTATAACAGTTGAAACAAAAACATTTGACATATCTTCCCACAAGCTGAAAGCCACAAAAATCCAAATACTTAAATAATCCCTACGAACGAAGGCGATGTTGTGCACCAGCAGAGACTGTGGTGCCTTTCGGAGAATCCTCAACAACAAACCCCTTGTCTTCTATAGCTTTCCGAATACTGTCCGCTTCTTCAAACTTGTTCTCTTTCCGAAGCTGGACCCTTTTGGCAAGTAGATCCTGAATGTCCCTAGTAACTTTCGTCTTGTGCTCCCGCGGCTGCTGACCTACTCCCAATCCCAGCACATCGTCAAAATCCAGGATGAGATCGCGTTTGTCAGCCGGCGGGATACTAGATTTAACCACTTCCCACACTACAGCCAGCGCATTTGGCGTATTCAGATCGTCTTCCAGTGCTGTGTCGAATTTTCTGCGAAAATTGTCTACATTTTCCAGTTTTTCCCGTGATAACGTAGTTCGTCCCGCGCCCGAAATGCACGAGCGCAATTGTCCAAGCGCTCTTTGGGCTGCCGAAAGCGCCTCCCAGGTAAAATTCAGAGGCTTGCGATAATGAGCCGTCAGATAAAAATAACGAAGAGCAAGGGAATCAAAACCTTTTTTCTTTACGTCTTCTACTGTATAAATATTCCCCAAGCTTTTGCTCATTTTTTTTCCATCCACTATAAGAAAAGCGTGGTGCACCCAATACCGGACGAACTGTTTGCCTGTCGCCGCTTCGCTTTGAGCTATTTCATTTGGGTGATGAACAGAAAGATGGTCTATGCCGCCGGTGTGGATGTCGATCGTATCTCCAATGTAGCGCATGCTCATCGCCGAACACTCGATGTGCCAGCCCGGAAACCCGTCTCCCCACGGACTTGCCCAGTACATCACATGACCGGCAAATCGCCCTACCCGCTTAAACCAAAGAACGAAGTCAGCGGCGTGCCTCTTATGGCTTCCGGTTTCTACTTCTTCACGCACAGCTATCCTTTTATCCGCAAGCTTCTGTCCGAACAGCTTATCGTAATTTGGAAACTTGGATACGTCAAAGTACACTGCTTCCGGAGTCTCATACCCGTATCCTTTGTCAACAATTTTGGCTATAAGATCTATTTGCTCCGTAATATGATCTGTAGCCCTGCATACAACGTGCGGACGAAGAATATTCAATAAATCCATGGAATCATAAAAATGCTTTGTATAATACTCGGCTACTTCCCATACGTTCTTTCCTGCCTTTTGTGCCCCTTTTTCCATTTTATCGTCGCCTTCATCACTATCGGAGGAAAGATGACCGACATCCGTGACGTTTTGGACATGGGTGACTTCATATCCGAACCGCGCAAGAGTACGCCGCAGAATATCATCCCCCACATACCTTCTTCCGTGGCCTATATGAGCAAAATCATACACAGTCATTCCGCACGTATAGAGTCCCGCTTTTCCGGGATGGAGAGGCTTGAATACTTCTTTCTTTTTGCTCAACGAGTTGTATAACGTCAGCATAGACATATTATCGCACAAACATTCCCGTCAGTCCTGACGAACGTTGCGGCTCATCTCAGCAGAAGCCCGTTTTGCTTTAACGCCGTATAAATCCCCCTTTGGCTGCTTGCTTCCTCCTTGCGGAAGCGTTTGGTATGCGGCTGCTTTGGCCTTTTCGAGAGCAAGCTCCTTCTTTTCTTCCTCTTCTTTCTGGATCCGCTCCCACACGGACGGTTCTTTGGGTTTAGTTTTCCGCAGACCCGCAAGCTCCTCCAGCGCCGCTCTGGCTATAGCTTTCTTCACGTTTTCGTCGATAGTTGCCTCAAGCTGTCCTAAAGCACCGGAGCTCTTCTGGCTCTGTTTTTTCCCGCTTGAAGACCCCATGCTTTCAAGCGCCTTGCCCGCGATGTCCGAGGGCACCTTGGCCGCTTCACTAACGACTGTTTTGCCTAATTCACCCAGTTCCTCGGTAATTTGTCCGATAATAGTCCCTGATTTCGGCATAGGAGAACATTAAACAAACCCCAGTTGCGCTTTGGCTTCCTCACTCACCCGCTCCATGCTCCATGTTTGATAGAGCGTTCAATTTGATCAAACAATGGGCACCCTATGGTGGTCAGTGTCATCCGTACGGTCACGTTGTTAATAATACGGTTCTCCCCTCAAGCGCCCGGGAGAGCGTGATTTCATCTGCATATTCGATGTCAGCGCCAACCGGCAATCCGTGGGCGAGTCTGCTAATTGTTAATTGCTGATTGTTCATTGTTGATTGTCCACGAAGTTGTTTCGTAAGGTACATGGCTGTTGCCTCTCCTTCCATGTTGGTATTTGTTGCAAGGATAATTTCGATTGTTGATGCAGTTTGATCGCTTGATTCCCGGTATCGAGCGTGAGAAAGACGCTTAAGCAGGTCGGAAATGTAAAGTTCGTCGGGACCAATATTGTTTAGAGGATCAATCGCGCCATGAAGCACATGGTAAACACCCTTGTATTTACCGGTCTTTTCAATGGACAGAACGTCTGTAGGCTGTTCAACGACGCAGATCGTGTTCTTATCCCTGTCTTCTCCCTGACAAATAGCGCATGGATCCCTCTCCGAAACGTTTTTGCAGATATTGCATAATACGGTACCCGTTTTGATCCCTTTGATGTTGTTAGCAAAACGATCCAGCTCTTCTTGCGGAACATGCAAAAGGTAAAAAGCCAAGCGCTGAGCGGTTTTTGGACCAATACCGGGCAAACGCTCAAATGATTCGATCAGATGAATAACTGCTTTTGGAAGAATATTCATAACTTAATAAGAACCCCAATAATTATTTTACAGAAACTACAGAAGCGATTGCATCGGCTAAAAGCGAAGCTATAGAAATGAAAGACAGTTTAGGAGGTATTGCTTGCGTCCGTGATGCAATGGTGTTGGTGCAAACTACTTTGTCTATGCTTGAGCGGGATATCGTATCCAGTGCCTTACCGGCCAATACTGCATGGGTGGCAAATACGAGAACCGAAGAAACCCCGACATCCTTAAGAGATGCCGCACTCTGGGCAATGGTTCCACCCGTTGAAATAATATCATCTACGATTATTGCGGTTTTACCTTTAACATCGCCTATTATCTGAAAAGATTCGCCGGTGTCGAATCGGTCCAGGTGTCGCTTCTTCTCCATCACTACCATGGGCATGTCCAGAAGATACGCAAGGTTTCTCGCCCGCTTCACTCCTCCCACGTCAGGAGAGATAACGACGCTATTTTTGTCAGATAAGCCCGGGAGCTTTTTTATTTCCGAAGCCAACAGCTGAAGGGCGGAAACATGCGTGACGGGAATTTGAAAAAACCCTACGATTGCGTCGTTGTGGAGGTCCACTGTGATAACCTCTTTATATTTGCTAATTTCAATAAATTTGGCAATAACGCGTGCAGAAACCGGCTCTCCGGTGCGATGCTGCTTGTCTTGCCGGGCATATCCCATATATGGAATCACTGCTACCATGGTTTCCGGCGCGCTTCTTCGTATAGCATCCCCCATAAGCGTCAGTTCCATAATATGCTCATCCATGGGGTGCGATAGCGACTGAATTACAAACACGATCTTTCTTCGTACGTCCTCCTGGATCCATGGACGAATTTCTCCGTCAGCAAACCGGGTGAGGTCAACTTTACCTAGAGGCTTGTTGAGAAGCTTCGCAATTTCTTGCGCAAGAAGTTTGTTGCTTGAACCTGAAAAAAGCAAAAAGTCCTTCATTGTGGTCTATCCTACCGCAAATAGCGCGCAAAAAAAAGGTGCAGTATCAGCCGGTCTTACCCGGATACTGACGCAAGGCTTTGGCAAGAATATCGATACAACGCTTCAACGCGGCAGTGTTCAATACATAGGCTATACGGACTTCGTTTTGGCCAGGACGGAAAGTGGCATAAAATCCGGAAGCAGGCGCAAGCATGACTGTCTCGTTGTTATCCCGAAAATCAGTAAGAAGCCACTTGCAAAACTTTTCCGCGTCATCTACGGGGAGTCCCACAATCGCATAAAAAGCGCCCTCAGGTTTAGGAATAACAATTCCGGGAATGCGCTTGAGTCCTTCGTACAATACATCTCTTCTTGCGCTATATTCTGTCTGAACTTCCTTAACGTACGAATCCGGAACTTCTGTAAGTTTGGACGCAACATGTTGATCGATAAGTCCGGCAGAAAGTCTGCCCTGGGCAATACGAAGCGCTCCCGCCATAACCTCTGCATTCAATGAAACAAGAGCCCCCAGACGCGCCCCGCAAAGACTATACCGTTTCGACATGCTGTCAAGAACGATTGCCTTATCCGGAATATTCTCCATATACGACAAAAGCGACACGTGGGTCAGCCCGTCATAAATAAATTCACGATACACTTCGTCAGCTAGCAAAAACAGGTGATATTTTTTGGCAAGAGCCACAAGCATGTCTATTTCTTCTTTGGTATACACAGTGCCTGTCGGATTATTGGGGTTGCAGTAAAGAATTGCTCTCGTTTTGTTGGTGATGTGCCTTTCTATTTCCGAGACTCGTGACAAATGAAAACCTGTCTGTATAGCAGTTGTCACAGGAATTAACTGAACACTATTTATAGCAGCATACGAATTATAGTTAGCGTACAGCGGCTCAAACGTCACTATCTCTTCACCGGGTTGAGCAACGGCAAACATGGCCATGGATATGGCTTCAGATCCACCGCTGGTAACTTGAATATGAGGGTAGGTGATGAATGGAAACCCTATCTTGTGATAATACGATACCAGTGCTTCTAAAAAAACCGGTTCGCCCTGGGATTGGCCATACGCAATGGGATTTTTTTTCCAATTCTTTAGGACATCGAGCATCACGCACGGTGTTTGAATATCAGGGTCGCCGATATTGAGATGGTATACCTTCACTCCGCTTTTCTTCGCTCGTTGGGCAAGCGGCACGAGGTTACGAATAGGCGAAGAAGGAACGTTTTTCAATCTGTCTGAGATTGTTACATCTGTCATAGGTGTCATTGCACTGTCTTCTTCACTTCAACCAAAGACAGGTAGAGTACGGCTTCACCGATATAGTTGCCTTTATACAAGAGTGCCTCAGGGATAACTCCTATGCTCTTAAATCCAAGCTTTTCATAAAGATGAAAAGCTTGACTGTTATTTTCAAAGCACGTCAGGGTTAGCAACCGTAGTTCTTGCTTTTTGGCTTCTTTTATGAGCGTCCGAAGAAGTTCAGTGCCGACTCCGTCCCCGCGGTATCGATGGCCTATAGCAATACCCACCTCCCCGACATGACTTTTGCGCAATGTCTTCTTCTTTACCCTTGCATTTCCGGCGTATGCACCATTCACCTCGACAACGATATGGAGCTCTTGTTTATTTTTGATGTCTTTCAACGTGGTATGTAAATGTTTTTTTTCTTCATTACGGGTAAGCTTCTTCCCGCTTAACAATACATACGTATCCTCATCGATAAGATCATTAGCAAAGGAGAGCATATCGTCTAAATCGTTTTCACGGGGATAACGAAAAACGACGATATTTCCATTTTTGCTTTTGAATGTTTTGATGATCTTTCCAAATTCCATATTACTGTTGGAAGTTCTTTGAGATTTCTGCTAATTTCCCGGCCGCCGCCTGCTGACTTCGCTTAATCGCATCGTTGACGGCCCTGCGAACGTCTTCATTCGGCACGCCGTCTATCGTAACGCTTTTGACATTCTGATTTCCGGATATGACGACACGCGCTCCTCCTTGTGATACTTCAAACTCTTCAGATTCAAGCTCCTGTTGAATCTGTATTGCGTGCTTGCGCATGGCATTAACATCCCCCAAAGCTTTTAATGGATTAAACATTTTACTCCTTTCTGTATTGCTTATTTTTTTCCTAAAACTATTTCCACCTTCACTTTTTCTCCGAATAACTTCTTCAGTACTTGTGACAGTACGTCTTTCGTTTTTGCTTCAGACAGCTTCTCCTGATGAAACCGATAAAACGCTTCGATCGTCACGACACCATCTGAAACCCCCTTGGGCCTTGAGGACCGCAAAACCCCGGCAACCGAATGATTATACGGCTTAGCAGAAGCGATGAAATCCGGCCAATGCTCTGTAAGCTTTTCCAATGTTAACATCCATGAAGAAGGTGGATTTTTTGATGCCGGGCTATCCTCTGACGGCTGTTTCTGTTCTTTATGCTTTATACCGCCTTCTCTCACTTCACGTTTCTCTGTGGTTACAGGATCTGACTTACGATTATCACCCCCCCTGCTTTCACCGTATTCTACTACCGCAAGCTCTAAAGGAAGCTCCGGGATAGGAGATGTTTTCATCTCACCATATGCCTGTGAGAATCTGCGGATTACATCTGTTAATGATTGAGTAGTCCATCCCTCGCATGGTTTCCCTAACGTTATGTCCACAAGCATCCGATGCATCATGCGCAAACAATCAAAGATAAACGTACGGATATCCATGCCGTTTTCAACGACCGCGGATATCCCCTGCAAAGCTTCTTTCGTGTTGCGATTCGCCAAACTTGCTAAAAACGCCACCCTCTCGTTTTCATCGCTTGCAGAAAGATAATGCCGCACTACCTCTTCATCAATCACGCCTTTATGAAAACTTGCCTGCTCCAGTAATTTAACAGCGTCGCGAAACGACCCGTCAGCATACTTAGTTATCAGGGAGAGCGCGTCCTCGGAAATCTTGATCTTTTCTTTTTTGACAATGCGCCCAAGAGCATGCAAAAGCGCTTCCTCTTGCGCTCGGCCGAACACGATGCGCTGGCAACGCGATTGTATTGTCCCCAGAACCTTCTGGGGATCAGTAGTTGCCAATACAAACACAGCGTGTGCCGGTGGTTCCTCAAGCGTCTTAAGTAGCGCATTAAATGCCTCTGACGTCAGCATGTGAACTTCGTCTATAATATAGATTTTATATGGCGCGGAAACAGGCGCCAGTTGAATACCCTGCCGCAATTCACGTATTTCATCAATTCCGCGGTTGCTGGCGGCGTCGATCTCCAAAACGTCGATATTATTGCATTTGGCGATGGATTTGCACTGATTGCATGTTCCACACGGGCCGGATTCCCCAAGTTTTTCACAATTAAACAGTTTTGCTATCATCCGGGCTGCCGTTGTTTTGCCCGTACCTTTCGGCCCGCTTAAGAAAAAAGCGTGAGGAAGATCTTTCTTTGCTTTAGCCAAAAAAAGTAGGAGCTGCTCCCGCACAACCTGGTTATCTATTTCCTCCAACACCTGCGGACGATAAATGCGGTAAAAAGACATAAATATTTATTACTCCTTATGATGCTCTCCCAACAAATGTTTCAACCCATGCAGGACCAACGAAACGATTTTATCATCGACCAGCACGCCTTCCTGCGCTGCCTCCTCTATAGCCTCGGGATAAGACACCACGATATCGCCCAGGCGAAATACCCCGTCAGGAGAATCTGCAAACGGAGCCTGCCGTGTGGTTGGGTCATTTAAAGGGAAAGATAAGACATCCGTCGTTTCGTCTTTTTTGCGAAAATCGGCATTAAGACGCCGCATCTGGCGGTCGCCGACGACGCTGACGCTCACTTCTATCTTATCGTGAGAGCCCGAAGGAAGCGCTGATTCTATAGCTTCTTTTATCTTCTTCCGGTTCACCGGGAAATGTGATTCTGTATGAAACAAAACGGAAACCATAGGTCATTTATTCTGAAAGCATATTTTTTAACATCGCCGCCACTCTCCCGCCATCCGCTTTTCTTTTGACAATTGCCATAGCCTGCTTCATCAAAAGACCGAAATTTGTTTCGCCGCCTGCAGCGATCGGCTTAAGAAGAACAACAAGCTCTTCGTCCGTCATCTGATCCGGCAAAAATTTCTCAAGAATCGTCAATTCGTCCCGTTCTTTGGAGGAAAGCTCCGGCCGGTTTGCCGCCGTAAACGCTTCGATGGATTCTTTATGTGTCTTAACCTGCTTTTTAATACAGTCGAGTATGTCTTCTTCTGTGATTTTTGTGTCTACTTCCTTCCCGTATTTGGCAATGCCTGCGTTTTGTATTGCCGCCAAAAGAAACCGGAGCGTTGCTACCCGTACGGTATCGCCTTTTTTCAGCGAAGCATTCAAGTCTATTTTTAGATCGTTGAGTGTCATAAGGCAACCATTGTTAACCTCTCGGGTTCCTACGGATTCTTCTGGCCAGCTCGTACTTTTTTTCTTTTCGGACTTCTGCGGGTTTTTGGTAAAATTCGCGTTTTTTGAGGTCTTGCAGCACGCCTTCCGACAGCACTTTACGCATGAATTTACGAATGAGCGAATCGGATGTATCTCCGGGTTGCGCTTTTACATATACCATAACAATTAAAAACACCTCCTAGCTTATACCCAATCCTATACTTCTATTCTCCACTTAACATGTATTATAGCACTAATACTTTCATGTATGCGGTGGAATATCTTAGCCAATACATTGGTTAACGCGGCATATTAACATGGTAACATGTTAATATAACCGCTATCTTCATTTCTCCCGGCTGATTACAATTTATAGCCCAATTTCTTCAAAAGTTCATTGCGCTCCTTTTTGTCCGCCTTGTCTTCTATACCCAACGGAGACGCTCCATCCACCACACCCAAGACAGAACCGCCTAAATGAGTGTGGGCTACAATCACCTCGGCGGGATTAGCAGTAGCACAAAAAATAGTAACCACTTCCGCTACGTTTTGAACGGTTTTGAGAACGTTGATAGGAAACGCATTTGCGAGAAATATAAAGAACGTGTGGCCGCATCCGACTTTGCGCGCGTTTTCTTCCGCCAATTTAACCATTGCCTCGTCTGTGCCGCTGGTTCTGATAAGCCTGGGGCCGGAAGCTTCGCAAAAAGCCAGCCCGAATTTAATACCCGGCACAGCCGCCACGATCGCCTCGTGGATGTCTTCTACGGTTTTAATAAAATGAGACTGGCCGAAGATCAGATTTTGGGCTTCAGGGTTATGTATTTTGACAATGTCCAGTTGCATATAAACCTCCTTGTTTTCTACTAACTATTTACATATTTCTTTGATGACTGTAATAATCCGTTCCAGAGTCTTTTTCGTCGGACGCATATCCGGATTTTTAGAAGATCCGTTAAGAACCATATGCTTGCTTGCATGCAAAAACCATGTGGCCTCCGGCTCCTCATTCTTAAGTTTCTTATACAAGGGCTCCAGGTTTATGTCGTCTTTGGGCAGCGATTTAATCCGCAGGTATCCTTTTTTAGGATCTTTTCGCACAACGATCGCATAACCCATTTTCTGTCCCAGATGCACAACTTCATCGTTGACCGTTTGTACCCCTATGCTTTTCCCCCATTTTGTCTCGAATTCAATGCCGTTTTCCTTGAGCTCTTTCTCTGCCCAAATTTTATTCTGAAATATTTTGTAGATCCCGTCTAATGCCTGCATGCCCAACTCGACAATCTGTACGGCATTGTCGGCAAACAAAAGCCGCCACCCGTCTATTTGGGCAACCAAAGAAAGTTCCCAGAAATCCGCCGTCGCATTGGGGAAAAATACTTCACGAAAATGGTCGATCTCATTGACAACAGCAAGGAACCGTTCCAGTGCAGTGTTAGCTCCCTCTCCCTCACGTATCTTTTCATAAACCAGCATGGCGGCGCACGTATCGGCATCAGACTGATGGTGATCGAAATCCCCAAATCCGGTGTCAACGTGGATAATCTCCGGATTTTCATCCGGCGGTTTCCCGCTAAGTGTCTGGCCGGCAGGGACGAAGGCAAGGATTGCCTCTTCCCAGCCTTTCATAAACGTTTTTATAAGCCAGATGCTGGCGATGGCGTCCAAATCCGGCCCGATATGGGTAACGATAGTCTTCATAGTATTGAACTCAAGGCCCGGCCTTGTTATACTAAATTATGCCTGCCCGCAAAACGATTTTTTCTGCACAATCTTTTTATCATATCTACAACCGCGGCCACAATAAGAAATCTATCTTTCTCCATTATAAAGATTATTCGCGTTATCTCAAACGGTTAGAAGAGTTTCTTACAAAACACAATGTCACGCTTCTCGCATATTGCCTCATGCCAAATCATCTGCACTTATTGCTTCGGCAAAATGATAATGAGTCTGTGGATAAATTTGTACACAGACTTCATACCGCCTATTCAATGTATTTTAACAAAAAATATGAACGGGTGGGATCTGTATTTCAGGGACGGTTTAAGGCAAAACTTATTGACTCAGAAGAATATCTTCTTCACGTATCCCGATACATTCACCTGAACCCTCTCGAAATCGTTCACGCTCAAGGCCCGGCCTTGAATTCACTACTTGCATATCCTTGGTCATCACTAAAAGAATACGCGAACCCCTCGCTCCCCCATGTATCCAATCCTGAAATACTTCTTTCTTATTTTGCGTCAAGAAATAAACCAAATACACAAGCAAATTACCTGCAATTTGTGAATGATCAAATTTCAATCACGCCGAATCGCCTCCAAGAAATAAGTGAAGGAAAGCCGTGAGCTCAAGGCCCGGCCTTGAATTCAATACGACTGGGCAAAAAGCCAACGGTGCGAAGCTGGCTTTCCGCAACGGACACAAACGCCAGAAGCTTCGTGCTCAAGGCCCGGCCTTGAATTCAGAGGTAAGCAACGCGTTGAAGCCTTGGTTTCTTCTTTAATCGCGGCTTCGCACGCGGCATCTTCGCACCAGAATGCCCGGATAAACCCACGTGTCGAACTCATGATCTTTTTGAATTCGTCATAGGTAGCGGCGTCCCGCGTATTGTCGTCACGGAATTTCTTGGCCTTTTCAAATAAAGACTTTTGTATTTCAACAAGTAACCTTTCTGTATAAGCTACAATATCAGATCGTTGAATATTAAATTTTTCGAATGTATCTCTTCTGGCGACCTTAATGATATTACTGTCAACCTCTGTGTCCCCAATCTCAAACCGTAATGGAACTCCTTTAAGTTCCCATTTATTAAACTTTCTCCCTAACGATTCAACAGATGAATCAACCCGAATTCGAATACCTTTACCTTCTAATTCTTTTTTTAAGGGCTCGATGTATAAAAAGAGATCTCGGGCACTTTGTAACGCATTCTTTTTAACGTGTTTACTTTCTATCGGCACGATAACAACTTGGATCGGCGCGATTTTCGGCGGCAATATAATGCCGTTGTCATCCCCATGGGTCAAAAACAGTCCGCCCAAGACGCGCGTTGACAACCCCCATGATGTTTGCCACACATACTCCATCTTTCCGTCTCGGCCCGCAAACTGAATATCGAACACTTTGGAGAAATTTTGGCCAAGATTATGACTCGTTGCGCTTTGCAGTGCTTTGCCGTCCGGCATCAATGCCTCATTCGTGTACGTCGTTTTAGCACCGGCAAACTTTTCCGCCGCACTTTTTATCCCCTGATACACGGGGATAGCCAAATAGTCTTCAAATACCTGCCGATACCACTCAAATGCGGCAAGTGCCATCTCAATCGCCTTTTTCTCGGTCTCATGGGCGGTATGCCCTTCCTGCCACAAAAATTCGGTCGTCCGCAAAAATAAATACGTCCGTTTTTCCCACCGTACAACGTTATTCCATTGGTTAATAAGAATCGGAAGATCGCGCCACGAGTGCACCCATTTAGCGTACATGGCATACATAATGGTTTCGCTGGTCGGCCGGACAACCAAAGGATCTTTTAATTTCTCTCCGCCGCCGATAGTAACCAACGCTAACTGCGGCGAAAATCCTTCCACATGTTCTTTTTCTTTTTCAAGAAGCGAATGAGGAATGAAGAGCGGGAAATAGGCATTCTCGACCCCGCGGGTTCGCATCATCCGGTTGAAAATTTCCTGCACGGCTTCCCACAGAGCATAGCCGTACGGACGGATGACCATGGTACCCTTGACTGGAGCGTAATCCGCAAGTTCCGCCTTGAGGATCACATCGGTATACCAATCAGAAAGATTGTCGCTTCTTTTTTTCAATTCTTTCTTTTCAAATATTTGCATATTTCTTCTTTAATATGTGACCTCGGTATCATCTAGTATACCATCCGCGGGTGAGATTTGCGCACCACTCATCGCCCGATTAGAAGAACCCTACCCCCTCACAATCCGAAGGATATCGTTGATGGTGATAAGAAGTATAAGGGCAAATAAAATAAGTATGCCGAATTGGTGGGTAGAGCGCTCAAAAGCCGGCTTGACACGCTTTCCCAATAATTTTTCCATAAATACAAACATGAGCCTCCCGCCGTCAAGAGCAGGTATAGGAAGAATATTGAGAACTGCGAGATTAAGGGATAGTATGCTCATAAACTCCAAAATTGCACGCCATCCGAATTTCATCGCCTGCCCCGTCACCTGAGCGATCCCCACGGGACCAGCTACTTCCTCACCAACTGATCGAAGCGTAACCAATCTCCAAACTACATTACCCACGGACGCAAGCATGTCGCGGCCACGCAAAAAATTTATCTCCAGTGCCTTAACCGGCGCCTGGGTCCAGGCATATTTGCGCTCTTCCAAATCCGAAATTGCTATCCCCATCGGCCCTTCACCAACTGGAGGCGCCGATCGTGGGACGAGAATAACCGCTTTCTCATCGCCGTTTCGGGTAAATATAATTTGTATCTTTTGCCCGGCATTCTTTCTCGTAAACTCTATAAGATCCTTCGTGGTCTTTATCTCAATTGGGGGGCTCATATCCAATGTAATTTTGGGCCACAACTCTACGCTCTTTATCGCATCTCCCTTAAACAATCCCGCCTGCTCTCCCGGGCTTCCTGTTATCACCGTTTCAATATACACTCTGCCGGAGGGTTCCCGCACTCCCTGGGTAAGCAAAAACGACGTGAGAAATACTGCCAACAAAAAGTTCATGAATACGCCGGCCAAAAGAATGATTGACCTCTCTTTCTTGCTTCTTGCCCAAAAGTAGCGTCGAAAAGATCCGGAACGCTTTTTGCTTCCTGTCTCTTCTTCATCATCTTCTCCAAGAAGCTTCACAAACCCACCGATTGGCAACCAGTTAACGGAATATACCGTTCCTTTTATTTTTTTCCCGGCAATACGAGGCGGCAACCCCAACCCGAACTCCTCCACATCAACACCGATCAAACGGGCGGTAAGGTAGTGACCAAGCTCATGGACTAAAACCAGAATAGAGAGAATAATAAAAAAAACAACCCCGGTTAATACCATATCTGGATTAAATTTGAAGCAGCTCCTGTTCCTTTCGCTCTCCCATCCCGTCAATATCCGCAATCATCTCGTCCGTTATCTCCTGTACCTTTTTTTCGCTAAGCTTGCGTTCGTCTTCGGAGAGAGTGTGTTCTTCAAATGCGCGCTTGAAGTCTCTCATGGCTTCATGCCTGACCTGCCGAACCATCACCCGTCCCGCCTCCAGCTTGGTTCTAGCAAGCTTAACATACTCTTGTCTGCGCTCTTCAGAAAGAGGAGGAATAGAGATCCTCACTATCTCTCCGTCTATTACCGGCGATAAGCCAATATTTGCCTCAAGTAATCCTCTTTGGACTTCTTCGATGATAGAAGGGTCATACGGAGCGATCACCAAAGTCCGTGCGTCCATGGCGGTAATCGTAGCAAGTTCACGGACTTTGAGCTTCTGCGTGCCGTCGTAGGCGGCAATCACAATATTTTCAACGAGTGCCGGAGTTGCTCGTCCGGATCGGATAGAAGATAAATCTCCACGCGTGACGTCGCATGCTTTACGCATCTGATCGCGGGTGGAATTAAGAAGATTATCTATCATTAATAAGTATCTTAAGTGACAGAGCTTCTATTCGTCAAGAAGGTCAATATTACTCACTCAAGCTCCATCCGGGTAAAACGGGAAAGCACTATGTTTTCGCCGAGCTTGGTGATGGTTTGTTTGATCAATGATTCGATGGTCAAACTCCCGTCGCGGATATACTCGCTCTTGAGAAGCGTGTCAACATTTTTAGGATCCATCGCGGCAATTTGAAGAGCCACCTCGTGAGACAAATTTTTAAAATCATTTGTGCGCGCCACAAAATCCGTTTCACACCGAAGTTCCACGAGGACCCCGATTTTACCGTTAGAGTGCACGTATGACGCAATGATTCCGACGCCGGTTGTGCGGTCTTTTTTCTTGGCTGCCTGCTCCACCATTCTCTTCTCGAGCATCTTTTTGGCATTTGTATAATCGCTCGTACAATCCTCAAGAGCCTTGCGGCAATTGGAAACGCCTGCGGAAGTTTCTAACCGCAGTTTTTTGATATCTTCAAGTTTGATATGCATATTATTTGTTTTCCTTTGTCGCACCGGACGTTTCTTTTTGGAGTTTCCTGCGTTTACCGGAGGCTTCATCCTTATCTTTTGTATCACTTACTGATTTTACTCCTTTATCATCTTTTGCCAAATTTTTTTTACCTTCCACATAGGCGCCAACGGCAATTTGTATGATGTACCCGATAGATCCCACCGCATCGTCGTTTGCGGGAATAACGTAGTCTATGGGGGTGGAATCCGTATTCGTATCAACGATTGCGATAATGGGAATGCCGCGCCGCTTAGCTTCACGTACGGCCGCGTCTTCCTTTTTGATATCGACGATAAACAAAACCGCCGGAAGATCTGACAGCTGTAACACGCCTCCGTAAAACATTTTGAGCCGCTCCAGGTATCGCGTAAGCTTGGATTGCTCGTGCTTGGGAAATTTTTTCCATACACCCTTCGCTTCTTCATCGGTCATCCGATTTATTTTTTCTATATTTTTGCGCACGCTCTCCCAGTTGGTCAGAAATCCTCCGATCCAACGTTGTACTAAATACGGAGCTCCTACCGCACTTGCAGCTTCTTTCACGACACCCCGCGCCTGGCGCTTGGTGCCGACAAACAACACCTCTCCACCGGCGGCGACCGTTTGCAGTATGAATGCGGCTCCCTGCTCAAGACCCTCCTTAGTTTTGGCAAGGTCTATGATGTGCACACCATCCTTTTTCGTATAAATATACGCAGCAGCCTTCGGATGCCACCGCTCGGCTTTATGGCCAAAGTGGCAGCCGGCTTCAAGAAGTGCTTGCAATGTGATTTCTTGCATATTTACAACAAACACCAAAGGTACATCTTTGGTGTGATGTATCTTCTTTTCATCTTCCACTCACCTACCGGGTATCGTATGGTACTCGGAAGAAGACATCTGCGAGTGTGCTTAATATATGGAGTATATACTATATTTCAGTTGCTGGCAAGACGTGGTAAGGAATTCGCAGAGCCTAAAGAAATCTAAGGAACTGGAAAATGCCGACAGAGAGCCTGTACGTTTGCCGCGATAGTCAATAATTCCTTGTTTTTGATAATCTTTTTACGAAAATCAACGAAAAAAGCATTACGCGTCTCTTTGTCTCCCGGTAAATGATTGTCTTTGACGATATTTATCACCTGACTAATCCACTGACCGATTTGCTGCATTTCCGGCTCCTTCATTCCCCGCGTGGTCACGGCCGGCGTACCCAGACGAATTCCTGAAGGGTAAAACGGGGGGTTGGGATCGTGCGGAACGCTGTTTTTGTTAACGACAATGCCTGCCACCTCCAAAGCTTCGGCAACAACGTTCCCGCTCAACCCCTGGGGTCGCAAGTCGATTACCATCAAGTGATTATCCGTACCCCCGGTCGTCAGCTTCAGTCCCTGATCCGTCAGACTTTTTGCCAAAACTTTGGCATTGGCAACGATTTGCTTGGCGTACGCACGAAATGACTGTGAATCTGCTTCTTTGAGCGCGATGGCAATGGCCGCCGTGACGTTGTCATGCGGCCCGCCCTGAATACCTGGAAATACGGCTTTATCGATCTTCTCGGCCATCTTCGGATCCTTTTTAAGCCCTGACTCCGTTACCATAAGGAGCGCCCCCCGCGGACCACGCAGTGTTTTGTGAGTCGTCGTCATCACGATATCCGCATACTGGACGGGAGAGGGATGTACGCCACCTACTACCAGCCCGGCAATGTGTGAAATATCAGCAAGGAGCAAGGCGCCTGCCTCATCGGCAATGACCTTCCAATGTTTCCAATCAAAGATACGCGGATAGGCGGTAGTGCCCACGACAATCATTTTTGGTTTAGTCTTCCGGGATAGCTGGCTGATTTCTTCCATATTTAACCAGCCATCGGCGTCAACATCATATTGCACCGAATGGAAATATTTGCCTGAAAACGTGATTGCCGGATGCCCGTGTGTGAGGTGTCCACCTGCTGACAATGCAAGACCCATGATGGTATCCCCGGGGGCAAGGATCGCAAAGTAAACTGCGGCGTTGGCCGGTGATCCGGAATACGGCTGGACGTTGGCATGCGGAACGCCGAACAGCTTCTTGGCTCTGTCAATTGCGATGTCTTCTATCGCATCAATATACGTATTGCCCTGATAATACCGCTTATGCGGATACCCCTCGGAATATTTGTTGGTTAATACCGATCCGATTGCTTCACGTACCGCGGCCGATGCATAGTTTTCCGATGGAATCATCTCCAAGACTTCTTGCTGGCGTTTACTTTCTGCGGCAATGAGTTTGGCAACCTCCGGATCTGTACTCACGAGAATCATGGGGCTATCATACGGAAAGAAACATAAAAGAGCAATATAGCTCTTTTATGGAAATTTGGTGATGCGAACAGGCTTCCCTGACGAGTCAAACTCAATTTTGAATCCAGAAGCCTGTGGTACGTACCAATTCCCCATCGCAAACCCTTTCGACCAGTCAAAACCGCGATATCGAAACCATACAGACATCATCGGGTCACCGTGAGATACAACGATAATGTGTTTTCCCAGCTGCTTATGAACAATGTCGCCAAGACATTCGTCCATACGACGGAATATTTCCGGTAAGCGTTCCAATCCTTGATCAAAATACTTTTTTGTATAAATCTTTCCCGCAAACGCACGCGCCTCTATGTCCCCCATGGGTAATCCGTCAAACGGCGACCGTACTTCTAAGAGACGCTTATCTGTCACTACCGGAAGATTGAGTTTTTGCGCAATAGTCTTGGCAGTTTCCAGCGTTCGCGCGAGCGGACTGGCAAATATCGAACTGATAGTTTTTTTTGAAAAAAACTCCGCCAGTCGAGATGCTTGCTGCCTTCCCAGAACAGATAAACCATAGCCCGGTAGTCGACCGGGGAAAATCTTTTTAGGGTTTTCGTACGCCCCGGACAGCGTATCAAATTCGGTTGATAGAAGTATACCATAGGCTTGTCTTTATCAGCTAAATAGCGTCAAGATGGGGCATATGAAAAAATATAAATGCCCCATCTGTACCTGTACTGATGCTGTTGTCAGGTTTGGTCGCAGA
>JAHJMO010000021.1 GCA_018821245.1 Patescibacteria group bacterium
CCTACAGGAGCTGTCGGAGGAGGAGGAGGAGCAGGTCCTACAGGATCAACAGGTGCTACCGGAGCTGCAGGAGGAGCAGGACCCACAGGATCTACAGGATCAACAGGAGCTAACGGTCCTACCGGTGCTACAGGAGCCGCAGGAGGAGCCGGTCCCACAGGTTCAACAGGAGCCACCGGATCAGCTGGAGCAAGCGGTGAAAATCTGTTTACACAAACACTTAATCTTATCTACCCATACCCGTCATCCGACAGGAGCATAGCATTACTGCCGGTAGGACAAACTGCCACTGCTTCCGCTAGAATACACCTCAACGGAGTTACAGGCGATATCACCGCACAAAAATTTATTGATACCGCCGGGACATACTACATCGATCCAGCAGTAGACCTTGATACTTCTATATATATCAACGGCAATATCGTCAGTAACGGCGCCTTCTCGATTACGTCAAATGCCACCAACGGCAACATCACCATCAACGCAGGCACAGGAACCGTTATTATCGGTGACGGCTCCGGCAAACTCGATGCCGGTACTATCGATCCGCCCTACACCATAAACGGTGAAAAATACGCCACATTTCTCGCTGGTATGATCGGCCAAAAAGAAGAAACCACAGGCGTAGTCGATACTCGTGAATATGTTCCGGGTGTCGGTTACCGCGCCGTCATAGACTTTACCACGCAGGCCAAAGCTTCAGACTTATGGCTTTTTGCCAAAGTCACCAATCTCAAAGAAAACATTGATAAACTTATAGTCCTCCTCTCTTCCGTATCCCAAGCCAAGACCTGGTATACCGTTGATCCCCAAAGTATGAAAGTTACCATCTTTAGCTCCAGGCCCACGACGATCTCTTACCGCTTCACAGCACCGCGCTTTGACTATGAAAAATGGACCAATATTAGATCAGGAGAGAGTGTCGGATTCATCCTTAATGACGAAGATCAGGAGCCCGTCACTATCAATGCTCAAGGAAACGTTACGAATCAAGCAATAGACGAACTTCATATTGCCCAAGATGACACAGGTACATTCAATCTTACGACCAAAGCCGGAGATATCGTCCACGAAGTCGGGACGTTCTCACAAGCGCTCATTGCTAATCTCACAAGCGGGACACTAGAGACAAAGCAACTCATTGCCGATTCCGTCACAATCGGTGGAAAAACTCTGAAGGATTATATTCAAACAACCATCGCAGAACAGCTCAGTCAGCTTGGCATTTCGTCTGTCACCAGCGTCCTCTCCCCCATCGCAACCAGTTCTTCGGGCTTACAGGTGAGTCTGGAAGAAAACCAAACATTCACGATCACAAGCTCGGTAGGCACACCTTCTGCTACATTTGATAATCTAGGCAACGCCTCTTTCTCCGGCACTCTCACTGCCGCTCAGGGACAATTTAACAATATAACAATAGAGCAATATAGCAATCTGGGAGAAGCTTCTGTTGCAGGAAGCCTGAATGTTGCAGGAGATGCTACGTTCAGCGGCACTCTCTACGCCGACCGGATCAAGACCTCCACCGGCGAAGTTGCCGGCCAGGAAGCAGTTTCCAGCCTCTCTGAACACGTGGCAACACTGGAAACAAGCGTCTCTTCTCGTATCGCCGAAATTGCGGCCAAACTCAACGATATCGAAAATCGCGCTACGCCCGACGCCACAAGCTCCGCGCTCCTATCTCTCATGACGCAGGAAGCACAGAGTATCCCTCCTACAGGCGCAAGTGAAAGCGCGACTCTCACATCTATGCTTCCGGACTCGCTCACGATCCCGCAGGACCTATCGGTCTACGGCACGACCTTACTGGGAGAAACAGTCATCAACGCTCCCCTATCGATCCAGTCAACGGTTAGTATAAGCGACCAAGGGATTTCCTCGCTGATAGATATCTTATTTATCCAAAAGAACCGTCTTGCTGATGTGGACATCATGGGAGGGACGCTCGTAGTCAACACTCTGGGTAATGTCTTCATCACCGGAGATCTGGGAATTTCCGGCAATCTCGTCGTCGGCGGAGTTCTGGGCGTCAGTACCATCAGTCCTCTGGGCGATGACCTTGTTGTGAGACTCGGGTCAAAGACTTCTCCCGCCACGGAAAGCGGCTCATTCGGCTCTATTCTTGCGCAAGAATCCCAAAAGCTCCTTGTCCAAGACTCTTCGGGCAGGAGTGTTGCCGCCATCGACTCCTCCGGCTCGGCGAGCTTTGCCGGGGACGTCGTTGCGTCAGGATCAGGAGTATTCCGTAAACTCAATATAGCCCTGGAACCTTCTGCCCAGGCAAGCGCAACCGCGGTTCTTGCGGCAGACACGGTCGGTGCCAATACCATCCCTGCCGGTACAGTGACTCTGGACATCGCCACATCACAAGTGACTCAAGGATCACTTATCTATATCACTCCGGTTACTACTACTAATAACCAGGTACTCTATGTGAAAGAAAAACGTATCGGCTGGGGCTTCACCGTGGCAATTGACCGCGCCATCACCACACCCATCAAATTCAACTGGTGGATTATTAATTGAGAAGTATTACCGCCTGTTTTTGTACATGCGCTCTTGCGTGTTGAGGAAGATCAAACACTCAATCTAATCAGCGCACACAACATATTCAGTTGGCCCCATGGAAGCACAAACACCAACGCATCGTGCTTGGCTCGTTGTAATATCAGCATCGGATTTATTATCCAAAGTCACTTTCAAACAAAAATCGTCACCGCTGTTGGCAGCTGGAGGAGCTGGAAAAGGAGCATAAGACGAGCTATTATTCCCCAAACTCAATTGACTGGGAAATTTTTTCATATATATGACATCACATCCTGATCCTCCTGCCGCAAAATCCACATTACACCCTGCCATCGGACAGCATGCCGCAGGATACGTGGCAGGAGGTACTATGACGCCGCAACCGGAAACCTGATTGTATCTCCCGCCACACGTTGCAGACGGAGGGTATCTTTGATAATCATTGTAGTACATCCTGAGCGCCTGCTTCAGTTGGTTTACTTCTTCCTTGCGTTTAGCATCCTGCGCCCTCTGCCTGGCACCCAAAAAGTTCGGCAACGCAAGACCCAAAAGCACTGCAATGATCGCGATGACAACCAATAGTTCTATTAAAGAAAACCCTTTTCTTTCATCAATATTTCTCATATTTCTCCTTCTTTGCCCATAGCCTACTCTACGGAGGAGTGAGGGCATGACTATAGTCCGTAGCCGATACATTGCTGCTTGTTACCGCGTAATTGCACAATTTCGAGCTTCCGCAAATCGTACCAACATACGATTGCGCTACATCGCTTGCATTGCGATGAACGTCAACGTCAAACGTATTTTCCAAAAGTGCGTACAGCTGAAAATAGCCCCCGCTCGATACGTAATAATATTGCTGGGATGGGTCTCTCGGATCTTTCGGCAATACCATCATGTAAACAGTACTATTTTTGTCTTTGAATGCTCCTCCCCAGGTACACGCTGTTGCGTCATCAGGAAAACAACCAACCATCTGACCCGCACTATTGCCTGTAGGATATTTCCCTTTATCGTTGTAGTACGTCTCAAGAACAAGCGCGATATTGGTGACATCACTTTTACGCCTGCTGTCACGTCCTCGCTTTTGAGAAGAAATGAATGTCGATATGCCTATCATCACCAATATCCCCATGATGACGATTACGACCATAAGCTCGATGAGCGTAAAGCCTTTCTTACATTTGAATTTTTTCGTCATATTGGGCACCGAACCGCCGGATTACTGCATTCATCGTTGCAGTTAGCGGCAACAAAAGTCTTTGGACAAAGCCAAATCATCGGTATGCCATAGCTATTGCATGCTCCTCCCGGCGTACACGCGTAATTGCCGCCCGGCGCCGGCGTCGGCGTGGGCGTTGGTGCCCCTGGTGTCGGTGTTGGAGTGGGAGTAGGCATTATAGCAGCGTCAAACCCCTCTGCCACAGCCGTTGTGCCCGAAGCTATACAATAATTGTAGCCCGCGCCCCAACCGCATCCGGTTATGGGATTGCAACCCTTGGAGGTGATATCGCCGTCACCTGTATTGTCCAATGCCGCGCACAATACATAGTCTTTGCACCAATCTCCGGACGCACTGGTATAGAGATACGGTATATTCCTCCTCGGATCGCAGGGCGTGGCAGGGAGATACGGGTCGAGAGTGTTCCCGCCGCATGACCCAAGCGTCGCAGGGTAGCATTCGCGGTCATTATAATACTCCTCAAGCGCGGAGCGCACGTTTCCCAAATCGCTTTTTCGCCGGCCGTCATACCCTTTATTCACCTGATTTTTCCAATTCATGACGGTTAAAATAAAAAGCAGAACAAGTATGACGATAACCACCAATAGCTCCATCAAGCTGAATCCGCCCTCACCAGTCACCAGCCGCTTTTTTTTCATAAGTCTTCACATACAGTATGGCAACCCCCGCGAAAAAAATCAATGCTCTAGACTCATCTTATTTCCCCACCAAAAACTCTTTCTACCATCAAACATAAATCTACAGTATAGTAGAAGTACATGACCAGCTCCCGCACCCACGCTATTGACACAGCCATACACTGGACCTCTCTGATCGTCCTGTCATTCGTACCGCTGTTTTTCCTCCCTTTAACGCAAAATTATTACGACACGAACAAATATTACCTTCTGGCGTTAGGCGCTCTTTTTCTTATGATCCTCTGGGGATTGCGGATCGTTCTCTTCCGGACGCTCCGGGTATCTATTTCTTCAGCAAGTATCGGATTTGGCGCTCTTGTTCTTGCCGCACTGGCTGGGCTTTTTGTTTCGCAAAATAAAACAGAGGCACTCATGTCTCCCAACGGGTTTATACCTTTCCTGTCCCTTTTCATCATTGCATTTATGTCTCAAGATACGTTCGACGCCCACGGTAAAGTACGCCTGAAGTTGGCTCTCTTAATCGGAGCTACAACCGCTTCAGCAATCGCCGTGTACCAATACGTTGGCGTAGGGCATGCGATTCTTCCCGGCGTTTCGTTCCTTTCTGACAAACTATGGACTCCCGTAGGGGCAAGTAGTGCTCTTTTGGCATATGTCCTTCTTGTCTTGCCTTTGGCTATCGCCGAATGTGTCAAGTCAATACAGCAAAAACTACATTCCCACGCAATCACGACGGCAATTCTGGCAGTAATAATGGCAGGCGGCATCATCCTCACGGCCCGCGAAGTAGTGCCAAAGCTCCATGCCACCACGATGCCCTTGTTCGAAGGATGGCATATTATGATAGAAACCATCAAACAGCCCAAGCAACTTCTTTTCGGAGCAGGCGCGGAAAATTATCTCTCCGCCTACACCCAACACCGGTCTGTCTCTCTCAATGCCACGTCCTTGTGGAATGTCCGCTTCATTTCGGGATCAAGCTTCATCCTCCATACAGGCACTACATTAGGCTTGGTGGGAATTATCGGCATACTTATTCTCCTATGGAATATATGGGTAGCCAGTCGGCATACACCTATCGCACAAACCAGCTTGCTTCTCGGAGTTACCGCACTCGTGCTCACCATCCCGCATGTCAGTCTTCTTGCGGTACTTGCTTCTTTATTATTTCTTGCCCCTTCATACCGCACGTTGACTATTCCAATAACCCCAAAACATCGCTTACTAGCGTTTGCTTCCTTCCTTCTGTTACTCTTTTGTGTGACGCTGGGGATGTATGGATTGTTGCGATCATACGCAGGAGAGTACGTATTCCTTGATTCTATTCGCGCCGCAAACGACAGAAACGGCACCCGAGCCTACGCGCGTCAGCGCCGAGCCATAGAACTCAATCCTTGGGTTGGCCGCTACCACATAGCCAACAGCCAAACCAGCCTTATCCTGGCAAACACCATTATCGCCAATACGCAGGATGTTGCGTCCCCAAGCTCCCGTATTACGCTTGTCCCTGAAAACCGCCAGCTCGTCGTCACGCTCGTTCAGCAGGCTATCAATGAAGCCAAAATTGCCATTCGTCTTTTGCCGGAGCACGTCACCTCATGGGAAAATCTCGCCCAAATCTATAAGAATATGACCGGCATCGCCCAGGGTACCGAAAACTGGACCATTGCCGCCTATCAAAAGTCAGTACAACTGGATCCGGTCAATCCTATACTTCGATTTACCCTTGGCGGGCTTTATACCGACCAGAATCGCCTTGAAGAAGCCCAAAATGAATATGCTTTTGCCCTTATGGTAAAGCCCGGACTCATTTCCGCCTACGAAGGCCTTGCCCGCGTCTTTGGCCTCAATGGTCAAAACGACAAAGCTCTTTTGTACTGGAGGCAGCTTCAGGAACTTGTTGTCCAAGGTACAGCTGACTGGCAAAGAGCCCAACAAGAAATAGAGCGCCTCTCCGCGCTTCCCCCACAAGCTCCCGCCACAACTCAAACACCCGTGCAAGGAGCGACTCCTCCCACCGCGCCGGTTATCGTCCCGCGGCTTACTCTACCGGAGAACTCCGCACCATAGCCAGCTATTTATTGGTCTCTTACCGCACCCTCCCCCAAGCCGCTCCAGCAAAGATAAAGCAGTAGAGAAGTAGCCCCACAAAAAAGCTTTTTACTGCAAATACCAAGCCTTTCTCGCGATACACGAAGGCCAGAAACTTACGCACGAGAAAAATATGCACGACAGCTGCTCCCAATAATCCCATGAAACATATTTGTCGTATAGGCCCTATGAGACTCATGAGACCCATTGCTACTACGCCGACTCCGGAAATCGTGGTTATCGCCTCCTGCCATGTAGTCGCCACCGGATCAAACTTTTTCCTCTTCTGGTAAAGCTTTGTCCAGTAATACGCCCGCAAAAAATATTTTTTGGCTATCGGCCAGAACTCTTCAAATTCATGCCGGACCCGTACGTGCGGCGCAAAGATTATGGCGTAGCGCCGGGCTATCCGATACGTTAGCTCAATATCTTCTACCAAAGGCGCCGGATACGTTTCGTCAAATCCGCCTAACCGTAAGAAAACACTGCGCTTTATTGCGGCAATCCGTGTAGAAAACAGGAAGTAATACCCGCTTTTATCCCGCTCGTTTATCCAGTAGCTCCAATCCCGAAGTGCCTTAAAATTCGGAAAAAACGACCGCGACCTCTGATCTTTTACCCATACTCCCGTAAGGGCCACCACATCCGGATCATCGCGAAAAACACTCGCGATATTAGCTAGTGTATCGGCAAACACCTCCACATCAGAGTCCAAAAAGACGACGAATTTCCCCCTGGCCACCGCAACCCCTCTGTTTCGGGCAACAGCCGGACCGCGATTTTTCTTGAGGCGAATAACTTTTAACTTTTCACTTTTAACTTTTAACTCTTCCTCCGATCCATCGTCCACGACAATCACCTCGTACGGCGGCGCACCTTTTGATTTTTGTATAGAGGCGATAAGCCGCTCCAGATTATCCGGAGCGTTGTAGTACGGTATTACTATAGAAAGATATGGTTTTGTCATTTTTATCATTACCCTATTAGTCTTATTAGTCCAATATTTTTTTCGCTTCTCGCGCCACGTACTCTTGTTCCTTCTCCGTCAAACCCGGATATATCGGCATTCTTACTAAAGTGCGCGCTACGTCCTCCGTTACCGTCAGCTTCCTGCGGTCTCCTCCAAGTTTCCTTCCCATAGGAGACGAGTGTAGTGGCACATAATGGGTGGAAACTTCTATACCCTTTTGGCGCATTTTTGTCTGAAAATTTTTTCTTCTGCTCTCTGTTTTGAATTTTAAAGCATATATGTGCCAGTTTGGAACAGCACCCTCGGGGACAGACGGCAATCGGATTACGTGGGAGTAAGGTTGAAATATTTTATTATAGAAAGATGCTATTTGTCCTCTTTTTTTATTTATTCGATCAATTCGATCTATTTGATTTATTAAAATGGACGCTAGTATATCAGAAAGTAAATAACTACTTCCCTCTCCTACCCACTCATACAAAGAAACTTTACCAGCAAGGAAGGCGCTCCTATTGGTCCCCACCGCCCGCAACACATCGATTTTCCCGGAAAGTTCAGGATCATCTGTCACAATCGCCCCACCCTCACCGCAGCAAACATTCTTCGTCCCGTGAAAGGAAAACGCCCCGGCAATACCAAATGTTCCTAAATGCGAGGCCCGGCCTTGATGGGCCCCAAAGGCCGGGCCTCGGTGATAATACGCCCCTATCGCATGCGCCGCATCCTCTACTACCCACAGCTTGTACGCCTTGGCCAGCGCCAAAATTTTTTCCATCGGAGCCGCCATCCCCGCGTAATGGACGACCATAATGCCCCGGGTCCGCTTGGTGATCACTTTCTCAATGTCGAGGGGGTCTATACAATAGGTCACCGGATCTATATCGGCAAACACCGGCCGGCCGCCTGCCAAAAGTACAGGCGTGGCAGTTGCCGACAGCGTGAAGCTGGGCACGATGACCTCCTCTTCGGGTTTTAACCCCAACGCCAAAAGCGCGATATCCATGGCACTCGTACATGAAGTCACGAGATAACAATATCTGCTCCCGATGAGGGTTTTGAGCTTCTCCGTCGCCACCCTGGTGTTCCCTCCATCCCCAACTCCTGTCCCCGTCCTCATCGCCCGGATCACCGCTTCCTCTTCTCGTTTCCCCCAGTACGGTTTATTCAAAGGAATGTTCATAATCTGATCTTCTTCACCGCCCTCGCCGGTACGCCCGCTACAACAGTCCGGTCAGGCACGTTCTTAGTCACGACCGCCCCTGCCCCCACCACACTTTGCGCACCCACGGTAACCCCCGGCAGGATGGTTGCACCGGTCCCTACATAAGCTCCGCGTTTTATTCGTACGCATTCAACTTTTGTCGGGTACACCCTCTGGAGCGGATGGTCCGGATAGCCTACATTTATATGGGTGACGATATTTACGCGGTTAGACAGCGTCACGTGGTCTTCCAAAACAATCGTTCCCCTCATGTCAAATAACACCTCGTCACCGATAAAGCACTGCCTGCCTATGGTAAGCCGTGAAAAACCATAGTGGTAAAGATTCGAAAACGTCATATCATGCACGATGGTATCGCCGCCTATACGCGCACCCAACAGCCTCATCAACACTGCCCGCAGTTGCGGCACCGTCATCCAGTGGAGCATCTGCGCGACGCACTGAAACCCGACAAACCGCACTGCTTTTTTTATTCCGATTGTTCTTAGAGCTTTCATAGGCACGAGACTAATTTTTATTCCTTCTTCAAACGTTTTCTTAATAGAAACAAGCTTCTTACGTAGTCTGGTATATCCCTCCATACCCGTACGCTTGAGGATTTATCCGTCCGGCGCATAAATAATACCGGCACTTCGGTTATCCTAAGCCCTGCTTTTTGGGCATATACCATAATTTCCGTATCCCAAAACCACCCGGGATGTGTTGCTTTCGCCAGTACCGCCATTATCTTTTTTCTGTTAAAAAATTTATATCCCGTCTCTGTATCCATTCCTCCTGTCCCAATCATTTTATCCAAGAGCCACCGATACCCCATGCTCATTATTTCCCGGTGTAGAGAAGAAATTGTTGTTCTATAAATCCGTTTTCCGATTACTACATCCGTTTTTTCCCCCAAAACCCGAGCAGCCATCTCCGGGATATAGACAGGAGATACCTCGCAGTCGATGTCAATATACCCCACCACTCTTCCTTTTGCCGCCCGTATGCCGTCTGCCACGGTCCGTCCGCGGCCCTTGTTACTGCGATGATATATTGCTCTGAACATGAGGGAGGTGTGTTTGATGGGAATCTTGCCGGAACACGCCTTTTGAATCAACTCCTTCGTCCCGTCCTGACTGGCATCATCTACAAAAATAATTTCGTACGATAAGCGGGTTTGGTTCAGTACCGCCAAAATAAGCGCCGCGCTTTCCGCAAACAAAGGCTCCTCGTTATAGCACGCAAGAACGAGAGACAAATCCGGCGCCATCTTTTTTATACGCCTTTTCATTGCACATCATCATACGGGTTTCTCCGCCTGCTTTCAACACGTTGTTGTCATGTTGCACGTCATTTTCCTCTACATTCCTTTACATTCCTCTAAACTCCTCTAATTGGAAAATTTGCCGTTCTATCCTTCTGTTTTCTTTTCCCACTGTCATATTAGCGCCTTAATATTTTTTATCTTTTTCGCTCCCCCTTCTTTCTCTTATTTCCCAAATTCCCCAAATTCCCCAAATTCCCTTCATTCCCCTCTTAAATTATGTACTTTTACACCTGCGGCCGCATGTCCGATTTTACATACCGTAAGCATTTACCCCTTCAGTACACGTTCCACCCACTTTCCACCTTCCGGGTGGAATAGCTATGACTGTGAAAGACGGCACCACAGTCTTGGTCTGAAAGTCCGTTACGGTATTTTGTTGACAACGGAGGAATGTCGCAAATGTCCTTGATTTACAAAAAAATTGCTATAAGCTGTTAAAAGTGCTATAGTGTAATACTGCCTAAAATATAAGGCAGTTTTTTATTAATTAGAAAGGAAAATATGCCAAGAAGAGAAGCTCACCTCAATACGTTTAGTGAATGGTCTGCGGTTGGTTTTGACACAGCAATGAACCCAAAGGTTGAAAAAGAATATCAGGTGACAGTTGGTGAAGGGCTTTGTATAATGCATTTATTGGCTGGTGAACAAGTACCTGAAGGTCTTTTGAAACATATACTTGAAACACATGCAATATCCAAGTGGGTATTAGAACAGTTAATCGTTGGTTGGAATAAACTGGTACAAATGACACCTGTTAGTGTTAATACTGATATCGGTATATCACTAATAAAGATGAATGTGGGAATGTTGAGCGTGCAGCTATCTAGAACATCTGAAAGAGTTTATTATGAAGTAAAGCAAGCTTTAATGTTTTCTGCAGGACAAAATCTTTTGATTGCAAGGACACTAGAACAAAGTTAAAACGGGTTGGTGACAGGATGGAGTTAAAATTAAAAATTAATTAAAAATTAACCTTCCATGTTAAATACGTTCAAACCTTGTCTTTTATAACTACATCGGAATTCCACCAATTCCACCCGGAGGGTGTTTTAGGTTTACACCCCCTCTTTTCCTCTTGTAACTAACCTCCCGCTGGCTGGACTACTACTCATAAGAAGCATACCACCTGTTCACTTTCCGCCTTCCGGGTGGAATAGCTATGACTGTGAAAGACGGCACCACAGTCTTGACCTTAAAAGTCCGTCACAGTATTTCGTCGACAATGTAGGAATGTCGGGGCTCACCTCGTCGAAGCCCTATCGAAGACAATTCCGATTATGAAGGGCATATAACCTCTTTACGGATGTGACAGCACTCCTTTATGGATATAGGTTTTGATGAGCGATTGGTACGGGATGTTGAGCTCGTTGGCTTTCTCCTTCAGTCGATTGAGAAGATACTCGGGAATACGAATTGAGATCGGCCGGCTCGTCGGCTTCAGGTTCGGAAAGCTCACCGGCACAAAGTCAGACGGCTCAAAATACTCTGATAAGTCCAGCTTGTACCAAAATTCCCGCTCTTCGTCTTCATTCTTAAACTTTGGTACATTAAGTTTCTTTTTCATACAAGTGCACCTCCTTTCTATTAATATTTCGTGCTGATATTATTCGCACGCTTTGTTTCCTATAGGTAAATACTATGTACAATAATAGTTTTAGTTTTGTTTTCCCAAGCAAGATGAATCGCTCCTCTTTGGTCGAATGGAAAACATCTTTATATATCACCTTCTTTGTATCAAAGAAGGCCTCTTCCGATTCTTTTGTTTCCACACCGTGCTTCTTCGATTTTTCTCTATTGCCTTCATCCCACTCAAATTGAATAGCCTCATCCGTTTTCATGTATATACTAGCTTATACAAACTTCCACCGTATGTCAAGCTCCAAACCCCCTACTGAGAGTGAATAAGTTAAGATACATTTGCGACATTGGCTAAATGGACCATTACGCCAGGGCATATCCCATTTTTAGTAGAATACATGGGTTCAGGAGGTGGAAGTGTCACTTTCCGCCTTCCGGATGGAATAGCTATGACTGTGAAAGACGGCACCACAGTCTTGGTCTTAAAAGTCCGTTACGGTATTTTTTATTGACAACGGAGGAATGTAGCAAATGTCCTTGATTTATACAAAAATTGACTTCGGGCAAAAAAAGTTATATAGTCACATTCCTTATTGAAAGGAGATATTCTATGACACCGAGATTTGAATTTGCTGATGGACATTCTATTGGAACTGGTGGACCGGTCTTTGTAAATCCAGCAGGTGGAGAGAATGATGGTAAAGATGATGATACAGATGTTTTTCTTCCTGAAGGCACACCAATGAGAGCTATAGAAGAAATTACAGATGCTGCTGAACAACTGAGAGTTGTGTCTTTAAAAGAAGGAGAACTTTCATCTGATCTTATAGTAAATGGAGCAGAGCAACGATCAGTTGTTATTCCATTAGGACACAATGTTGTAGTACACAGCAGTTAATTACTTTACTGTCACGCTTTTGGCGAGGTTTCGTGGTTTATCCGGATCCAACCCTTTTTTTATTGCAATTCCAAAAATTAACATTCCATGTTAAATACGTTCAAACCTTGTCTTTTATCACTATATCTTTTTCCTCATTGACGGTCAGATGCTTGATTCTTTCTAGATTTTGCGCGTAATCGGCCTGATGGTTCACAAAGGATAGGTTTCTGTACCACCTCCACCTCTAGCGTGGACTGCTACTTAGGCGAACGCCTTAAAGAGGATGTCCTTAAGCAGCGATTGGTAGGGTATGTCCCGTTGGTGAGCCCTGCGCTTGGCTTTGTCGATGAGCGATACCGGCAGTCTGATGGTCACCGGCCGGCTTGTGAGCTTGAGGTTGGGAAAGCTTACGCGTTCAGCTTTGGCATAGTCTATGTATTCTGTAGAATCAGCTTTCTGCCAAAATTCCCGTTCTTCTTTTTCCGATCGAAATACCGGTATTTTTTTAAGCTTTTTGTTCATATTTTCCCCTCTCCTTTCTATTGGCCGGTCTGGCCGAAATTATCCTCACCGTATCCTTCCTTAAAGTAAAAACGACAAATAAGATTTTCTTTTCCGTCGTTTTTCCTATGACAATAAACCGATTCTCCTTTTGTGAATGTTTTATGTCGCGGACAATAATTACCCGCTCATCCAAAAAAACCTCTTCTGCTTCGTTTGGTATGATGCCGTGCTTCTGATAACTCTTGTCCAGATTCCCCCTATCCCATTCAAAATTCGCAAAACTATCAAGCCTAAGCATTGTACATATCATATATGTACATCATGGAACTGTCAAGTCTCTTTTCCTCCGGTATATCCGTCTTATTTAAATATAAAGAACCCCTCCCTGCGCTATCGCTACAGGCGGGGAACTCCACGAACGCTTAGACATTCAACAAAGCTGAAACGAGCTTAAGTCGAAGCTCAACCCATTCCTATCTTATCCTTCCTATCTGACCAAACGAAATTATGTACTTTTACACATGCGGCCGCATGTCAAAAAATACATTATTTTCTCATCAGGAGTGCCCCGTCACCAATTGGTATAAAATTTTTCTTAATGTACTCTTGATCCCCCACGGTTAATGCCGCCAGCCTACCCGAGTGGCCCTGATAAATGTATTTCGTCTCGGTTTTCTCCAAAGCCGCCGCTAATGGTGGCAGGGGCCTACTTAAAAACTGCGCCCACTGCCCGAACGGCAAACTGCTCACATAGTACGGGTCCTCATAATAGAGCGTTGCACCCTCAAGGTCAAAAACGTAACTGTTTTTCGGAATCATCGTCCAGAGCGTTTGCATTTCGGCAAGTTTCTCTTTATTGCTCCACGCCAGCTTGGGAACCGTTACATCACGAATCGTCTGATGCAAAAACATAAATCCGCCCAACATCAAAACAGCAAAAATATACAATCCTGCTCTAGATTTTTTTATTTTCTCAAATACCATAAACACCCCGTCTGCTACATACCACGAAACAAACACCGCAACCGGAATAAGATATTGAGGATGCCTCATTGGATAAAAATAGATGAAAGATAATACATGGGTAATAAATATGCTCGATATAAGCACTTCCGACCATATGTACTGTTTTTTCCCAATGAGGTATGGCGTCAATAATCTCCATATCCCCACCCCTAGCCCTATGATCCATAACGCATGATTGGCAAGAAGTCCTGTCGATATTCCCGTCTGCCCGTAATATATCTGGTTTGGATAAAAGAAAAGATCCGGCATCATTCCAAATGCTTTACCTAAGTTACCTACTTCAAACGGAAGTTTTGTAATTGAATACATGCCCGTGTTGAATCCGCCCCACGCCATCATCCACACTACAAATGTTCCTAAGGGAAACACTAATCCCAATACAAACGGCATTGCCTTACGGGATAGAAGAACCACGATGCCCGCTATCGCCACCTGCAAACCAACTTTCTGCAAAATCAAAAGCGATATTCCGTAGAGAATTCCGGACCAAAAAAGTTCAGTCTTCCTTTCATCATTTCGCATCCATCGTATCTGAAAGAAAAGCCCGAACATTGCAATAGCAAAGGCCAGCGTATCCGGCCGAATTTCAATAAATTTATCAAACGGCATGGGAAGAAAAGCTAATACAAGAGGCGCTACAATCGCTATCCAGCTCTTCCTCATTTCCCAAAACAATAACCCTGCCCCCGTGCATAAACCCACAAAGCTCACGAACGCCAAAATTCGTCCTGCCAGTAGCGGGCCCGTCCCGGAAAAAAACCCGTAAAGAGGCGATAAAATCCATATAAATCCGGGCGTTGCATAATAAAAGAAGTCCACATATGGCCGTTTCCCGACAAAAATATTATGCGCCCAATGCAGGTATGCAAACTCATCTACATCAAAGTACCGCGTTAGTCCGAGCCGCAGGTGCCACCACAGGAACACGCCCAAAAGCACACAGGAAAGGCCCAAAAGCAGTATGAGCACATGCTTTTTGTCAAAAAAACGATCCATATAATCATTAAATCACGTCAGTTCTGCATTTTACAATATTGATGATAAACCTATTATATGCAATTATATGAGATATCTTAACACTCTATCGAAAATCCATGAAACGGACAGCGAAACCTATCCATCGCAAGCCCTTCGTCTGGGGCATCGTTCTCGTCCTCGTTTTCCTGGCGATCCATCTTGCAGTTGCCCGTGACTACGGACTTACCTGGGACTTTCATTACCATTTTTTTGGAGGTGCCAAATTCCTTGGGTACAATTGGAATGAAATTGAGCCCCGGCCGCTCCCCTACACAGGCCTCGACCCCAGGACGACGCTTGACCTTCCCTACGGGCCCATTATGTCCATTCCGCCCGTTGCCTCATTCCTTCTTTTTTCCAAGGCTCTCCACCTTCTTCCGCAAGACACAGCCTACAACCTGCCCATCATTCTCTGGGGTGTAGCGGGCATCGGAGTATTGTATGTCTTCATGTATCAGGCATTTTCGCCGGGCGTTGCCATCGTTGCCGCTCTCTTTCTGGCCCTCACGCCGCGGTATTTCGCCGACCTTCATAACAATATGAAAGACATCCCCAGCGCCGTTGTATTTGCACTCAACATGTGGCTCGTGTGGCGGCTTGTTCGCTTCCGGCGCCTCAAAGATCTCATTTTGGCAGCAGTCGGATTTGCAATAGCGTTTAATGTTAAAGTCAACAGCATCTTCATCCCTGTTATATTCGCCGTGTGGCTCATGGTTCAGAAAACTCAGAAAGTCAGAATCTTTTGGTACTTTCTCCTTGCTCCCCTTGCTGCCCTCCTCCTCTGGTCTCTCTTCTGGCCCGATCCTATAGGCCAACTCATGCACATGATCACGACATTCGGCGTCGGCACGGACAACATTGAAGTTCTCCTCAATGGCCATTGGTACTGCTCTGGCAAAAACGTTCCATGGTACTACCCGTATTGGTATTTAGCGATCACGACACCGCTTGTTTTATTGGTTTTTTTCCTAATTGGACTTATTCGTCTTATCAGACATATAAGACCTATTGGCCTTCTCTTGCTCCTCTGGTTCTTTCTCCCCCTCACCCGCTACCTTATCCCCAAAATCGGCGTCATAGACGGCATCCGGCACTTTGAAGAAGTCCTCTTCCCCCTCTCGGCCCTCGCCGCAATCGGAGCAGACCACCTTATCCGTTGGATCAAGAACCGCAGATGCATACCAAATGCGCTTCATCAAGGTATTCTGACGACGTTTTTACTTTTTACTTTTTACTTTTTACTATTTACTATTTACTCCTATCACCCATATCAAATCACCTATTACAATGAGCTCGTCGGCGGGATCAAAGGCGCCTTCGGCAAGTATGATCTTGACTATTGGGGGTCAAGTCAAAAACAGGCGGTCCTGTGGCTGAACGGGCATGCCCCCAAAAACAGCGTTGTCAATATCGTCATGGCGGCGGACGTCGCCGGAACCTATCTTCGCCCCGATCTTCTTTCCCGCCTCAACACAACGGGAATCAGCGAAGCGGACTTCACGGTTGTCCTCAACCGTCAGTCATTTTTCTACCGCTACCATATCACCGATTACATTAGAATGTATGAGCCGGCCTACACTGTAGAAACGCAAGGCGTACCGCTTGTGTGGATTTATGACAATAAACGGAAAAAGGAAACGTTGCAGGAACCCTGGTGGGGCGGTGAGGACCCGTGCATTGCCAAATACTGGGTCATACCCCCATCTAGCGGATCACCCGCTCAATGACCACAGAATTGTTTCTGTATACCGGTACTAAAAATGTGTATGGACGTTGTGCGATGCCAGATGATCCGTCGGCATAGACAAAGTCCGTGCGCCACGCATCAACGAGTTTCCGAGCGTCTTGTTCCGGCATTGTACGGGAGAGAAATGCTGACGTGAGTGATACATCCCGCTGGAAATCCGCTTCGTTTTGATAATTCGGCGGATACCCGATTACCGTCCGCACCCGGACAAATGCCGGCAGTACGTTTGACATATACATATCGGTGATGATAATGCTATCCGGCTTGCTGTTTGTTCGTAAATACGATATCGCCGCCTGTTCATCCGGAGATATGTACGCATTTCTATAGTATGGCCATAATGCTGATACCACCCGATACGCAGCAAGTGACGTATAGACGGCAAAATACGCCACGATAAGACCACCCCCTATAGTACGTACTGCCGCGGCAAGCCGGGGGTTACGTTTCCTGATCAACACGAACATGTCGTGTACTCCATAAGCGGCAAGCATTGATAACGGTAGCCACTGCTGTGCCTGAATGATCCGGTACGTCGCAAGATGCAGCGATGTGGCAAACGGTGCCAACAACAATCCGGAAAACGCCCAGATGCGTACGAACCAATCCACGACGGATACGGATTTTCTCATCAGTCCTACCAACGCTAATGGCAGCAATATGCCAAGTTGCTGTGGATACCGCAGCCAAAATTGTCCTTGCGGCCCGTTAAAGTATGCCACTTCCCACTCCCAAACGCTCCATGGATACCCTTTGGCTGTTTCCTGCCGTAACAGAAGGACCGCGGCAACACCTGCCGAAAGATACACGATCGACCGCAGTATCTCCCCTCTCTCCCACTTTTTCTGTACGATACGCCGTGTTATCTGCCAACAACCCATAGCGGCGCCGTAGGCGACACCGACCACAAACACAGGCATAGGGTAGATTATGCCGGCGATGAAACTTAAAATTGCGGCGAGAATTGTTCTCCACCATACCAGGCGTTTGGTCAGATCAGTGATGAGGAGCAAGGAAAGGACCGTCAGCCCCCCGCTGATGGTTGCATGCGGAGGGAGCATGCCAATTCGACGCACTGCTTCCCCTGTTTCCCATACCCAATGGTTAAAACCCTGTACGAACAGGTTGCCATTGTTCCAAAATGGCCAGGGCTGAACAAGAAGATAGAGAAAAAATGCGGTTCGTGCGACAGCAGACGGTATATGACGTTTCATAAATGCCATGGCTGTCCAAATCAAAAGCCCCGCCCCGATCATCCGGGAAATCAGATATACCTGATACGCCGTCAGCCCCGTGATCAGGGAAATTTTCCCCAACAGAAAATACAGATAATGGATGATTGATCCCGCATGGGGAGTGATGAGGTATGGCATAGAGACCAACCACCCCGGACCGGTTCCTTCCGTGATGACCGCGAGGTAATAATATTTGCTGTGAAACGTCGTCAAAAGGTACGGATAGATATACCCCGATGGCGCATGCATCCGAAGAATTGCATCCTGCAAAAAAGCGAGCGCGAACATGCCGATTCCAAAAGCGATGAAATACCAACGAGAACGCTGTGTCATGCCTGTTCTATTATGCTCTACCGACGTAACACATGGCAATACGCGGCTTCTATTCGTGACATTGCAATGTGTCGTATTCTATGAGATACTACACTCTGTTTTGATTCTTAGTGTGTGGATTCCCATTGTCGTATAAGATGAAACGTCCCAAAGTTATTGTATTCATGCCGGCGTATAATGTCGCATCCACACTCGAACGTACCGTACGGGATATGCCCCCGGGTATCGCAGACGAAATACTCCTTATCGATGACGGTTGTACTGATGACACAGCGTGCCTTGGTAAACAATTAGGGCTGACGGTCATCCGTAATGGCCGAAACCGGGGATATGGATATAGCCAGCGTATCGGTCAGATAAAGGCGCTCGAAAAAGGAGCTGATGTGGTCGTCATGCTCCATCCGGATTACCAATATGACCCCCGGCGTCTCAAGGAGCTTATAACCCCGATTATTCGTGGAGAAGCAGATCTTGTATTTGGCAGTAGGATGCGATCGCGCAAGGAAACCCTCGAAAACGGCATGCCGTACAGTAAATATATCCTCAACAGAATCTATATGTATACCCAAAATTACCTTCTCCATGCGCATCTTTCGGAATATTTCAGCGGATACCGGGCTTTTTCTCAAAAACTGTTAACCACACTACCCCTCTATGCGTTCTCCGATAATTTCGTCTACGACCAAGAACTCATGATTTCCGCACTTGCCTATGGATTTACCGTGGCAGAAATCCCTGTTCCCGTCCGGTATTTCCGAGAAGCGTCTTCCATGCGTTTTCTGAAGGGTGTTGAGTTCCTGCATCAGTCAAATATCGCATTAACCCGGTACCTCCTTTATGCGTACCATATCTACCGAAGCCCGATGTTTATCTATCGGAGTTCTCCACGCTTGACATCATCCCAAAGCGGATTGGACAAGTAGTGGTGCATGTGTATACTATAGACACCGTATGAAATCATTGTATCCTGCATACCATTTCATCCCAACCGGTCACATCATCCGCTGCCAGGTTTGCAACCATCCCCGGCTCCGCCTCATTCTCGATCTCGGATATCAACCGTTGTCAGATACGCTCCTTTCAAAAACCATGCTCTTTATGCCCGAGAAGACGTATCCGCTCCGTATGATGTGGTGCCCCAAATGTACGGTCGTGCAACTCGATTATTGCGTAGATGGTAAGGAAGTCTACCATCCGGACTACCCCTACAGGCCGGGTATCACACAAGAACTGGTCACGTATCAGGAAGGCATGAGCCGCTCGCTTAAAGAAAAGTACCGATTAACACCAAACAGCTTGGTCGTCGACATCGGATCAAATGACGGCACATTGCTCAAGGGTTTTCAAAAGCTTGGGATTCGGGTGCTCGGTGTGGAACCTACGAACATCGCAAAAATTGCCAGAGCAAATGGCATTCCCACCATACGGGAATTTTTTACCGTCAACATTGCCCATACGATCAGGAAACGATACGGACCCGCGTCGCTCATCGTGACCACCAATACGTTTGCCCATATGCAGACCATCGGGGAATTTATCGCCGGAGCGCATGCGTTGCTTACCCCAGACGGCGTATTTGTCAATGAAACGCATTATCTTCTCGATATTGTGAAAGGCGGACAATTTGACAGCATGTACCATGAACATCTCCGGACCTATACGCTCCGGGCACTTATAAAACTTTTCAAACCGTACGATTTTACTATCACTGACGTCGAACGGGGAGAGCGCTACGGCGGCAATATCCGTATGCACGCAACCAAAGGTAAAAAAAGACATGTCCACGCATCGGTGGCAGCACTCCTTGCACTCGAAAAAAAGGCAGGCCTCGGCACGTATGCAACGTTTGAACAATTTGCCTCCCGGGTGAAACGGGCACGTGTTGCGTTCATGGATTTTCTCATCGCCGCAAAAAAGAAAGGCAAGCTTGTAGTCGGCGATGCTTGTCCCGCAAGAAGCGTCACGCTCCTTAACTGCTTCGGTGTAGACAAAGAACTCCTTCCTTACATCACCGAACAACCCACATCTCTCAAACTCAATAAATATTTGCCCGGTAAACATATTCCCATCGTTAACAATGAACGTCTCATTCGGGAACAACCGGACTATGTCGTCCTTCTGGCGTGGCACCTTGCAAATCCCATTATGAAACGCCTCAAGGCCCGGGGACTTACGTCAGATTTTATCATTCCGCTGCCGGATTTCCATATCATCGAAAATAAAGACGTGTCATGATTCGCTTGGGCATTATCGGTTCCGGATTCGGTCTTTACGGATTAGTCCCCGCATTTTATCCGGTCAAAGGATGCACGATAACTTGCGTTACTGCCAACCACCCCGACCGAATACGGAAGTATTGTACACCACGAAAAATCACCCGCATCTATAACAATTGGCAACATATGCTCAAAAACGAACGATTGGATGCAGTCGCCATAGCCGTCACACCGAAGGCACAATATGACATCGCATCCGTCATACTCAAAAACAGCATACCGGTATTCGCCGAAAAACCGCTTGCCGATACGTATGCCCATGCACAAACACTCGCATCGCTTGCCCAACAACACCACGTGACCACGGCCATGGATTTTCTGTTTCCGGAAATTCCCCAATGGCAAAAAGTGAAAGCGTTCATAGACAACAAAGCGTATGGAAACCTTGTCCACCTATCGGTCAATTGGGATTTCATGAGTTACGATATCGCCCACGGGATCACATCCTGGAAAACCGATCCTGTTCAGGGCGGTGGTGCCGTATCGTTCTATTTTTCCCACACGCTTTACTACCTCGAACTGTTCGGCGGCCGCATACAGGACATCCAAAGCGAACTGACATACGCAAAACGGCGCCCCGGCGGCGAAACGGGTGTCGATTGTATCTTCCGGTACCGCAGTGGCATCACGGGAACTGCCCATCTTTCCTGCAACGCCCCGAGGGTGACCCGGCATCAACTCGTGTTTCTGTGCGAAACAGCAACGATTGAACTCATCAATAATCTGGGATTTGTCGATAATTTCCGGGTGATCATCCATAGAAGAAATACCGCAAAAACGCTGTTCTTCCCATCCCCGAAGACCGAAGAAGATCAACGGGTGCTGGCGGTGAGAAGCATCGCATCACGGTTTATCGCGGCGTGTGCACAACGAAAGCCGATGTTCCCGTCTCTCGCTGAAGGACTGCGGGTCCAGGAGTTGATCCGGGAAATCCGGCGTGACAAAAGACTGCTCAAAGCCTCTGATCGACGGAGTCAGTAAACTGGTTAAGCCACTGCTGATGACGCAGATACCATGCAGTGGTTTTTCTAAGCCCCTCGGTAACTGACATAGACGGCTTCCAATGGAGAACCCGTGCAATCTTTTTGGAAATACCGACATTGTTCATTGTCTCCGTCACGGCATTTTCCTTTGGTACCAAAAGTGACGAGGGTTTTTTTAGAAGTATAATCAACTGTTTCGCAATCGAGCGCACCGACATTACTTTTCCCGTACCGATGTTAAACACTTCTCCGCAGACATCGCCTTGGGGTGCCGTCAGAAGCCTCTGCACCACATAAGCAACGTCCGTAACCGCAATAAAATCCCTCCGTGATCTGCCGCCGTTATTGAGCGTAATGGGTTTCTCTGCCACAAGACGCTTGATAAAAAGCGGAATCATCTTATCCGGCATCTGGTATGGACCATACATGTTAAACGGACGAACGATGACGACAGGAAAGTGATAACTTTCGAAATATGCCGACGCCAAACGGTCTCCTGCCACCTTGGATGCGGCGTACGGCGTTACCGGATTAAGCGGATGCGACTCGTCCATCGGACGTCCCGGGATACGATTCCCATATACCTCACAACTAGAAAACTGGATAAAGCGCCTGACCCCATACTTCCTGCTGCTCTCCAGAAAATATGCCGTCCCCATGACATTGGTTTCATACACAGCGACGGGGTCGGCAAGCGATTCACGGGCATGAGTACGTGCAGCAAGATGGATAACATACATAGATCCCCGCACAGCACGGTCGATACTCTTTCGGTCCAGAAGATCTCCGGGGTGGAAGAGAATGCGATTCCCGAGCTGCATGACCGGGTGCTTGTTTAATATGGTATCAGGATATGGTCGGTCAAAAATCGCGATCCGATAGGACGTATGCCGATATAGATATTTGACAATGTTTGTACCAACAAATCCAAGTCCGCCGGTAATCAGTACGGTGTTCATACGTATTTATTCTAATCTTTTCACCCGCACATGCAATAGACCGTCACTATAGACAGCATGCCTCAAAACACAACTATGCTCCACTTCCTCCACATCACGGCACACACAAATACTGTCGCAAGAGTCACGAGCGCCCCGTACAGGAAAATTCTCGGATTGTAGCGCATTATAATACTATGTTTTCCTTTAGGTACATACATCGTTCGGAAAGCAAGATTTCCTGTATACAAAGGCACCTTTTCCCCATCCAAATATGCCTCCCACCCCGGATACATCACCTCGGAACTTACGACGTATCCGTTGCAGGATGCGTCAACAGAAAGATAAATACTGTTTGTATTATATGAACTCACGGATACTGTTGATCTCTCCCCTCCATCACAAGTTAATGTATCTGCCGTCCTTTGGACATCCCCTTCCAAAAGCAACACCGTCTTCGACGGATCCTCTTTCCCGCTTTGGATTGCGAAAGCCACAGATGCCCGGTCGGGGTACCCTTTGGCTTCTCCCGCGAAAAAAAATCTGGGCAGTACGGAAAGGTTTTCATACAGCCGGTAGTGCCTCTCCGTGTCTTCCCGCACCAGACGGTAATGGTCGCCCGATACCCCGCCTAGAGGGTCATACTGTGGCGACACAAGGACGTATTTGATGTTCAAAAAATCTACATATCTTGTGGCTAACTTCAAGTACGGCACCTGGACATTGATATTCATTATGCTCGATTCGGCGTTTCCGGAAGCCGCATCGATAAATTCATAATAATTACGCAATATCAATGGATCATAACCGGTTGAAGAAAATATGCCGTATTCCATAGGGGCATTAAAATCCAGGCTGTCCCGGGGCGGTATCCAAACGCCGAAATTCGGAAGAAAACGATATAATTCCCTGTCGCTTTTTAGGATTGCGACAAGTGTCGGGTCATGACGAATTTTTGGAATATCCCGAATCGCTATAAAATGCCGCGCAAACGGCACAAGCTCAATCAACAAAATAACCGCGATGACAACGCGCATCCATATTCGCTTCACGGCAAACAACCCTATGCCGCTCAATACGCTCATACCAAAAACAGAAAGCAAGAGATGCCGCGACGGCTGTCGAAGCGAGTGATACATCGGAATTACCCTCCAGAGAATATCGTGAATGTTCCATGGGGCGTTATGCGCAAGCGACACCCATAACCCGAAACACGCAATGGCGATAAATACTATTCCCGCTGCTCCTCTCATATCACGAATATCTCTCTTCTTGCCAATCCCCCCCATTCCCCTTATTCCCCATATCACCCCTAGCACAGCCAACGCAAGGCCTGATATCCCCATAAACATCGCGTGTTCGCCATAATTTTGCGGCGGTCCCCAATAGCTGTATTGGTCACCAAAATAAAACGGCTGAAATAACTGACGCACGATGCTTTGTACAGTTGAAGCGCCATACGACGTCCATTCATAGACAAGCGGAAACGTACGGACGGTTTGACGGAAAAACTCAAACGAGGGGATCACTTGTACTCCTGCTAGTGCTGCTCCAAGAGCCAACGCGATAACTGCATTTCGCAAAGGAACGAAAGACCGGTACCGCAGGCACAAAACAAGCATTGCTATACCTGCCGCCTCAAGCGTCAATAGCACTATGGTTTGATATCCCGTCAGAAGCTGTAAAGCCAGAACAGACGCGGCAATCACAATATGTTTCCCGTGTCCCTTTTTGCTCCGGGAAGTTCCCATAATCCACCAGCATCCGAATACCCACGGGAGGTATGATGCCGACGCGATAATATCCCAGTGTCCGGAATATATCCTTGCCGCAAAAAACCCGCTCAATCCATAGATAATCCCGCATGACCACGCAGACACACTGTCTACCCAACGACGCAATAGCCAATACATCCCCGTCATTGCAATGATCAGGTGAAGCGCTACATACCAACTAAATGCAAATGAAAACGGTAAAACAAAAAACATCCAGCTTGCCGGATACCACGGATTTACCGATTGAGGGTTAGCCAAAAAAGGATAACCGCTAAATTGATACGGATTCCACCACGGAATAACCCCTTTCCGAAACCAGGAAAGAAGAAATCTCCTGACATAATAGGAATAATGATGAATATCATCACCAAAAAGCAGCATCTTTTCAGACGGGAAAAGAGCACCGCCGAAAACTACAGCCACCACAATCACAAACCCTAATAAAGCAAGAAGTGTTTGAATCCGCGGTGTATACTTCATGTATTTTTTATCTTTACGAATACGTAAGTCACCAGTAATACTGTCATAACACTATTAATGCACACACCCGGTGTGTGCTAGCTAGACACATACGGATATGCAAAAAGGACTTTCTTATTCGAACTTGATCTACCGCCTTTATTTCAGTTTTGATCAACCGTTTTTGATACGCTACTCGCGTAAGTTCTGCTTTTCTTACGTTAGCCTCCGGTTTACGTATTCGTATACTCTGCATGTTGTGTATAATGGAAAAGTTACAGTGGCTTTTGGTTTTTCTTTTTCCTATTATAGATATATTGTATGGTTATGGAAGAGGCATCTTCATCCGGTACTACCCAAACCAGCTATCCCTGCGGAGTGCTCTATCGTTTTCCGGCAGTTTATGCCCTCGCCATGCGGTTGATTTACGGCAAATCATACTCCACGAGATACCGCTCCGTTGCCTGCTACGTTCCCCCCCATTCTACTGTTCTTGACGTTTGCTGCGGAGACGCAAAGCTATCTTCCTTCCTCCCGAAAAGCGTTTCGTACCGCGGGATAGACATAAGCCCTGCATGTGTCTCATACGCGTCTAAAATGGGTATTTCAGCAGCTTTAGGAGATATAGAAAACACCCCTATACCACAAGCCGACGTTATTGTTATTCAGGGAAGCTTGTATCAATTTAAGGATCCTAAAAAAACTTATTGCCAGACTGTACCAGTCTGCTAATAAACGCCTCATCATCTCCGAACCAATCAAAAATATCTGTGATTGCCCTCTGATCGGCAAAACATTTCTTCGCTGGTTTATCCCGCTTCTGGTCCGCACCAATCACGATCCCCTGTTTCGCTATACGCCCAAAACCATTCACGCGATTCTGGCAAAATACTCCCCGGTCTATGAACTTCCCAAACACTCCCGGGAGCTCATCGCCGTGATAAAAAAACGGGTTAAGTGAGCCGTCACGGCACGCGGTAGACCGTTACATGAGGATTGGTAAAAGCTGCCACGAGAAACGGATACACGCGCTTTAGGTCTCCGATTCCTCCGTCTTCCTTTTCCTGAGGCCCAAAGTACACAATAGAAATACGCTCCTTGGCTAACCACGCCTGCGCATCGTTTACACTCATCCGCCCGGCAAAAAACTTCCGCACCAGCAATCCTTTTTCTTCAGCCCTCACGGTATTTGCATGCCCTACGTATACTGTATGACCGCTGTAGACAGGAATATAATTCCCCGCGGTCGTTTCCGATAAAACTACCGCATCAGGCGGCGTATTGTCTAAAATATAATAAAACGGCTGCATAAAATCTTTCAAAGGATACATGAGATACGCGCCGGTCGGCACGAGCGGATATGCCGCATTCATCTTCGTGTCTATCCCCTCCTTGAGCCACTCGATAGTGGAGTACATCGACCCCAGGCCTAATATAATAATAAAGACGGGAATGATGAATAGAGAATAGTGCCCGCCCTGAGGAAGGCCGAAGGGAATTTTGAATAGCGAGTAGAATACATACGCTGTCAACACACCGAGAGGGATATGAGGCGCCATCTCGGTAAACCGAAGGGGCGACTGCTGCGGAATAAACTGAAATACGGCAAGCAATGTTATCCAAGCCAAAGCCCATGCGACACTCGCATACATATGCTTTTCCTTTTTTATGAATGCGATAATAAGTCCGATCAGCCCCAACGGCAAAAGCGGACCCAAAGCCTTCACATACTCAATATAGTTAAACGGCAAAGGGTTTATGATGTCAAACTCGGCAAGCCTCTTCCACGGGTACACGGATGTCATGAGCGAGAGATAGATAAGCGCGGGCACGCTGATGAAGCCAAAAACCACATAAGGTATTATCTTTTTCTTCATCATGTCCGTCTTATCCATCATCTCCACCCCAAACAGCACCAAAAGAATCGCATACATCATGATAAGCCCGGGAGGAAAAACTACCCCAAGTACCAGCCCAAGTACCCCCAGAATTATCCAATTGCCGGATTTTTTCATCGTTTTTTCATGAGAAAAAGCCAAAACGAGGAAAACAATAAGCGCCTGTCCTGCCAGAAGATGCGGGACATGCGTAATTCTGATAAGCGTATCCATGATGGACCACCATGCCATATGTCCGCCAAATAACCACCGGTTGTTGTGGTACACCAGGCTTGGCCACCCGCTGGCAGTCACCACGAGGAGGAAAGCGAGAATAGAGAATAGTGAATGGTGAATAGTGAATGGTGAATGGTGAATTGAGCTCTTTTTTCTTAATTCATGATTCATAATTCCTGATTCTCTGCCCCTGAAGCTTTTCCTCACGTACTCTCCGATAAGCATAAGAAGAGCAAATCCCAACACAATCCGCGCTACGTGATAAATATCAGCAGATCTATGGAGAGGCACCCGCAGGAATCGCCCCACCTGTCCCGCAAGAACATACACAATGTGAATGAACGACCCCTGATGCGGCTCCGACGTATATCTCTCAACGACTGTCCACCTTCCTTCTATTCCTTCCCGAATTCGGGAAAGGTAAAAGTTATAGTCAGTCGGGAAGTTATGGACCAGCTCAAATGCCCGCTCCGGCCGCAGATTGCCGCGGTGCGTTATTTCATACACAGACGGATAAAAAGATACAAAGACAAAAAAGACGCTCAACATCGGTATCAGGTATTTTTTCATAAGAGACATAAACTCATCTCTCCAACCACCTATTTCTCCAACCGACCATCTCTCCAACCACCTATTTCTCCAACGACCTATTTCTCCAACCGACCATCTCTCCAACCACCTCCCAAACACCCACCCAACCACTCCTCCCTAAACTCAAATTATGTACTTTTTCACCTGCGGCCGCATGTCCAGTTTTACATTATTTTATTGCAACCTACTTTCTTTGCATCACTTGATACGACTTATCTCCTAACCAGTCTTTCGGCAGCAATTCAAAAGGTAATTGTGGATCATCATCTAAAACATGCTGGTATTTGATTGCCATCTGAAATTTATTTTTAGACAGGTGAGCCTGATCCAGAAACTCTTTATATCTTTCGTTTAATTTTTTCAATTGGTATACATGGTCGAGTAAATCTGCCAAACTATCATCCCCTATAGTACCATCTTTGCCTAATTTTGAAACCAATATTGTACCGCTAATCTGATGGTTATCCATGAAGTCGTTCAGCAACTTTCTTGGATTATAGGGGGTCAGCCATAAACTTTCCTGCAAAAGCGCGCAACCGATATGTTTTAAATAATCGCGCAGCAAATCTCTCAATATCCGCTTGGCTTCCGGCAAATCATAGGAAATCAGATACAAATAACAATCCCACGGCCGTTTCGATTGATACCCCACCAAAAAACCCTCAATTTTCTTCTTCCCTATATTGGTAATTTCAATTTCCAGTTGTGAATATAGCTTTTTTCTTTTAATCAAACCGTTCCGTTGAAGCCTGGACAATACCTGTTTGAAACTTTCATAATTGAACTCATGTAACGCTTGGTCCGCTTCCCGGAACGCCTGATATACTCCGAACGATGTATTTGATTTACCGACGCTCGCACCCACCAGATAAAGCCACCATAATACTCCGTTTGTGGCGCTCCCCACCAATCCGTCGGTGGCTTTCAAAATTATTTCCTTTGTTTTCATAATCGCGAAAATCCAGCAATTAGGTGATAAAAAACCAGATATCACGAAACTCTGTTATAGTAAAACTTCATGACAGAAAAATTCCGTAATAGCAAATATACCTCTTTAACTCAGGTTTGCATCGGTATATACCCATCTAATCCACTATTGCAACATAAAAAGTTGAAAACTGGAGTAAGATGGGTATAGTATAACCCTTGATTTCTAAATACCCCTCTCAAATCATGTACTTTTACACCTGCGGCCGCATGTCCAGTTTTACATTATCATAAGTAAATCTGAACTACAATATGCTTATTTGAGGCAAAAAAATTAGCCCCGCGAATAATTATTCGGGTGGCTAATGAAAAAAGGGGCTTGGTTATCTCAATGATTTACCCTATAAATCGTCACGTACTCATTTTTATACATCTCCTCCAAAAACGGATACACTTTTCTCAAATCATCTATCCCCCCATCGTCTTTCTCCTGCGGCCCGAAAAATACATACCGCAGGTGATTTTTTTCCATGAAATCGCGAGCCTGATTGCTCTTCATCATACCGGAAAAAAACGTTCGCACCAACACCCATTTTTCTTCAGCATGTAGCGTATTATCCTGTCCGACAAACACTGTATTTCCACTGTAAGCAGGTATATAATTTCCGGCTGTAGTTTCTGACAACACAATCTCACTGCGCTTCGTATTAGCTTCCAAATACCGCAAAGCGGCAACAAAATCTTTCAAAGGGTACATTACGTATGTTCCGGTCGGCACCAGGGGGATGTCAGCACGTATCTTATGGTCCACAAAGTCCTTTTGAGCCAGATATGTGGAGTACATCGACCCCAAGCCCAGAAGAATAATAAAAATGGGTATTAGGGTGATTGTATTAGGTATTAGGGAAGAAAACAGCGCGGGGAGGCCCACCGGGGAGCCATCAAAATTTTCGTTGGCGACCTCAGCGCGTTTCGCCAACACATAAAACACATACGCCGTCAGTATCCCAAGAGGTATATGCGGTCCAAGTTGACTAAACCGCAAGGGAAACATTTGAGTGAACGGATAAGAAAATATGCCAAAAACCGCCCACGCCGTAACCCACGAAACAAGCGACATCATTCTGCGTTCTTTACGGCCTATTGCTAATACCAGTCCAAGTAATCCTAACGGCAATACCGGTCCAATGGCAAGAATATATTCCCATGGATCATACGTTGTCGGATGAAGAACATGGTGCGTCAACAATCTGCTCCAGGGATCAGCCCTCGTCATCATCTGAATGTACAAAAGCGATGGGATACCGATGAGCCCGACAGTCATTCTTGGAAATACAGATCCATATATCCACAAAGACAATCTCTTTTGGTACTTCTTATTGCTATAAAGCTCTAAAACCGCCTGTACAATAAGCGCAAGGATTGCAACTACAAGTGCAGGAGGAAAAACAAATCCAAGTACAAGAGACCACATTCCTGCCCACAGCCACCGCAAAGGATACGTGCGAAAAGATGCTTCTGATGCTGTAGCAATGATATATAAAATAAATATCTGCCCAATCAGAAAATGAGGAACAAAAGGTATGCGAAGAAGCGGATCCATTACAGACCACCATCGCATGTGGCCATAAAACTGCAATCCTCCAGCTTCGTGGACGACCACCGGCCAACTGCTGGCAGTCACCACGAGAAGAAACGCAAGTATCTGTTCCCCCTTAATGCTTCCTTCAAAGCTTTTCCTGCAGTACTCTCCGATCATCAATAGCAGTGCCAACCCGAGGATTATCCGTGCCGCGTGATAGACTCTCCACGCGTCATGCGGCTCGACACCGGCTACTCTCCCCACTTGCCCCGTGAGGAGATAAAACTCCTGGATGAGCGAGCCCCTATGCGGCTCTGATGTATACTTCTCAACCACAGTCCATCGCCCTTCCAATCCTTCCCGAATACGGGATAGGTAGAAGTTATAGTCAGTCGGGAAGTTGTGAACGAGCTCAAATTCCCTAATCGGTTTTAGCCTCCCCCTATGCGCTATCTCATACCACGTAGGCAAAAGCGCAAACAGAAGAAATAGTGCTGAAAGAAGTACAACAACTCTCCTTGTCATACGATTTATTGTAGCACGGATTTCGAATTGCGAACCCAACGTCCCTTGACACTACCGGCGCGATCTTGATAATCTCACTATGGATATGAATGAAGGTGCAAACGCCGGTTTCTCTTCAAACACCAAAGCAACGCTTATGGTAGCATGTGTGTTCGCCGTCGTTGCATCACTTGCAATATTCGGAGCATACAAACAGGCGCGGTCAAAACCAAGCTCCATCGTGCTTCCCGCCGGAATCAACTACCTCGGCCCTATCCCTTCACAGACAGCGCACTTCCCTATTTCACAGTCAGCACCTCTCAAAACCATCACTATAGACCCGTCAACACCGTGGATAGAGTATAAAGGCATTCTGTACCCTTACGCATTCTCACACCCCGAGTCTCTATCGCTTGGATTCTTCCCCAATGATCCGTTTGACAGCGTTGCCATATTCTGGGGCAATACTCCTGCGCAGGAAAATCTGTTCATACGGGTCGAGGATCTCAACCGGATACCCAATATGACCGAATATGTAGCCAAACCCAAAATTCTCTATGCGCAAAACTGGTGGAAGCAGTACAACTGGAAAGATCTTGCAGAAGTTACGGAGTTTACTAACAAGAGAGGGCTTAAGGGGTACCGTGCCAAATATCTGAATCAAAACGACCAAACACCGTTTGACAATGTTTTTTTTGAAGTTCCCCAGCGGCCTGACCTCGTCATCTGGATGACCGGCAAACTCCTGGATCAGTC
>JAHJMO010000022.1 GCA_018821245.1 Patescibacteria group bacterium
TGTAGGAGAACAAGCAGTCACAGGAACATTAATGTACTCATTTGCTAATAGAATGATAGGGCGATTTGGTACTGATACAACCTATGCTCTAAACGGTATCATTGACTCTACCACTATCTACTCCCGCGCTCTGACGGCAAATGAAATTTTGTCCAACTACCAGGCCGGTAATGTGGAATTGCAAACCCGCGTGGGTGCGACCACCGACGCCAACGACGGCTCGTGGGAAGCATGGAAACCGACAAGTGGGGAAACCACTATTGATAGTATGGATAGTTACTCTCCCGCAGGTTGTACCGGAGGGACAAGTCTTGAGGGCGGCAGAGTGTATAAATTTACATCAAGTAGCACATTTACCTGCACCGGAAATGGCGTTGTTGATGTTTTGGTCGTCGGTGGCGGTGGCGGTGGTGGTATGGATATGGGGGGTGGCGGTGGCGGTGGTGGAGTAATCTATAAAGAAGGTTATGCGGTAACTGCAAATACGCCGATTACCGTCACTGTGGGTAATGGTGGCGCCGGTGCTCCTGCCGCAGGCACAAATGGCCAACCAGCCAGTCACCAATACACAATGGGGGGCACTGTAGGACAAAACTCCGTATTCGGAACGCTCACTGCCCTAGGTGGCGGATTCGGGGGCAGTTCTTATTACGCATATACTCCTGGAGCCGCAGGAGGGAACGGTGGAAGCGGAGGTGGTGCTTCAGGATATAGCGATGGTGGCACCAGAGCAGGTGGAACAGGAACTGCCGGCCAAGGATTTGCTGGTGGCAGTGGTGGTGGACAGTATTACTCCGGAGGCGGCGGTGGAGCCGGACAAGCTGGCACTAGTTCCACCGCTCAACCAAACGGAGGTATGGGCCTATACAGCGATATTTTAGGTACAGGTTATTACTGGGGCGGCGGTGGTGGCGGAGCCGCATACTCAGCTGGTTCAGGCGGAAACGGAGGCGCAGGCGGTGGTGGTGGCGGCGCTGTCGGCACCTCTTCTGGAGGAAGCGGTCTCAATTCAGGTGCTCCAGGCGGTGGCGGATGCAATAACTGCTGGGCAAATATGCCCGGTGGAGATGGTGGAGCCAATACCGGCGGTGGGGGCGGAGGTGGATCCCATTATAGAGCCAATAACAAAGGCGGAGACGGCGGCTCAGGAATTGTCATTGTTCGTTTATCTAAATTTTTAAAAGATACCACCACTAAATTAGAAGGTACCGGATCTCAAAAAGTTACTAACGGAGCCGCTAAAACAGATACCAACACCGTCGGCCTCTGGCATTTGGACGAAACCTCCGGTACCGGAGCCTATCTTAAAGATTCTTCATATTCAACCCCGACTGTAAATGCCGGTACGGGAGCAGATAGTGACTGTATTATGAATAACGGCACTAAAACTTTAGATTCTACTGCCGGTTCTTCGGTCTGTAATGGCAGTGCCCGTTCCACTGCCTATGCCGTTAACTTCTCCGATACTACTCTCGAAAATGCCGGAGAAACTTCCGTCACTGTTTCCACTACCCCTACCGGATTGCTGGCAGGCGACGAAATTTTAATCATTAATTTACAGGGCACTGGTACTAACTATTACTCCGTTGGTTTATACGAAACGCATATCATTTCTTCTATTTCCACCAACACCTTAAACTTTACTGACTCTCCTCTGGCCAATACCTACGACGGTACCACCCAAAAAATCATGGTGCAACGTGTCCCCAACTTTGGCAATGTCACTGTCTGCGGTGGCAACACTGGTGGCGGTTGTACTGCCGCAGCAACCCTAACTACTTCCGCCTGGAATGGTACTAAAAACGGCGTTCTTTTCTTTAGATCAACCGGAACAGTAACTGTAAATTCCGGTGGAACAATTACTGCTTCAAATGCCGGATTTCGCGGCGGTGTCACGACGAGTACCGGACCGGAAAGCTATACCGGCTATTCAACTAATGGCGGCATGACCGGAGATTCGGGCAGTGGACAAAATGGAGGCGCCGGAGGAGGAAATTCAACAACAGGAGCCGGAGGCGGCGGCAACAGTAATTCAGTCGTTGGTTATGGTGGCGCCGGATATAAAGGTGGAGGTGGCGGAGGTGGCTGTACTTGGTGCTGGGGAGGTGGCGGTGGCGGTGGAGGTGCAGCCTATATGTTAATTCAAGATTCCACTGCCACAAAAACTAACCAATCAAAAATACAGTTAGGTGGTGGTGCCTCTCAGGGAGCCGGAGGAGGAGGCTTTATCAGTATTAGTGGTGGTGGAAATCCTAATGGAACTAGTGGAGGCTATTCACCATCAAACGGTGCTAGCGGCAATCCCGGTGGAGGTATTATTATGATTTCTGCTTCTTCCATACAAGTTAACTCAACAAATGGTCTTGTTTCCAATGGAAACAATGGTGGAACTGGCGGTGGCGGTGGAAGTTACACCGGTGCAGATGGAGGTGGCGGTGGCGGTGGACAAGGCGGTCAAGGCGCAGCCGGAGGTGCTATCCGTTTATATGCAAATAGTGTTACATTGGCCGCAAACTCAACGACCGCTCTTGGAGGAAATGGTGGTACTGGAGGCGCAGGTGGAAATGGCGGTGGCGTTGGTGGGGGTGCTGGAGGGGGAGGAGCTACTTTTAGTTCCGGTAACAATGTTGGTTCAAATGGTGGGGGGGGTTCAAGTGGTAGTTATGGGTCTGCCGGAGGTGGCGGAAAAGGCGGAAACTCCGGATATGGTGGGCAGATTGGTCTTTTCTCTCCATCTGTTTCCGGTTCATCCAATCCAACCTACGCCCCTACTGCTCCCAATAACGGCACTCCCACCGGCACCACTACCGTTGACGGCTTCTTTAATAAAGCTAGAAGATTAAATACACTGGCTGCAACTCAAACCGACTATATTTCAACTGGAATGACCAATACTTCTTCTTCTATGTTTTCCAATACATTTACAGCCTCTGCTTGGATTTATCCAACCGCCTGGGATGCTTCGCATAATACAATTATCGGAGAAGAAATTGGTTTTCTTTTTGCTATTAATGCCTCTGGTGTACCTGCCACACATATATATGCCAGTAGTGCCTGGGGAGGGCCTGATGGCGGCTCCTGTTCAGCAGTTCAACTAAATACCTGGTCATACATGGCTTTAACATATGACGGTGCAACCATAAAAACATTCGTGAATGGTATCCAATGCGGTTCGGGTACCGCCAAAACCGGCAGTATGGCTTCTACCTCACAAATATATATTGGCATGCGTAATCCTGCCGGTACAAAGCAACCATTTCATGGATCAATTGATGAGGCCAAAATAGGTAACATTACTCGTACCGCCGAAGAAATCGCCGAGGAATATCGGGCCGGACGGGATCATTATATTAATAGAACAATTTCCTCCACTGACTTATCTGCCAAAACCTCACTCCCCTTCTATGTTGCCTCGGACCGCCAGGGAACATTTGTGTCCGCCACCATCGGCGAATCGGCATTTGCCAACTACCAAACAGACGCCAACACCGTCGGCTTATGGCATCTGGAGGAACAAGCTGGTAGTGGAGCGTATATCAAGGACTCGTCGTCCAACGCCAACCACGGCACGCCCACCGGCACCACTTTCACCCAAGGCAAAATCGGTAAAGCCAGGAGTTTTAACGGGACGAGTGACTTTATTCAAATTTCTGATTCACCAAATTTATCTGCACTAACTGCATTTACCGTTGATGCATGGATCTATCCTACTGCGGTTGGGACATATCGTGCCATTGTCAACAAAACTACGATACCAGGAACGACAGAATGGCAGACGTGGATTGATGATCAGAGTAGGCTTCAAATCCGTGTCGGAGATGACACGGTAGCACTGCGTGGTAATACCACGTTAACCGCTAACAACTGGTATCATGTCGCCTATAGTTGGGACGGATCAACTGCAAAGATCTATTTAAATGGACAGCTTGATGGCTCAGTCGCAAAGTCCGCTACACTTTCCGATACAACAAGCGTGGTTTACATCGGAAGAAGAAATGATGGATATTTTTATTCTGGGATTATCGATGAAACGAGAGTCAGTAATTTCGCCCGCACGGCGGATCAGATACGACAGGCGTATGAGGTAGGGGCCAGAACGCACAACATCACGATTGATTTTAAAGCCGCGTTAAACTCGGGAAATTTAATTGCCAATACGTCTGATCTTTCATTTACTATTGATGCAACTGCCTTCGGCGCAAGCAGTATGGGAAGTAATTTATATAAGGGCGATAAAATTATTGTGAAGGAAAACTACGACGGCACGGAGTATATTGCTCAGGGAACGGTCAATTCATTAAATACTTCAACAGGTGCTGTGACAGTCACCAGCTGGGACGCCGGCTCCACTGTTCCTTCGGTAGGATTTTCTGTGAACGCCACTGTCTTTAAATGGCAGCGAGAATATTTTGACCTGCGGGGCAGTTTATCTACTCACCGCGATGCTATCACTAATCTCACATTACGGGTTACCGACGGTTCTCAGGGAGCCAACGTGTGGCTCGACGATTTCAAATCCTCCGGAGGGTATTTAACAACACCAGCTGGATCAACCGTTACCTCTTCCACGAGTAATCGCTATGCCCAGTACCGGATCATCCAAACGGCGTGGGACGCAGCCGTGAGTTCTGCTGTCTCTTCAGCTACACTCAACTATGAATCAACGCTTGCCCCTCCTTTAATCGGCACACCGACGGCTCTTTCCGCGAGCTCCATTCGCTGGAACTTTACGGATAATGCCAATGACGAAACCGGATTTAAGGTGTTTGACACCAGTAATGTGCTGAAAGCCACGTGCGCCACAGCCAACCTCACCTACTGCGACGAAACAGGGCTTCCGTCAACCCCCAATACCCAGATTACAAGAAAAGTAGCTGTATACAATGTTGGAGACACAGGAACGTATTCCGATACTGCATCAGCTTATACTTTTGCTGTTGCTCCGGGCACACCAACAGTCAACACCCGTACAGCAACAACAATCAATGTCATTCCCAGTGCCGGTTCTAATCCAGCAGGAACAGAACTTGCAATATATGCCGAAGAGGGGACAACGTGCGACGGATCAGGAGGCCTCGGATATATACAAAACGGCACCACCACCACCACAATCAGCACTAATGCGGTCTGGAACACAGCTGCGGCATGGAATGCTATTTCAACAGGGAAAATAACGGTGACCGGGCTCAATCAGGAAAAAATATATTCTTTCTGCGTCAAAGCGCGAAACGGAAATAACGTGGAAACAGGCTTTGGCTCTGCATATTCCAATAACGGAGGCTATATGCCTATTTCCGGCGGTACTATTATTAATTCAAGTTCAGGGTGTACCACCCGGTACGTAGACGGCAACGCCCCGACCCGCTATATCTGCGGGGTAGACAGTGGCTCTAGTGGCACGAACACTGCGGAAATGGCGCTTCAAAGCGGAACATTTACGCTTTTATCAACAGAAACGTTGGTTGCTGGCAAGCTCACGTTATCCGGAGGATCGTTAATTATACCAAACGGGGCTGTGATTAAACCCGGCTCCGCGTTATACGTTCTTGATGCTGACGTTGACGGGTACCCGGACAATGCAAATATGTACTACGGATCCGCTCCTCCAACCAATTACCGCCGCAAAAATCTTCAAACCACGCTTACGACCATCGACTGTAATCCCGCAAATGGATCCCAAACCACTGTCTGTTGTACCGCCAATGGAGGTGCATGTGCTAATGATTCAGACTGTTGCGCTGCTAATCCATATTGCGGTACAGATGCAGATGGCGATGCTTTAAACACTATAGCCAGTTCAGGAACATGTTCATCAAATAATTACCCGCATACCGATACCAACGACAGCCAATACTGTCCCGATGGATACAACCCCGTAGCCACCTGCAATAAATGCGTGAACGGTGCTATTACCAACCAAATCAGTGCTGAAGATCTCTTTTCCGAATGTTCAACAACGTCTAACTTTCTTCTTAATAACAGTGCATCAAATTTAAGCTGCGATCAAAAATGTAGCCAATCATCGTGTTCAAACGGAAATTGCAACGGATCTGGTGCCTGCCAATCCGGTGGCTGCCCATGTAAAAGCGTTGGTACTAGTAGTGGTACAGGTGGCGGCTATTTATATGGCGGATTTTACGATGGAGCGTGTCAACCGTGTTGTGGAGGGGCTGGAGGTGCTACCTGTGGCTCGGTAATGACTGCTGTAGGCGACGGCGCTTGCAATCCAGCAGCACAATATACTCAATGTACTTGCGGGAATTAAAATAAAATGAAACAAAAACGCCAAGGCTTCACCCTCATCGAAATCCTGATTGCCAAAAATGCATTCTGATATTCTCACTTGTCAGACTTGACAAATAGCTGTACAACTATTAGTATAAAGTTGTTATGGATTTGTACAACCTTGAAGAACTATTGGTAAAGCAAAATCCGCAATGGATCTCGTCCAAAGGACGATGGGCCTTTGGCCCAGGTTTTAAACGCGATATTTTTGCCGGTTTCTGCCAAGAATTAAACCAGAAAAAACTTATTTTAACCTTAAGCGGTCCAAGAAGAAGCGGAAAAACTTTTCTGATGAAACAGGCGATGCTGTGGCTGGCGGAAAATAAACATATTCCTCATAAAAATATCTGTTACTTTCAGTTTTCAGGCAGTTTAAATGAGAAAAATATTATCCATGGGGTCGTGGATTTATTTCTAAAAAAATACGCCGGTAAAAAAAGGAAATATATTTTCTTCGACGAAGTTCAATATGTTGATTTTTGGCAGGATCAAATTAAATATTCTTATGATTTTTTAAACGATGTTAAATTTATCGTCAGCGGTTCGACTTCTTTGTTTTACCGGCAAAAATCAAAAGAAAGCTTAGCGGGCAGAATTGCCAAATACAGACTTGGAGCATTGAATTTTCATGAATACCTGAGATTTAAAAATATTGAAGAACCAGCCAAAGATCGGGTAGAATTTGTCTCTAATTTAACTATTTACAAAACCGAGTTTAAAAAATATTTGGCTTATGGACAATATCCGGAAATAGTCGCCAATCCGGAATTAGATCCTAAAAAATACATTATTGATTTAAGCGATCAAATAATAAATTTTGACATTCCTTATTTTTCGGCAAAAATTGACAGACAATTATTTTTAAGCGTAGTTAAAACATTGTCTTTTGATTTGGCGCAGGAATACAGCGCGAACCATTTAGCAAAAACTTTGGAAGCAGACAGGCGGGAAATAGCGGAATATGTCAAAATTCTTGAAGAAACCAATTTGTTTAGTGTTTGCTATAACGCCGGTTTTAAAAGCATGAGGAAAAAACTGTCCGGATCGAAAAAAATTTACATTCTCAATTCAAATTTGCCGCTTTATCTGAACGGATTTGATGTTTCCTACTTAAATGATACAAGGGTTTTTGGCAGATATTTTGAAAACTATATTTTTATGAGAATTTTAGAAAAATACGGGAAAATAGAATATTACCGAATTGATGGGAAAGAATTAGATTTTGTGTCGAAAGACGCAGCCTTTGAGATAAAATCGGGCGCAAACATGAATATTGATAAATACCAAAAACTATCTTCAACACTCAAAAAAAAGTTTTATTTAATTTCCGAAGAGGAAGCGTATTTGATATGAAAAAACGCGGCTTCACCCTCATCGAAATCCTGATTGCTTTCTCTATTTTAACCCTTCTGGCTTTAATGGGTTTTATGGCCTGGCAGAACCAAGTTGCCAAGCCCGCGACGTCCGGCGCCAGTCCGATATTAAACGCCTGAACATTGCTTTTGAAGATTATTACGGCGATCAGGACTGTTATCCGCCAGCGGATATTCTGGAAACCTGCAGCGGCGGGGGGCGCAACAGCGCAGGTGGTTCAGGATTGGTCATTATACGATATCAATACCAATAAAATCAACTTCTGCTTCAGCGTTAACGAGTGACGTACAAGGAACATCCCTGTACATGTCATTTTCTTTCCTTCCTGCAATCCGCTTTCCCAGTTTACTGACTAAGGGTTCGTTCGTCCCGCTTAGCGGGATCAAAACGGCCTAAAGTGAATAATACCTTATTTTTTAAGCAAAATCATGAAATCTTCAAAGGAATGGTTACGCGTCTGCCGTCGGCATGTTTAAGTTGAATATGACTACCTGCCTGATGGTGTTTTGCAAAGCCGGCTTTTTGTAGTGCGCTGAGAAGATTCTTTGCCTTGATAACGGGCAATTTAGGCATAGTGGAATTGCAACTCATCTTCCGAAAACGTTTGCACCACTTCCATAGCATCCTCTTCGTGAGGAATCTGCTGTCCGTCTTTCAATAATCCTTCCAAATGACACCGGATGGCATCACGCAGATTCCGTTTAACTTCCCTCACGGTATTACCGCTGGTGTGAAGTCCCGGCAAAAGCGGAACAAATCCGTGATACCCTTTCGGGTCATCGGGTTCGATAATGGTTCGGAATGAATAGTTTTTCATACAACATCAGTGTACCATGAACCGAACACGTCTTCAAGCCCACACCTTGCAAGCCTGCCCGCCGACTGGAGGGGCCTGGCCTTTAAAGGTGTCCACTTTCCACCTTCCGGGTTGGAATAGCTAAGACAAACAGCAACCCGCGGACAGTTTTCGGTTGCTTCTTACACGTTTTTATTGTTATACTACGAACGCTATGACACAGCAGGATGCAGTTGCCCAATGGGTCAGGAGCGCGTTCGATGATTTAGATACTGCCGTTGGATTGTTTGATTTAGGAAAATATGTGCATTGTCTTTTTTTCTGTCATCTAGCGACTGAAAAAATGATAAAAGCTGTGTATACAAAGCAGCATAATGATGCGCCGCCTATCTTGCATCACTTGGCAAAGCTTTGGAAGACGATTACTGTACCGATTGGTGGCCCGGCAACAGAAGAGGTGTTAAATGAAATGACTACATTTAATGTGGAAGCCCGATATGATATTTTTAAGCAGAAACTGTATAAGAAAGCAACAAAAGAATATACGGAGCGTTTTCTTGCACTTACAAAGGAGATTCTTGCATGGCTCAAAACATATCTGTAACACCACATATACGAACGCTTATTTCTGAATACGCACAGACATTAAAAAAACGGAATATTACGTTTGATCAGATTGTTGTGTTTGGTTCCCACGCCAAAGGAAACGAACATGCGGCAAGCGATATTGATGTGTGCGTTATCTCTCCATCGTTTGGTGCAGATTATCACCAGGCGTTAGTGTCCCTTCTTTCTGCAGCAATTGATATTGACGGTGATTTGGATATTGTGCCGTATACCCCAGCAGATATTACAAGCCAATATGATCCGCTTGCAAAAGAGATACGTACGTATGGTATACGCGTTGCTTGATGGTTCATATTAATTTATACTTTCCACCTTCCGGGTGGAATAGCTCCTTCCTCCAAAATACGTTTGATAAACTAACATTAGAGAAATTCCACCCCTATATTTAATCCCAAAAATTCTCGCTTGTGAAGCTGAAAAATTTCCGATATACTTTTTTACATGAATCATTTCAAGCGGCACCTGCCGCTTTTTCTCACGATCGCTGCCGTACTCCTCTTCATTGCCGCCCTTTCCTTCTACCCCATCGAAGCCGAAGATATCTTTTCTAACATTGCCTACGGCAGGTACATCTGGGAACATAAAGCCATTCCTTCTTCAGAAATTTTTCTTTTTACTGGACCGTTCGCGACATGATTTTATGACCGCATCGCCTCATCCGTGGTGTTTTTCGGCGTCCACGCCATCGGCGGGTTTGCCGGCATCCTCACGCTCACATGGGCGCTTCTCTCCCTGGCCTACACCATTCCCCTCCTTTGGATCATCCGCCGCAAAGGCAGTGTTCCGGTCTATCTTCTTTTTTTGGCGCTCGTCATTTTAGCCAGCAGCTACTGGTTTATGCCGCGATCCTACCTGTATACTCTGGTCTTCGTCTCGCTCTTTTACGCGATCCTGGCTGACACTCCGCCGGATGCCGGCGCATATCGCCGGTACCTTGGCCTCATCCCGCTGCAAATCCTCTGGACCAATCTTCAACCAAGCTCGCTCTTCGGCATGGTGATGGTCGGCGCCCACTGGCTTGTGGGGAAAAAATCATGGAAAAAAACATTCGCTCTGGCCGGAATCGTCCTTTGTAACATCCTGTCTCCTCTGGGTATCTCGTATTTTGGCCTTCTCTGGGGGGGATTTTTTTGCACCCAATCCTTCACGCAAGAATATTTTTGAATGGTTCTCCCCGTTTCATCCTGACGTTATTCACCAACCGCTCGCGATATGGTTTTTCGGTGCGATCCTTGTCACCGCAGTATTCCTGGTACTTCTCGCTACCAAATCTGTCCGGATTCCCAAGGCCGGACTCATTCAATCGTCGCGCGCTCACTATTCTTTGGCTCTGGGGATCCAACCAAGCACCGGCAGCCCGCGCGAAACTCGACGAGCTTTCCCGCTACTGCGACCAGAAAGATCCGACTGCTACCTGCTACACCCGGCTCGTGCGGCAGCTGTTCAAATACAATCAGCTTACAAAAGCCCTGCAGTACACCAACTGCATCACTTCGTGGTTTTCACCGTCATCGTACACGCTCACGCTCAAGGGTGATGTCGAAGCAGCAGCAGGGAAGTTCGATCTCGCCAAAAAATCCTACAAACAAGGGCTTACCGCATCGCTAAACGCTGTGGAACAGGCAACAATAGCAGCAAAATTAAAAACTCTGGAAGAGGCAAAGCAACGATACGAAAACACACAGTAGGTGATGAACGCTCAGCACCAACGTACAAATCGCGCATAATTTATTCGCTCGATGGGAAGTTGACAGCCTGCCCAACTATCAACCCCCCGCTGAAGTAACAAACTCTGCGCGATTTTACGTTCTAAACTATCCCCCACTATAACCACCTCAAAGACAAAATCCACTGTACACATCTTGTACACCATTCTTGCTCAAAAATGTCTCTCAAGGTTGTCGTGGTGTGAATTGTACCGATACAAGCAGGAGTTGTCAAATAGGTACCTGATGACTCCTTTTTCTCCCGCTGCTATACTGTTGCCAATGACCTGGTTTTTCTTTGCGCTGGAGACAAGAGCGGAAGGAATCATTTTAAAGACAACTGCGCGTTTGCTCTGTATTGTTTGAAATAATCCTTTTATATGCAAACACCCATTAAAAAAGCATCACTATCGCTAGCATTTGGGTTTGGGTTCCGCTACGAGTAGTAATGCTTTTTAAGTTAGATAACGCCCGATTGGGCAAAAGGACGATATCTGATAACTCAAAATAACAATACGCAGAGCATCTGTCAAATTTTTTTTTGAGGCTGGTATATAGATTTTGGATTGTAATATAGAGCAGATTTAATCATAATAAAAGCCCCACCTTCGGCGGGGCTTTTATCCCCAAATGCTAGCGATAGTTATCGAATGAATTTATTAAATCCTTCCACCTTTGGTGCTTTATCTACCGTGATACTGGCATAATCCGTTACAGGTTTAATCCCCTCATTATCTATCTTCCATACCAGCCCCTGTTCATCCGGTTTTACTAAAATGACCACCTCGTCAGAATCAAACGTTTTTGCTTTTTTTATAACCACAGGTAAATATTCAGTAACCGTTGAAACCATTGCCTCATCAACGACTATTATCTTCTCATTTTTTCCCCCAACTACCGCAACCTGTCCTGGAATAGAAAGCCCCGGATGTACCTGTTTTCGTTCATGTTCATCCGGTTCAAATGAGCCAAATTTACGAACCGCTTCAAATCGTGGAGCCATATTACAACGTAAACACCGGCAGGTTTATACCTTTTTCCTTGAGCTTTAGAAATTGTTCCCGCACATCACGTTCAAAGCTCATGCGCTCCTTCTCTAGAGGCGACAGACGCCCTTTTTGCCCTTTGCCCAATAACCTTCGTAGCCCCAAACCCATTGTAGCTAGCAATTTCATGATCTTTCTTATTCAATCACATCCGAAACCTGTTTGTCAAGTCCCATAGTTTTTTTCCTCAGAAAAAACACCAGACTTATAGTTTTTTTATTATTATCTAGCAGGTATCTGCGCCCTAGAACGTTTTTGAGAAAAAATTGTGGATAACTTGAGGGTTACTTCAATCTGGCAAAAAACAGCTGCCCTGCCGGGGTCTGATGCACCTTGGTCACAACGACTATCAAATCTTTCCCTACTTTGTCCCGCGCGCGGTCCACGACAACCATGGTCCCATCCATCAGATACCCTACCCCCTGCTCTCTCTCGCGCCCCTCATGTGCTATACGGATAGACAGTTCTTCTCCCGGTACCAGCGCTATCTGGACAGCCTGCCCTAGATCATTCATATTGAGTACTTTTATTCCCTGGGCTCTTGCGGCCTGCGCCAGGTTAAAGTCCACCGTCAAAAGCCGCACGCTCCACCGCTTCGCAAGCTCTACAAGCTTCCTGTCAATTTCCTTAAGTTCCGGGGCGTCTTCCTTCATTATTTTCGCTGTGAGGAATTTATTGACCTTTTGACCCCTAAGCGCACTGACGACTTCCAGGCCGCGTCTGCCTTTGCTCCTGCGCAGGCTGTCAGCGCTGTCTGCGATATGCTGCACCTCGCCGATGACGAATTCAGGGATCACCAGCTCACCCGTGAAAAATCCGCTGTTGACCACAGGCACGATCCGCCCGTCTATAAGAACGCTTGTATCCACCAAGACCGCCGTGTCGCTGACTGCTGGTGCTGCATGTTTCGCTTTCGGCCTTTTATGAAACCCGCGCGTGGTCAGCTGTCCGATGGTTACCAGATTTTTGACAATCTCCCGTGCCAAAGCCTGCGTAAATACTTCTGTCGGCTTCACTTCTTCGTGTTTCGGAGATTTTTGCAATACCTTACCCTGACTAGATAATTTCTTCATACGCTTTTGATCATTGAAGCCCCGAGGATTATAATCCTCGGATTCCTTCAATAGTATACCAATCTACTTTGGAATCACAAGCTGAAATCCCGCTTTTCGGGATTGTAGCACAAAGAGGATATATTAGAGGCTCAGGATGTAGATAGCCAAAGTTGCCAATACTATCCCGAGGATTTTAGTAAACGTCATGCTTTCGCGAAGAAACACAAAAGCCAATATTGCTGTCAAAGCAGGATAAAGTGCTGTTAATGACTCCTGCCGTTATTGCCATAGCGATACCCGTTTTATCTCCCGAAGCTATATTAGACGGCTTAAAGATAATCAGGCTATAGACGACAGCCACCACTGCATAGCCTATCATGTCCCAAAATATGGACCTGCTGCCGATTCTGTTAGCCGCCAGCTTGGCGATAAACCCTCCGGTTCCCCAGCCAAATAAGGCCAATAACACCAATTTTACAGTTTGCGGATCCATAGTGGCATTATAGCACTAGTTTCAGCGTAATCCCTTGTCCGCCTTCGCCCTGCCTTGCCGATCACGACGCCATGAAACACACACCATAAAACACCATCATGAAAAACGCGCTATTTAAACACCGGCCATTAAGGCCGCATCCAATAATAACTTGAATATTTAGGTGCGGCACAAAGGGCCGTAACCGTCCCGCTTAGCGGGACGGACGAGCCCTTAGCAGAACCATTAAACGGGCCATTAAGCAAGGCTGTTAAGCAGACCGTTAAGCAGGCCAGCAGAATTACCCGTTAAGCAGGCCAGCAGAATGACCCGTTAAGCAGGCCAATAAGCATCCGTCGTTTAACACCGACATTATCTCATTATCTATTTAATCCATTTACAAAAGAATTGTCCCCACTATTCCGACCGGTTTTATTTTACCAATTCTTTTTTTTAAAAGCGCGAAGCTTCCTGTGCGCTTCTTCCCCTTTCCACCAGTCAGGAAGCAACGCAAAGGGAAGTTGAGGATCATCACGAAGGATGGACAAGTAATGAATTACTCCCCACTGATCCATGCTTCCATGCTCTTTGACATCGTATAACCATTCCTCATAACGCTTGTTCAGTTCTGCAATATTGTAAACGCGCACAATCAAATCTTTCAGGTGTTCCTCGCCAATTGACCCGCCTTTTCCCATATTCGAAACGATCATCGTGCCTTGTAATGCTTTTTCTTCTACAAATTCTTGAAGGATGTCAAACGGATTATAGGGCGTTACCCAGACAGACTCTTGAAGCCGCGCACAGCCAATGCGTTTTAAATACTCACGCAACAAAAATCGATCGCGACGTTTTCGCTCTGGAATGTCATACGTAACGATGTGCATTCTGCCATCCCACGTACGTTTTTCGTCATATTGCGGAATCAATGATTGTAATCTCTTTCTTCCTGCTTCTGTTATCTCCGGCCAAACTCTTCTTCCACGAACTGTCTTCTTCAAAAATCCTCGTCGGCGCGCCTCAGCTATCCCCTGTTTTATGGTTTCATAGTTGATTTGATGAAGAAATCGATCTGCTGTTCTTTGTGCCCGATATAATTGTCCAACGCTCGACTGCGGAACACTCAAAGCCGCGGTATAAGCCACAAGCCAAAGCGATACGTCAAAAGTGTGAGAAAATACCCCTTCGGAGATCTCAGCTATGGTCTTAGCCGCTTTCACGATAACACGCTTTTCTTTCTCCATCTTTGTCATACTTCCCATATAGTTACAACACTACCCACACCGTACCAATTTGAAAAATAATTGTCAATTGTTTTCCGGCCGGATGGATAATACCAAATCTTTTTTTTCGTTCGTGTTGCCGTACTCTATTTATTTATTCGTACTTATCTATACCCACCCATAAACATATATCGTGATGAAAAGATCTTACAGAAATTCTGTAATATCCTTATGGATGGTTTTAGCTCCGGAGGCTGACCGTGTCCGTCCGAGGCCTTAGTGGAGGATGGTAAACATTCAACATCGGGACGCTTATGGCTTTATCATCTGATTGAGGCATTTCCAGTGGCGAGGCTATCCAGCACATTTTTATCACCCAAGAAATTGATCGCTTGCTTGCTTCAGGTTTCGAGCTGTCTTCGGTGAAAGCGATGTATCAAACCCTAAGCGCTTTGCTTCCTTGATACGACGCTCTTCAGAGCCGATAGAACGCACTTCACCAAGTAATCCTAACTCCCCGAATACTGCTATTTTGGCGTCAATCGGTTTATTTCTGAACGAAGAAATGATGGCTAGTGCAATCGCCAGGTCAGCCGCCGGTTCTTCTATCCGCAGTCCTCCGCTTACATTGACAAAAATATCAAAACTGCCCAGGGGTATATTGAGCCTTTTCTGCAAGATAGCCACAATTAGCTGCAGACGATTATACTCCACTCCGTTCCCTACCCTTCGGGGCATCGCCAGCTGACTTGGGACGACAAGGGCCTGAATTTCCACAAGCATCGGCCTGGTTCCTTCCATGATCACGGTGACTGCAGAGCCGGGAACATTTTTTACCCGATCCTGGAGAAACAGAGCAGAAGGATTAGATACCTCTGTCAATCCGCTGTCACGCATTTCAAAAATTCCTACTTCCTCGATGGGACCGAATCGATTTTTCAGCGTCCGCAATATTCTTGCATTGGCAAACCGCTCTCCTTCTAGATACAGTACTGTATCCACCATGTGCTCGAGGACCTTAGGACCGGCGATCGCTCCTTCTTTGGTGACGTGACCGATGATGAGGATTGATATCCCTTGCTCTTTCGCGGTTTGTATGAGGAGTTCCGCGCTTCTTCGTATCTGCCCCACAGACCCTGCCATGCCGGCAAGATCACCGGTAGAAAGCGTTTGAATGGAATCAATAACAACAAGTGAATTGGGAATTGTGAATAATGAATTATGATTTTTTTTATTTTCTTCATGATTCATGATTCCTGATTCAGTATCCGCTGATATCGCTCCAATAATCGCTTCCGTATTGGTTTCCGCCAGTATTGCTATATTCTCCCCCCCTATCCCCAGTCTTTTTGCCCGCAGCTTCACTTGTTCGGTCGATTCCTCGCCGGACACATATAATCCTCCGATGTGTGCAAGCACATGAAGAAGCAGGGTTGATTTCCCGATACCAGGGTCGCCCGCCAGAAGTGTCACCGATCCGGGCACGATCCCTCCGCCTACTACGCGGTCAAATTCCCCGAATCCGCTCTTCAGCCGATTTTTCTCAATATGTCTTACTTCCGAAAGTTTTTGTGGTTTTGCATGTGGTCCCACCTGTCGCCTGTCGCCAGTCACCTGTCTTCCTACGTCTTTCACCGTCTCGACCAAAGAGTTCCATTCCCCGCACTGCGGGCACCTCCCATACCACTGGGGCGTCTCATAGCCACATTGTTGGCACACATATGATGAACGAAGTTTCACTGAAGGTATTTTACACTACTTAATACAAAAAATGTTATCTGTATCCAATCGGCTTCTCGGTGAGGGTCATCGACAGGCTGATTTTGTGCTGTTCAGGCCGGACATCCTCTACAATACATGTAATTTCTTCTCCTGCTTTGGGCTCCTCGCCCGGTGAAATTTTGCTGATATGCACGAGCCCCTCAATTCCTGGCGAGAGCGTGACAAAAATGCCATACGGCGTGACACGTGATACCGTGCCCTTTACCTGACTGTCTTTCTCAAATATCTCAAGAACATCTTCCCATGGATCTGGTAGAAGTTGCTTGACAGATAGGGTAATTTTCCCGGTTTTTTTATCCACACCGGCGACTTTTACCTTTATACTCTCCCCCGTTTTGAGATACTGCCCGGGATCATCTACTTTTTCCCATGCTATTTCGGAAATATGGATAAGACCTTCTACTTCCTGCGGTTTGCCTTCCTTGTCGACCGTGAACTTCGCAAATGCACCAAATGGTACAATTCCTGTGACCGTGGCGGTCACCGTGCTCCCTACTGGTATTGCATCCACAATCTCCTTCTGCCTCACTAAAGCCGCGTCCTCTGCAAGTCCCCGCTGGGAAAAAACCAGCCGGTTGGTCTCCTGATCTGCTTCAATAACCTTGACTTGGATGCGTCGGCCGGCAACTCTACTTTGTTGTTTCGCAAGCTCACTGTCGAGCTGTGACTGTGGTATATACCCCCGCAGTCCTCCATAGTCAGCCAGCACCCCGCCGCGCACCGATTCTTTTAACACAATATCTACCGGCTCTCCGCTCTTTTTGTACTCCGCAAGCATCTTCCAGCGTTTTTCAAAAATATGCTTTCGAAGCGAGAGAACGCTTTGCCCGCGGTCATTCTCCGCGACAATCACCTGGGCGACAACGGAGTCTCCGGGCTTAAGCGCCATAAGGGCGTCTTTATAATTTTCCAATTCCTTATCGATTACGACACCCGGAGCCTTACTGCCCACGTCAATCGTCACCTCTTTTGAGGTAACCTGCAAAATTTTCCCCTCCACAACATCACCCTTCTTTACGCCTTTCAGGGTATAGCCCGTCACAGCCAACAACTCTTCCATGGTCTGGGGAGCTTTCGCTGGCTTCGGGTTTCGGGCTTCTGACTTTAAAGGAGATTCCGGAGTTAATTCTTTGCTTTTTACTTTTAACTTTTTACTTTTTACTTTGTCTTTTGCCATTCATTAAACCGCCTTTCATAGGAATGACATGTATTATACCCGCTTGATAGGCAAACCTCAACAGGCATAAAAAATCCCGCTCCGCTGGCTGGCGGATGTCGGGATAAAAACATTTTGACCCGGAACGTCTAACGTTTCACGTAAGTTTTACGCTTAAGTCCCCCGGCCTCGACCTATCTTCCCGGACCCTTGCGGATCAGGTATTGTCAGCGCTAATATGTTTCACTTCCCTGTTCGGAATGGGACCCGCCTGCCAAGCTTGCGCTAAGCTAGCGGGCACGGAAGGGTGGTTCCATACCGCTTGAAAGACCGAAAGGCTTAATCGTAAAACTTTTGTAGTAGTTGCACATAAGGGGCAATCCAAAATAGATTACCTCACTCGCGCGCTTAATTTCATTCGGAGAACAAGCCCCGATTGTTATCGGGGTCCCTTTATTCTCAATAACTTCGACCGATTAGTACGAGTAAGCTAAACGCCTTGCGGCGCGTACACTTCTCGCCTATCCCCCGATATCATGTTCGCCTTGCGGCTCACACCATCGGGGTTCCCTTGTTCAAAGACGTTCTAACCAACAGGACGGTAAAGTCCCGCTGGAGCGAACACCAGTGAGCTTAATAGCGGGAAACCCAGTAATCTTCTGGGGGTCTTGTGACGATTCTTCATCTTGGGGTGGGCTTGGCGCTTGAGATGCTTTCAGCGCTTATCCCTTCCAGATCTAGCTACCCAACGGTGCCGGTTTTCCGACAATTGGCACACCAGGGATCTGTCCCTCCGGGTCCTCTCGTACTACGGAGAGCTCCCCTCAAGAATCGAACGCTCGCACTGGATAGAGACCGACAAATATGTTATCCCGCCAATACTTCATATTTATGATGAAGACGGGACTGCACACATTTCTGCTGCAGTCTGTATGTCGCCATACAGTTCGGACTATATCTTACCAGCTTCTCACGAGAGGCTGGTTCTGACGTATAGTCTCTGAGGGTCTCCTTCGATAAACTCAGGATCTTCCCTGCTGATTGTCTGCACTTAAAGATTGTCACGTATAAATACGTACTTTAAGATTCTCAGAGTTTCCAGCATTTAGTCAGATTTATAACCTTTATAGGCTTCCCTTATTTTTCTCGAAATTCAAAACGTTAAGGGATGGACAGCTCATTTATAGTCATGTCACTGACTATAGGTCTACTGTCTCACGACGTTCTGAACCCAGCTCGCGTACCCTTTTAACCGGCGAACAGCCGGACCCTTGGGACCTTCTCCAGCCCCAGGATAGGATGAGCCGACATCGAGGTGCCAAACCGCCTCGTCGATATGGACTCTCGGAAGCGATCAGCCTGTTCACATTTCTCAAATAAATGAGTAATAATCCGAAACTTGCGTTCCGGTGTTGACTATATCTTCACCCCGCTGGTGTCGTTCTGACGACATGATAGCGGGGGTACGGCGTCTGATAACTCGTGATGAACTATTGAGCTATCTCATTCCGATTCGTTTTTAAACGAATGGAAATCAGTCGATACGGGGTCAACACAGATTCGGAAAACTCAGAATGACTCAGAAAATCTGATTTTCAGAGAGTCAGAAATTACCAGACTTCCAGATAGAATAAAGTTTGTTAATGCGCTTCGATAGAACTTTATATGCTTCACCAAGCTCCTTTGCTTCAAAAAATAATCTTTTAACTGTAATCGCAATCATCCGCAGATGAGTAACAAGCTCATCGCCTGACAAGTCTGTTACGTCCCGTAACATAGTTTTTATCTTATCAGATCTTCTGATTATTCTGGAATTCTGAATTTTCTGACATTCTGAGTATTCTGAGTCTTCCGATCTATGCGACTTCCCACGGTATTACCAAAAATTGCGCCTCATGAAGGGAAAAAGATATCCTAAACCCTTCCGCAATGTAGGCTTCACCGTTATTAGCCGTATTCTCTCTCTTCATATTGCTATGAAGAAGGACACAGATTGTATCCCCGGGGTAGCTTTTATCCGTTAAGCCCGGTCCCTCCCACGAGGGATCCGAGGATCACTAACACCCGCTTTCGCGTCTGCTCGACTTGTATGTCTCGCAGTCAGGCTGGCTTACTGCGTTTGCACGACAAGCCCTGGTTTCCATTCAGGGTTAGCCAACCTTTGTACGCCTCCGTTACTTTTTTGGAGGCAACCTCCCCAGTTAAACTGCCCACCAGACAGTGTTCTCTCCCGAGATTTTTATGTCGGGATAAGTTAGATTTCCCAATTTCGAAGAGTGGTGTTCCATTGGCGGGATGTACCGAATGGTACGTCCCTCCCACCTACGCTCGACAGTCAAAATAAGGTCCTCAGTGCCAAGTTGCAGTAAAGCTCCACGGGGTCTTTTTGTCCAAGTGCGAGTAGGCCGCATCTTCACAGCCATTTCAATTTCGCCGGGTAATGGTTCAAGACAGTCGCTAAGTCGTTCTACCTTTCGTGCGGGTCGGAACTTGCCCGACAAGGAACTTCGCTCAATACATTTGTTAACTCCGATTCGCATCGGAGATCAGACTATATCTTCCCCGATTTCTTCGGGGTTGTGCGTATAGTCGTTGAGGATTTCCCGACATAATGTCGGGGTCTTTCCTGCTGATTGACTCCACCGAACAAATTGTTACCTTTATAGGTATTGTCGGATACACGAGTTATTCCAGCATATAGCACAATTTTTCTCATATTCACTTTCCTTTTGCACGATGAATATAAGAGAGGTTTGACTACCTCACTATGGCAGCGAAAAATCTACCATAGAACAGTTCACTTTGTTATATATTACGGTTGGTTACGTAATCTCATGGTCGCCCATGAGGTCGGACTATATCATCCCCGATTATTTCGGGGGTTGACGTGTAGTCTCTGAGGATTCTTGAAGAGGAAATACATCGTCAATATCATATTTTCGAGTTCGTCCTTTTCCTTCGTTGATTGTTTCCCGAAGAAATAGGATTTTCTTTAATCCGGCCTGAGTTCTGTGCTCCCCTTTCTCCATCAAATCGGCAATTTTGCAAAAAATCGCAAAATTTCGCTTCTTTGATTCGGAAAGGACCGAATATTTTCGAAAATATGGAATAACGCGCTTGATTAAATCTTCCGGATTTGTAGCATCAAATGAATAGAGTCCGTCTCGCTTCCGAACCTTAATAATGCCGCACTTGAGTGTATCCTTCAATATTTGTAATATCGTCGGATCCTTCTGTGAAACATTAAAGCTCATCACGACTTGCCAGTTGACTTTATAGTCAGCTTTCCGCCGTAACGAAACGTTAAAACTCCCCTCACCTTCTACAAACCCGGCTAAGAAATAGCCAAGTTCTTCCTTATTCAAGTCTTTCCTGCTGATTTGCCGCACTGATCGCATTGTTACCCCCGCCTACCATCATATTAGCATAGATGGCGGGGGTAGCGTCAGATACTTCAACCGTTCGTCTAACGACGACGGTACGGCTCTTCCAGCATTTAGTCAACTTTTACAACTACAAAACTGTATTTTATAGTTACTGCTGCCGTTCACCGGAGCTTAAAAAATCGGCTTTCCCGATTGCTCGGGATCACCAACCTTTTTTAACTTACCGGCACTGGGCAGGTGTCAGCCCCTATACATTGCCTTTCGGCTTTGCAGAGACCTGTGTTTTAGTTAAACAGTCGCTTAGCGTCATTAACTGCGGCCCCGATTGCTCGGGGCAAGGCATCTCCCATAGGTTACGCCTAGTTTTTGTTGCCGAGTTCCTTGAACCATTGTCGCCCGCTTGCCTTGGTATTCTCTACCGGCGCACCAGTGTCGGTTTGCGGTACGGAAGAAACATGCTCCTCAACGAAACTTTTCTCGAAAGAAAAACTATGTATGTTGCCCGCCCCTTGCGGATTGGACTCCTATTCGCTCCTCAATTGAACGTGAAAACGGATTTCCCTGTCCTCACTGTCTTAGAGCTTAAAGGCCAACGAATCGACCTATACACACATCCTTCTTTGTCATTCCTTTGAGTCTTAATCAGCATATCTCTGTAACGGAATATCAACCGTTTCTACATCGAGCTACCCCTGCGTTAAGCAGGACTCGCCTTAGATCCGACTTACCCGAAGTCGACGAACGTTGCTTCGGAAACCTTGCGCATTCGGCATGAAGGATTCTCACCTTCAAACGCTACTCATACCGGCATTCTCACTCCCGCCCACTCCACCCCGCCTTACGGCGTAGGCTTCACTGTTGGCGGGACGCTCCCCTACCACGCTTGTGCTACGCACAAGCATCTCTGTCTTCGGCACTATGCTTAGCCTCGATCATTTTCGGCGCCACGGTTTTCATCCAGTGAGCTGTTACGCTTTCTTTAAAGGATGGCTGCTTCTAAGCCAACCTCCTGGGTGTCTGTAAACCATGACATCCTTAACCACTGAGCATAAATTTAGAGGCCTTAGACGAAAGTCTGGGCTGTTTCCCTTTAGACACACTCGCTTAGCCGAGCATGTCTGACTGCCCGAGTAATTTTGTCTGTATTCGGAGTTTCATTGAATCATCTTGCTTGCGCTTGATAATTCATTGAGTGCTCTACCCCAGCAAAAATTTTATCGGGCGCTATACCAAAATATATTTCGGGGAGAACCAGCTATCTCCAGGTTCGATAGGCATATTACCCCTAACCACAGGTCATCTCACAGATTTGCAGCTCTGACGAGTTCGGGCCTCCCCCAGCCTTTCGGCGGGGTTCACCCTGCCCATGGTTAGCTCACCTGGTTTCGGGTCTACCAATGTCTGCTTGATTGTCGCCCTGTTAGGGCTCGCTTTCACTTCGCCTCCCCCCGCTTAGCGGGGTTAGACTTGCAAAATCATTGGTAACTCACCGGTTCATTCTTCAATAGGCACGACATTATCCCGCAAAGCGGGACTCTGTCTGTTTGTTAGTTGACAATTTCAGGTACTATTTCATTCCCCTTCCGGGGTGCTTTTCACCTTTCCCTCACGGTACTTGTTCACTATCGGTGTGTTCATGTATTTAGCCTTGGATCGTGGTTGACCCAGATTCCCACAGAACCTTCGTGTCCCATGGTACTTAGGAACTCCCTAGGGGAGACTTGAGTTTTGCGTACACGACTTTCACGTTCTTTGGTCTGCTATTCCAAGCAGTTCTGCTACCCGCATCTCATCCCATGTCAGAAGCCCTGCAACCCCCGGTCGATCCCGTATAGCGGGACAATGACTGGGTTTAGGCTCTTCCGCTTTCGCTCGCCGCTACTAACGGAATCTCGTACTTGATTTATTTTCCTCGTCCTACTGAGATGTTTCAGTTCGGACGGTACCCCACCTACTACTATCTCAGTCTGCACACCATAGATCCAATAAGTCCTATTTGTCTCATAAGACTAATTTGGATTCACGGTGTGCAGACCGCCTTTATAGTAGATTGTCCCGCAAAGCGGGACGGGTTTCCCCATTCGGAAACCGCCGGATCATAGGATTATGGCTCCTACCCGACGAGTATCGCCGCCGTATGCGTCCTTCCTCGGCATGAACACCCAAGGCATCCATTGTCAACTTTAGCGTTACGGAGAACAAAAGGATACAATCAAAGCCATCTATTGACGGCTTCTTTTGTTCTTATGTTCTTCAATTCAACGAAATCAGCTGCGTAAAGAAGTAATCATGGATTACCCCTTACGATGCAACTACTCTCTTTATGATCAGGAGTTTCACCTGCATCATAAAGGTCGTTTACTTTTTAAAGTGCTACGCTCTTGTAATTAATGAATAGTTTTCAGTCCACAATCTTTCTATGAACTAATAACCATAAACTAATTACTCATTTTGTGGACCCGGGCGGAGTCGAACCGCCTACCTCATCATTGTCCCGATAGCGTCCGCGAGCCCGTTGGCGAGCGGAAACGATATCGTGATCCAGTAAATCTTTGCGTATCCCAATCTTTCTATTGTGGACCCGGGCAGACTCGAACTGCCTACCTTCTCATTGCAAATGAGATGTTCTACCAGGTGAACTACGGGCCCAAGCTCGCAGACACCGGGATCGCGAAAATCTATTTGCTCCTACTCACGCAGATCGCAAAGATTTTCGGGACAAATGATGTGCTATTTAAAGTGCTAGACCAAAAATAAACCCCGCCTTTGTGCGGGGCTTGCACCAAGAAGAAAACCTCAGACACTAAAATCTTCGCCGAAATGGCTTTACAAAAATATATGTCAGTTGGTTTCTTCTCATGAATGGTCTTGCGCAAGTGAGGTGAATCACCAACGCTTGAACTCGCCCTGCATCTTAAAGGCAAAAACTATTCTAATCTGCCTTGCACCTCCTGTCAAGACGCACGTTTCACTCCATATATTTTTTCCCGTGCCCTCTTGACTAAATCATAAAAAATCCACTCTTTTCTCTTCTGCAAAATCAGGTAAAGGTCAATAAAATCCCTAATCAATTTTATACGTTGCCGTCTCTCCTTACTCTTTATCCCCATAGGAGAAATTTTACCAACTCCGCTCTTTTAGGATCCAACCTCGGGCGGAGCCATTGCCAGTGTTTGAGAAGTGTTCTTCTATCGATTTTTTCTCCTTTATCCAAACCGTAGGATACCTGTTGCTCTAGTTTCCAGCGTGCGTACTTCCGGGGAAATTTCTTCAGTTTTGCCTCATCCACCGACCAGTTCCTCATGGATGTATTATAGCATGTTGCCCTGCTTGTTTCAGGCGCCAACGGCTCTGGTTGGTACATGGAAAAGCAGGGGAAATCTTTGTAAGTACAGTAGCAAGCGCCGAGTGGCACTTGTAACCAATCTCGCAGATTTCTGATGAGTTAGCCTCATCACTATAAATTGACCTGAAGGTCAACCCATAGCCCATTATTCATTTTTTACTTCAAGAGAATGAAACCACTATTTGCCCAATCTATCCCGATTGTGGGTATATTTCCGTATGCATCCCGTAGGACGCTTCATGGAAATGTTTGGATGGGCTCCCCGTGGCTCACAGGGGGAAAACAGGTGCCTTCAATTCACATTACGGAGTTGGTGTTGATCCGTATTGTGGCTGCACGATCACAGGGTTCTGCCCGCCTTGATACGCCTGCATAAGCAGGGCGCATCCGATCGGATCCGCGTTCTGGCAGATTATCGCTTGCTGCGTAGCGTACGTCTGGGCATTGAATATGCTTTCGGCTGCCTTGGTTGCTTGAGCGTCAACAGACGTTGTGCTACCCTGGCTATACCCAGCAATCGCTGTTTCGTTATTCAGGTAGAGCTGGCGAATCACAAACGTCTTCAGCGTAAACGTGGATGTGTACTTCCAGGCATTGTCGCCTGTGGCGAACTTATCCATCATCGCTTGGGCAATCCGCCGGCGAGATGCTTCACCACCGTTGTCGGCAGGCAGATCGAACTCGCCCAGATCCAGCGTTCGGCTTGTCAGGCGGAAGTCGTTCCAGAACGCGGCGAACCAAGTGGAGCTTGCGTCGGTTTCGCTTCCAACGATTTGTATCCACTCGTTGACATTCTCAGCGTTCACGTTGAACGTGAGGCTTGCAGTTATGTCGACGCCGATAATACGAGTCTGGGTTACACCCTGGATGGTGTATGTGACGTTGATATTGTCTATCGTTCCCATACAGGTATTCGTTCCGTCCTGACAAGCGTACGGTTCCGTCTTGAAAAGGACGAGACTGGTTGGGATGGTGATTGTGTACTTTCCCGGATATGCCTGGTACCCCAATCCCGTCAGGATCACCGGCTTCTCGCCTGCACCGAACGGATCCGTGTAGATGCCAACGGAATATTGGGGCAAGCTTACCGCATCCAGCTTCTCCTCGTTGTCTTTCGCGCCGCTTCCGTCGTCAGGTCGGCATATCACGTCCGGCTCTGCGATAGTTGGGCAATACACATATGCCGGGTTGGCTTTACATCCTGCAAGCAGAAGCACCAACACCAAGCAGACCAAAAAGAAAAACGTGTTTTTCATGGGGATCTCCAATCTTAATGAGAATAGGTTTTGAAGATACGAACCACGACGAGTTGACCGGACTCTCTTTGTTGAAGTCAGTGTTCCTCCTGTTTGAGAATTACAGATGGATTAGACTACGTCTGAAATCGGTTAACAAAAAACCAATCTCATTTCGTAGCCCCGCAATCCCCCGTACATGTTGTAGTTGTTTTTTCTATGTCAACCATGTTACTCTGTTTTTATGTCAGATCCTCAAGAAATGTGTCCGAAGTGCAAATCTCCCCTGGGAGACATTGTAGAAACGGCCAGCGGAAAAAAATTTCAACGTTGTTCAAAAGGCTCCTGGAACGCACAAACGAAACAAAAGGAAGGGTGCGACTATATAAAATGGATCGCGGTAGAGCCCAAACCATTAGATGAAAAGTGTCCCAAATGCGGTTCGACTCTCGTCTTGCAGGTTACCCGTTTTGGCAAAAAAATGAAAAAGTGCTCCATGGGAGGCTGGGATAAGGAAACAAAAAAACCCACAGGGTGTGACTACATAGAATGGATTAACGGTACGACTGAACCATTACCCGATAAGTGTCCTGATTGCGGTAAGCCCCTCGTGCTATTTACGACTTCCGCCGGGAAGCGCATGATCAAATGCTCTACATCAGGATGGGATAAAACGGCAAAACAAGCAACCGGCTGCCTGTACGTGCAATGGCTCAAACACGGAGAACAAGTAAGCACGGGGACCCGCGACAACCCGTCGGGTTAAATAGCTTTAAACATCTTCACACCATCGCCTGAAGAATCCGCTCAAGCGCCACGACGAACGCCGCAGTGCGAAGGCTTGTGCTGAAGCGCAGCGAAGCATCCCATACGGAGGTGGTGGCCGCCTCCATCTTCTTTTTAAGCTTCCTGTTCACTTCCTCCTTGCTCCAATGCTCGCTTTTAAGATTTTGCTCCCACTCAAACGCCGAGACGGTCACGCCGCCGGAGTTAGCGAGAATGTCAGGGATTACGGTAACCGCGCACTTAAACAAAATTTCATCCGCCTCAGGCGTCGTCGGGCCATTGGCCATTTCTAAAATTACTTTGGCTTTAATTCGCGCGGCATTGTCTTTTGTGATGACGCTTTCCAGGGCCGCCGGCACAAGAATATCCACAGGAAGCTCCAAAAGTTCTTCATTGGTAATCGGCTTTCCTCTCTTCAGGTCACACACTGATCCCGAACAATAACAGCCAGCCAATGTTCCGTTTTTCTTTTTGCAGTCAAGCGTTAGGGCGGGATTAAGCCCTTCGGGAACATAAATTCCGCCTTTACTATCTGATACCGCAACTATCGTAAATCCCGCATCGCTCAAAAATTTTGCGATGTTGTATCCCACGTTCCCAAACCCCTGCACGGCAACGATTAATTGCTGATTGCTGGTTGCTGATTGCTGATTGAGTTTTGCAAGTATTGTCTGCAAAACATACAGCCCTCCCAGCCCCGTTGCCTCTTCTCTCCCCTCGCTGCCTCCGTCTTTCATGAGTTTGCCGGTAAAAGTCGCACGAAGTTTGTCCTTCTCTTCACTTTTCACTTTTAACTTTTCACTTTTAACTTTTATGTATTCCTCAACCATCCACCCCATGATTATCCCGTTGGTGTTGACATCCGGCGCCGGCACATCGCGGTCCGGCCCAATGCAATCTGCTATCGCTCTTGCATATCCCCGGCTTAATCTTTCTAACTCGCCTGCAGATAAAGTTTTAGGGTCAACAATGATACCGCCTTTCCCCCCACCCAACGGCAAATCCGCTACCGCACATTTCATCGCCATCCAAAAAGACAAAGCCTTGACTTCATCCAAAGACACCTGCGGGTGAAACCTGATCCCGCCTTTATACGGCCCGCGCGCATTATTGTATTGCACCCGGTACCCCTGAAAAATTCTTAGAGCTCCGTCATCCATCTTTACCGGAATTGTCACGTTTATTATTCTCTGTGGCTGCTTGAGTATTTCTATTTTGCTTTGGAGTTCAACTTTTGACTTTTGACTTTTGACTTTTGACTTCTTCAAAACGCTGTAGGCGTTTTGAAGTTGCTTCATCGCGCATTCGAAAGGATTTTGTAAGCTCATATAATCTCCTAACAAAAATTGTTCAATACCTTACGCCAGGGCTTATAAATTAGCCTTTTCTCATTCGGGTAAATTCGTGATTATTATTCGTTTTTATTCGTAAATATCTTAATAAAACAGCTCTGTTTTAATCCGTTCTTTTGGCACATTCTTGGCGAGCAATTGCTCTTCTAGCTCTTTTACCATTTCTTTATTTCCACATAAATAAAAGTCGCTGTTTTCCAAATCTTTTTCCTCGTTTAAAACGTGTTCTGTCACATGACCGGTTTTCCCTTGCCAATGATCCGATGCTTTAGATAATACCAAATAAAAATGAAAATTGGGATATTGTTTTTCCAGATTCTCGAATTCTTCTTTCCAATAAATATCCTCCTCAAGTCGTAAACCCCAATATAAAATTAGTTCATAGTTCATAGTTAATAGTTCATAGCGGGAAAGACAATCTATAATCATAGAGCGAAACGGTGCAATCCCGGTACCTGTCGCCACGAAAACTTTTTTTCTCGGTGAATCGATTAAGGCAAGCGCGCCTCCTGTTGGCGCCATAAACTCCATCTGGTCCCCTACTGCAAGATTCAATGTCCAAATCGATCCGGGTCCCATCGGACTCACATCATGCACCATAAGAATTTGATTTTTCAGATTGGGTGGTGAAGCAATCGACATAACGCGATTAACTTCCGGAGCAATCATTAACATGATGTTTTGTCCGGCGTTAAATTCTATCTCCGGCGGATCGATTAACTGGAAAATTACCAGGTAAACTTTACTGCTGACTTTTTCTTTTGAGATAACTTTGGCAGTAAATCTTTGAGGCATATATTATTGTTTGTCAAAAAAAATTATTGATCTGCTAACCATCGTTCCGCGTCTAACGCGGCCATACAACCAGTCCCCGCCGCGACTATCGCTTGCCGATATCGCGGATCTGCACAATCACCCGCGGCAAATATCCCTTCAACCGAAGTCATGGTTTGCATGTCTTTATACTTTTGACTTATCTTTATGTAGCCTTTTGCATCTACCTCGATGAAGCCTTTCAGAAATTCCGTGTTCGGTGTGTGCCCTACCGCCACAAACACCCCGTCGGTTTTTAGATCTTCAAACGTATCAGTCTTATCGGACCCATCAGACGTATCTCGTATCTTTACCCCTCGGACTACCGTATCTCCGTAGATCTCCTCCACCACCCGATTCGTCAAAAAGACAATCTTTGGATTTTTCCTGGCCCGCTCCAGCATGACAGCCGACGCCCGAAATCCTTCCCGCCGATGAATGATGGTCACGTGCTTGGCAAACCGCGTCAGAAACATCGCTTCCTCTATGGCCGTATCTCCCCCGCCTACCACTACAACTTCTTTATCTTTATAAAAAAATCCGTCGCAGGTGGCGCAGTAACTCACGCCTTTTCCGCGAAACTTTTCTTCGGAGGGAATCCCTAATTTTCTTGCGCTTGCTCCAACTGCTATGATAATGGCTCTCGCTTCTGCTTCTTCTTGACTGGCGGCAACCAAAAAGGTTTTTCTTTCTGACAATTTGACAATTTGACAATTTGACAATTTGATTTTCGTCCCAAACCTTTCCGCCTGCTTTCGCATGTCAGAAAGCAGTTGGTTTCCGTCGATGCCTTCAACAAATCCCGGATAATTCTCTACTTCGGTGGTAGTCGTCAGTTGCCCTCCCGGCTGGGGACCGGCAATAATCAGTGTAGACAGAAGTGCCCGCGAAGTGTAGATAGCCGCCGTATACCCGGCCGGCCCTGAACCGATGATGATAACGTCATACATATATGCCTTATGAGACCCATTTGACTAATTTATAAGTTTATTCAACTCATTAACCAATATCTCCTTACTCTGCGCACCCATCATCTGCTTCACCGGCTGTCCTCCTTTGAAAATCATAATGGTAGGGATAGACATAACGCCGTATTTGCCTGCCGACTGCTGGTTTTCATCCACGTTGCACTTCCCGACTTTTGCTTTTCCCTCCATTGCTTTGGCTACCTCATCAATAGTCGGCCCCTGCATACGGCAAGGTCCGCACCACGGCGCCCAAAAGTCTACTAACACAGGTGTTTTACTCTGTAAAACCTCGTTATCAAAATTTTGATCGGTTAAGACTAGATCGCTCATAGACCTCCATGTTTGTTGTAACCATGCTAAACTAACAACAATGTAACGATTTAGCAATGTAACAATTTTGCTTTATAGTATTGCTCACTATACCATGCTTTTGCATTTTCCAAAACCCCGAAATAAAAAACACGCTCCTTCTTTCCGTGTTTTTCAATCTTATGTATAATAACGTTTAGAAAGAATCTTGGCTTCGTCCATTATTAACGATTCCTTATTCAAAATTCCAATTATTATGCGTATCTTTTTTGCAGGACCATTGACCGATCTCAAAAATCCTGATCAAATAAAGGCTTTTTACGTTAAGCTTGCGGATATGGTGCGCTCGAATGGCCTTGATTTTTTCTGGGCTTTCCTAAACGGTACCGATCCGGTCAAAAATCCAGAAGTCACGCCGCAATATGTCTATGATGTAGATACCAAAGAGCTTTCCAAAAGCGACATCATGGTCGCGTATGTTGGGGAGCCCTCAACCGGTACGGGTATAGAGATAGAATTTGCAAAAAATCACAATATCCCTGTCTTTCTGCTTTATGAAAAAGGGAAACGAATTTCCAGAATGCTTCGCGGATGCCCCGCAGTAAGCCGGGAAATCATATTTGAAAGTGAAAAGGACGCCCTCAAGAAGCTCGAATCTGCGCTTAAAGAGTTTAAAACAAACAGTTAATCTATACTGTACCCCGCTTTTTCTACAGCCTCCTTTATCGCCGACCCGCTAACCTTCTTTGGATCATATTCTACTTCCAGCTCTCCCTTTGTGAAGCTCGCGCGCGCCGCAACCCCGATATCCTCAATCGCGCCTTCGATGAGCATCGCACAGCTTGTACAATGCATGCCCTTGATTTTATATATTTTCTTCATAGTTCCAAACTTTCGACTTTCGACTTTATAGACTTTATAGACTTTATAGACTTTCGCCTTCTGTTGTTTTATCTCACGATGAATTTACCGCTATACATCCCCATACTGCAACTAAAAACTAAATCCCCAGGCTTTTCCGGCGCGGTAAATACAATTGTTTTCGTCTGCCCCAACGGCACGAATTCCTGCACGCCCAAAGCAGGAATCGTAAACGCCTGGATGCATCCCCGCCCTTGGGTATTTTTTAAAGTTAAAGTAATTTTTTTGCCTGCCGGAATGACGGGATTGTCTATCACGTAACGGTGAGCCAAAAAGGCAATAGTCGGTTTGTCGGTCGGCTGCTGAACGCTTAGAGAAGCTTCATCACAGAACGTTACCGTGCAATACAATTCTCTGGCGATCGCTCCCAGGCTTACCCGGCTCCCCGCCAGAACAAGAACGGAATTCACATTGCCTAGTGCCATAAGAATCACGATTAATGCGGCAACCACGGCAAATTTTTCTTTTAATGCGTTTTTTAGAAAATCAATGGAAATTCCCAAAAGGAAAAACAGGGGCGTTGTGCCCAGAATAAAAGCAAAAAGGATGAGAGCGCCTGCCCACGGACTTCTGCTTGCTACAGCAAGCGCCATCATTGCCTGTGTCGTGCCGCAGGGGATGAAAATACTGAAAAACCCAAGTATCGCCGGAGACAGCCAGCTCGTGCTTCTGCTTTGCCGCCTGACAATCCTCGTGACAAACCGCGGCGGCTGGATGACAAAATATCGGAAAACCGGATGGACGTTGAGCATAGAAAACGCCGTACACACCATAAATATGGATACCAACGCTATCATCCCCGCCTGAAACCGCAGAGAAAACTGGAAAAAGGACCCCAGCCAGCCCAATATCATGCCCAGCATCGTATGGGCGAATAATTTGGTGACCAAAAAAGCCGCCACACCCTTCACGCGGTTTTCCCGGGGATGTTCCTGCTCTTGTTGAGCTGGGGTTGCCGCCAAGAGCCCCCCCTGCACGGCCATGCAGGTAAGTCCGCCGGTAAATAATCCTGTAATAAAAATAAGCCAAAGGTTTTGCATATCAGTCTTTGTAAATAAAAACAGTAACTCTTGACAACACCAAAAAATGACGGTATGCTTGCCTTGTCTATCCCCCCATGGGGGATAAAATGCAAAACCCAAATTTATTTTTATAAATACTTGTGGTGAGCTTGCCGAATCCATGCCCAAAGGAATTCCCAGAAACCAATCTGTACAGCAAAATATATTACACCGCCTGAAAATCGCCCGCGGGCATCTCAATCGCGTGATCAAAATGGCCGAAGACGGACATTATTGCATCGATGTCATCCATCAATCACTGGCGGTCCAATCTGCTCTTCGGCAAATCGATCAGGTAATCTTAAAAAACCATCTGGAAACCTGCGTCGCTGACGCTGTCAAAAAAGGTAAATCAACCGAAGTTATTAAGGAAGTAATGAAAGTGGTTGAACGCTCATAGCGCACAACCATCCTGAGCGCGCCGAAGGATCATGGAGAAAGTAATACCTATGGATAAAATTATTGTTACTCTGGCAGGTGCCACATTAATAACAGCAATCTACTGGTTCTTCTTTGGTAAAAAATAACTGAAGTAATTAACGCTTATGACTAGAATCTCGTTTCCAGTGGTGGGCATGCACTGCGCCTCCTGCGCCAAAAATATTGAAAAGTCTCTCCGCTCAACCCCAGGGGTCGAGGCTGCAGCCGTCAACTACGGCAGTGAGCAGGCAACCGTTGACTTCGACCCTTCCCTTATCTCCCCTATTTCTCTTATTTCCACTATCCAAAACCTCGGTTATAAAGCGATTATTGAGGGAAAATCCGGTGAAGCCGAATCTGGCTCTGCCATGACCACGGACCAACTTAAAGAAGAAGCCAAACGCGCGGAATTGGCGGATCTCAAGCAAAAAGTTATTGTTTCCTCCATCCTTAGCTTCCTTATTATAATTGGTAGTTTCCCCGAGTGGTTCTCTCGTTTTTTTGTATTTGCCACCTCTTTCTATGAACTAATAACTAATAACTATACACTGCTGGCATTGGCTTCGCCAATCCAGCTCTGGGCCGGGTGGGGATTTTATCAGGCAACGTGGTCGGGGCTGAAAAACCGCGCAGCCAGCATGGATACGCTGATTGCGATAGGCACCAGTGCAGCATTTGGATTTTCCGTCCTCACAACACTATTTGAAGCGCCGCTTCGCACTGCAGGATTTCCTATCGTTATGTACTACGATACGGCGGCAGTCATTATCACCCTCATTTTGCTGGGCCGGTATATCGAGGCCAAAGCCAAAGCCCATACGTCTGATGCGATCAAAAAACTCCTTCATCTTCAGGCCAAAACTGCCCGGGTGGTACGAAACGGCAAAGAGATAGATATCCCTATTGATCAAGTAATGGCCGGCGACATCATCCGTGTGCGCCCAGGAGAAAAAATCCCTGTTGATGGCAAAATTACCGGGGGCGCAAGCTCCATCGACGAGTCCACGGTCACCGGCGAGTCTCTGCCGGTAGACAAAAAAACGGGTGATCCGGTCATTGGTGCCACGATAAACAAAACAGGCACTTTCTTATTTCAAGCCACTAAAGTAGGCGGGGAAACCATGCTCTCCCAGATAGTGAAAATGGTTTCTGAAGCCCAGAGCTCACGGGCACCGATTCAGCGGCTCGCCGACGTTGTGTCCGGCTACTTTGTCCCTATCGTTCTTGTGCTTGCCATCGCTACCTTTGTCGTGTGGTATGACCTGGGGACGCCAATACAGGGATTTGTCAACATGGTTGCGGTTCTCATCATCGCCTGTCCCTGCGCTTTGGGGCTGGCTACTCCTACCGCCATCATGGTCGGAGTCGGCCGCGGAGCAAGCTTGGGAATCCTCATTAAAGATGCTGAAAGTTTAGAAATCGCCCACAAAACAACTATTGCTGTGTTTGATAAAACCGGCACACTCACCCAAGGTAAACCGGAACTCACGGATATTATTTCGACAAGCAGTGCCTCTCAAAAACAACTCCTTACCTATGCAGCCTCCTTGGAGCAAGGCTCCGAACACTCATTGGCCGAAGTTATTGTCAGCGAAAGCCAAAACCGAAAAATTCATTTACTCCCGGCTACTGATTTTCTGGCAATTCCAGGACAAGGTATTCAGGCAACATTAGATAAATCTACCTACGTTTTCGGTAACCGCACATTGTTGACTCATCATAAAATTGACTTCTCAAGATTTGAAGGTCAGGTGAAAGAACTGGAAGATCAGGGAAAAACCGTGATGTTTTTAGCTGATACGAAGCAATCAGGACTTCTTGGCCTGGTCGCAGTAGCCGATACCCTCAAGTACACAGCAAAACTCATGGTGAGAGAACTCGATCAGCAAAAAATTCAAACATGGATGATTACCGGTGATAACCAGCGCACTGCCGGCGCAATTGCCCGCCAAGCCGGAATTAACAATGTTCTTGCCGGTGTCCTGCCACACGAAAAAGCTAATAAAATAGCAGATCTTAAAACTAAAAACCATAATTCATTATTCATAATTCATAATTCCCAAAAGCAATCACGCGTGGTTGCTTTTGTAGGCGACGGCATCAACGACGCACCCGCGCTTGCCGGTGCCGACGTTGGTATTGCGATGGGTACCGGTACTGATGTAGCGATAGAATCAGCCGGAATTACATTATTGAACAAAGACTTGCGAAGTGTCGTATCAGCACTCAAATTATCCCGCGCCACCATGGGTGTCATCAGACAAAACCTTTTCTGGGCTTTTGGGTATAACGTCATCTTAATTCCGGTTGCCATGGGTGTCCTCTACCCGATCTTCGGGATTCTGCTTAATCCTGCTCTGGCCGCTTTTGCCATGGCCGCAAGCAGTATCTCTGTAGTTGGCAATTCATTGAGATTGAAAGGAGTGAAAATATGAATACAGATACGAAAATTATTTTAGGGGCGTTGCTTGTCATTGTGGTTATTATTGTCGCAGCAGTGATGGTTCTGGGAAAAGACAACAGCCCCAAGCGTGATTAGTATCCACACCAGGTGTACTAAAATACTCCGACAGCCGCGGCGCGGCGGAGATCGGCAAACTTGTCGGTCCCCTGCCCTACCGCCCGAAATCCGGCGATGGTAATCTATGCGGGCGGGTGTTTTTGAAGGTATTTTTTTACTTCAATAAGTTGCGGCTTGAGAACCGGAAAATCTTTTTGAATAACCATCCATACCTCTTCAAATCGTACCGTCGCATAATCATGGATAATCAAATTCCGTTGCGCTACAATTTTCTTCCATGGAATGTTTGGGAACTTCTTGCGAAGCTCGTCAGGGATTTTCCCCGCGGCCTCCCCGATAATCTGAAATCGCCTGATAACCGCGTCTTGCAGTAGTGTATCCCGTGAGAAATTCGCTTCATTCACCCTCGTACAATACGACTCAATATGCTCAATTGCATCAATAATGTCTGAAATGTACACCAAATAATTCTTTTTTGGATTAAAGGAAGGGATGTTCATATTTCAGGATTGAATCCTTTATGAGCGGTTTAATGGACTCATATTCGACAACGTCGACAGACCGTTGCAATATGTCTTCGAGGTCTACTTTTAAGCCTGCAAGATCAAATAAGCTAAATCCGGGAGGAGGATCGATGAGTATATCGATATCGCTCGTCGGTGTCATATCGCCACGCACAACAGAGCCAAATAATGCGGCCCTTTTGACATTATATCGTTGTAGTATCGGTTTCGATGCACTGATAATCGTGTGTATGTCCGGGAGTGAAGATGGTTGTTTGGTTTTCTCGGGTTCGTCATAGTACACGCGCGGAGAAGCTCCCTGTTTGACCAGCAATCCTTTTTCGACCAATCCGCGAAGCTGTTTATGAAGTGCGACCTGGCTAATACCCAAAAACTTCACGAGCTCATGCGGCCGTGCTTTTCCTTTTTTTCTAATGAAATCAAGTATTTTTGAAGCTGTTTCTGTCTTCACAGTTTATAGTTTACACTAAACTATAAACTATGTCAAGAACCGTTCTGCAAGTTACGTTAAGAAATAAATTCAATCATCTCTCCCCGCTTGGAGTCCGCCACTTGACACCGGGAAAAAAAACATTATATTATATTAATAAGGAGTGTTTTGCTACACCTATGCCCGACCCTGCTCTCACGACCCAAAACCACCAGCCGCAGAAAAAGACAGCAATACTTAAGTGGGTGGGCAAACTCAAACAGCCCAAGGTCTTTATCCCCCTCTCTATCTTCCTTATTATATATATAGCCCTCAACATCTGGGTGTACTTCTCCGGCACCATAGGCTCGTGGGGCCGGCTTGACAAAGCTCCTCCTGCTCCCACTGCTCCCCCCACTCCTACTCACAGGCCTCCCATCACCCCCAAACCGCTTCCCTCCGGCCGGCAGGAATACACGCTCAGCCATAGTTCAACCGTCAAAGGCCCGAAACCGCTAAAAGTCATTGTCGACCCGCTGACTCCTGACTCTAATCAAACCCAAACATTTACCGTTACCATTAAAAATGATTCACCTGTAACTTCTGCTAAAGTCAATGTGATAACGGATAATAAAAAAGTGACGTATGCCCTTACGCTGATCTCCGGTACTGCCCAAGATGGCACGTGGCAGGGATCGTGGAAATTACAAGATACCTATATCTATGATTATTTCCTGCAATTTGATTTTCAAAGCACAACCGGTAATTACATTGAGGGATTACGTTTCCGGCAGACGCCAAAATTATGAAAAGCCTAAAAATTATTCTAGCCATTTTACTTTTCGGCAGTTTTTCGCTAAAACCGCAGGCCATTGCGCTAGCTGCTACTGTTACTGACTCTTTTACTGATACGACGAAACTTACTACCGGTTCATCTTCAAATTACCAAGTCACCGGCGGACAACTGACTGTTCAAAACGTCGTCGATGTCGGCGACGGCGCCGACGGCGCCTGTACTGTTTCTGCCGCCACCAATATTAATACCGGCACTTGTGTGGGAAAAGCAACAGCTGACGGGGTCAATTTTTCTTCAACAGCTAATACCTCTGCCGCCAGCACAACAATTGTCCTCTCTTCTACTCCCACAGGACTTGCTGTTGGCGATGAGGTTTTAATTATCAACCTGCAGGGAACCGCCGCCAACAATGCCAATGTTGGCCAATACGAAATCAAAACGATTACTGCTATTAACACCGATACTCTAACTCTCAACAGTGCTTTAACCAATGGTTATGACGGTACTACTCAAAAAATCATGGTCCAGCGCGTCCCTAACTACACCAATGTCACGATTAACAGCGGCATTACCCTCACCGCTAATGCTTTTGACGGCACCAAGGGCGGCGTGGTGGCATTTAAGGCAAATGGAACAGTCACTGTTGATGGAACAATATCTGCAAGCAATCTTGGATATAGAGGCACTTCGACAAATCAGAGTGCAGGAGAATCTTTTTGCGGTTATAACGCTGGCAACGGAGGGTCAGGAGGAAATGTAGGATCTAACGGAACATGTGGAGCAGGCGGAGGCGGAAGCGCGTATGGAAATAGCGGTACTGCTAACGGAGGCGGTGGAGGTACCGGAGGAGCAGGCGGAGGCGGGGGAGGAGGAGGGGGATCGGGTAGATCCGTTGGTGGTGCTGGTGGCGGAGGCGCGTATGCTGTAGTTGCAACCGGAGGAACAGGTCAAAATATTGGAGTCAGTGGTTTAGGATCAACTGCTGGTGCAGGTGGCGCAGGAGTTGGTTCGGCTTGTGATGTATACACTTGCGGTACAGGAGGCGGGGGAGGAGGAGGAGCAATTTATGGAGTGGCAAATTTATCAAAACTATTTTTTGGTTCAGCTGGGGGTACTGGTGCGCCAGGAATCGGCGATTGTGGAGATGGTGGAAATGGAGGCGGGATTATATCTATTCAGGCTAACAGTTTGGCTGTAAGTGGCGCTATTAGAACAAATGGCGCTAATGGTCAATGCGGAGGACAAGACGCTGGTAATCCGGGTAACTATAATTCGGGTGGAGGAGGAGGAGGAGCAGGCGGTTCAATTAGATTGGTTTCGTCATCGTCTGTTCTGGGTAGCAACCTGGTAACATCAGCTGGTGGAAGTGGGGGACCGGGTTGTGGTGGATATGGTTATACTGGCGGTGCTGGAGGCGTTGGCCGGATTGCCGTCAGCGGGACTGTCACCGGCACGACCAGTCCCACTCATACGTCTTTGGCTGCCAGCGGCTATCAGACTTCTGCTGCTATTGTTTCTACAAATCTGCTTTCATTTTTATCCGTCGGCCCGATCAACTCATTTGTATACAACCTATCTTCACTACCCGCCGGCTCTTCTGCAACGGTTCAATTGAGCCGAGACGGCTCTACCTGGAAAAATGCAGCAGGGACTCTTAACGGTACCAATTCCTTAATCCTGGGCAGCAATTCCATCAGTTTATCCAACACTCTTTGGTTTGGTTCAGCGTTCTATTATAAAATCGCTATTACTACGAATGGAACTACCGTTCCCACATTTGACGATATAACTGTTGATTATTCTGCTGACACATCCAACGCTCCTGCTTTATCCGGTAATCATACAATTTATTCTAATACTTCGCTTACCAGTTATACCGACGGAGATAATGCGAGTAGGATAGTCAGCGGTGCAGATTCAGGAACAAGCACTGGCACCACAAATTCCGCTGTATTAACGTTAGTAAATGGTATTTTGACAGTGAACGGTAATGAAACCGTGGTGACCGGAAGTTTTTCCTTGACCGGCGGCTCCATGGCAATTGCCAGCGGCGGCGTCTTAAAAATCGGTGCAACTCTGTGGGCACCTGATGCCGACGCTGACGGGTATCCTGATGTTATAAATAAAGTCTATTACCGTTCCGGCACAACTCTAGCTAGCGCGCTTCGCCGAAACGCCATGACCACTCTTGGCACCGTCGACTGTAATTCTGCAAACGCATCCCAAACTGCTACCTGCTGTGGGGATGCCGATACGCCAAGTACAGTAGGAAGCCAGTTATATGGAACAACCTGCAAAAAGTGTGTAAGCGGTGTCCTTACAAGTCAGACGAATGTTCAAGATTTGTATAACCAGTGTACGCCCGGCACCTGTCAGACCGGCGGTGATTGTAACGGCAGTGGAAGTTGCACAACGGGTAATACTGCCTACGGCACCCAAGGTCTCAACTGCATCGCTGCCCACTACGTGTGCAACGGAGCGGGATCATGTATCGTCCCTCGATACAATGGTTGCGTTGCTATAAGCTCCAGTGGTCCGCTGGTAAGTACCCAGTGCGCGAATAGGGGAGGTACTTGCGTATGCGCAACTGTTCAATGGAGTTGCAGTGATCAATGCCAAGCATATGATTGCACGCAAACTTATAGCCGAAACTATGCGTATTGCAATAATATGTGGGTGTATTAAGTGTACCTTCCTACTTTCCACCTTCCAGGTGGAATAGCTTCGCCGGGTACCGTCTGGCACCCGGCTTGGCCGCCTGTTGACCTTGCAAGCCTGCCCGCCGACTGGAGGGGCCTGGCCTTTAAAGGTATAAATATCCTAAACCCGTCGGGTTGATTAGCTGACGGCAGGCAGGTCTCGTCGCGGAAGTAGTCTTCCTCTCTGTCAATACCAAATAGAAATGTCCGCTTTTTCGCAAAGTAGAAATGTCCTCTTTTCATACATTTGTTACCAATATAACTATCGTCAGGTGGAGATTGACCGGGCTTTTGGGAACCACAGAAAATTTCTGGTTAAACTCCTCGATGAATTTAGGGAGGAATCGGTTTCCCTCCTCCATGGATTTGATACCTTGCAATCGTAGCTCTTTGACCAAGCGATCCTGTAGCGTTTGATTTGCCTTTTCAACTCTCCCTTTGGCCTGAGGACTGTTGGCAAAGATGAGTTCGATTCCCAACTCCTCCATGGCGCGGCCAAACTGCGTTCTGCCGTTGCTGTCCTCAACTCGTGCGGTGAGGGCTTTGGTTGCGTTGACACGAAATACTCCGTGTCGGTCGACGTACAGCGCCAATGGCTTACCGCGTTTTTTCAGGTACTCCTTCGTTGCAGCAAAATATGCATTCGTGGTTTCACTTTTGGCAAACGCCAAATGGAGAAGTTTCCCTGTGGCGTCATCGATGTAGACAAGGAGCGTACACGACGGTCCACGGTTTTCAAACCAGGCGTGGGGTGATCCATCCACTTGGACGAGTTCTCCCTCGGCGGCTCTCCGGTCTCGAAGATCGTGGATGACGGGTATTGGCTGCCGCGTGGATGTCCAGAGACCAACCGTCATCATCGCATGTCGAAGCGTTTCCCTGGAATACGGGAACCCATGATGGTCTGTCAGTTTCTCATGGGCAAGCGTGACACTAAAATCGTGGTAGCGTTCCCTGACGGTAGCAATGGCACGGTCTAATATGACCGCTTCCGCCTGATTGTTGCTGGGGATTCCCCGGAGTTTATGAACGAGGCCACGTGTTCCCTCCCGGCGATATGTTTTGAGGAGTCGTCGGATCTGCCGAACGGATATCCCGAGAACATGTGCCGCTTTCTTCTGTTTCATGGCTTTTCGTTTCAGTTGGTCCAGAATACTTACCCGATTCACTTCTTTGACACTCATATGTAGATTTTCCATGTAACCCTCCATCCTTGATGACGACAATATCCATCAAGTATGCGGGTCAAAAGCGGACATTTCTATATGGCATAAATAGGATATTATCACTTTGCACTAACACACACTAAAGTCTCCATTGACAATAGAAACTTATTATGTTATTATTCCGCTATGGATGGAAACTTACTAAAATCTGTGCTCAAAGACCAGGCAGAGCGCTTTACCAAACAGGATCCCGGAGTTGAACGTGAGGCGCTCAAAAAGGTCAAATCACTGGCCGCCACACCGTTTACCGTCGTGGTATCGGGGTTACGGCGTGCGGGCAAGTCCACGCTTCTTCTGCAAATCGCCCAAACCATATACCGCGGGGACTGCTTCTTTGTAAACTTTGAAGACGAACGGCTCGCCGGGCTCGGGCTTCCTGATTTAGATACGGTGCACCAAGGTCTGATTGAGCTTTTTGGCGAGAAAAAGACCTTCCTCCTTGACGAAATCCAAACCGTTCCGGAATGGGAGCGGTTTGCCCGCCGTCTCGTGGATGAAGGGAACAAGCTCTACATCGCCGGCTCCAACGTCAGACTCCTAGACCGAGAGTTGGGCGCGCTGCTTACCGGCAGATATGTACCAATAGCGCTGTTTCCCTTTTCATTCCGCGAGTTCCTCCGGTTTAAGAAAGAGTCGACGGAATATCCGGACGTGCTCACTACTATTCAACAGGCAATACTTCTTCGACACCTGAATGATTACTTGACCCACGGGGGAATCCCTGATCACCTCAAATACCCCACGGCCCAGTGGCCGAAAACCGTCTATTCAGACGTCTTATATCGGGACATCGCCGCACGACACAACATTAATGAAACGAGGGCGTTACGGGAACTTTCTTTTTACCTTCTCAGCACTATCTCCCAACCCACATCATTTAATAAAGTCAAAGAGTTGGTCAAATTAGGAAGCGTCACGACGGTCAAAGAGTACGTCGACTTTCTTGCGTCTGCGTGGCTTTTCTTCATCACCACGTGTTATTCGCCATCGGTCAAAAAGCAACAAATTGCCCCGAAGAAAGTCTACTGCGTAGACACGGGGTTAGTGAATGCCGTGGCGTTTTCTGCCTCTCCAAACCGCGGTCCGCTCTTGGAAAACCTGGCATTCCTCGAACTCAAACGGAGGGTCGGCGACCTCTATTATTACAAAACCAGCCGGAGCCGCGAGGTTGATTTTTACGCACCAAAAGAACGCCTACTCGTTCAGGTGTGCCAAACAATGAATAGCCCGGAAACTGCCCAGCGGGAAATCACTGCCCTAGAGGAGGCTATCCAAGAAACTGGTATCCGTCGGGGCGTCATCCTCACCGGAGATTTCACTCAAAAGTCGCTTCAGAAAAAAACACAAACTATCGATATTATACCGATGGTACAATGGCTTCTCCAGTATGACTAAACGCAAACCCTACAAAGAACCAGTGTTCCTTTTTACCTCATGCTCACTGCGTTTTGCCGCGTGGGCTGGGTGGTATTCAGCCTTCGGAGATAAGAAGAAAACGGAACAGTGGTGCCACCAAGCACATGGTGAATGGATCAAGGAGTTGGCTTCCGGCAGAAGATTTTCTTTTGCCGGCCGGTACAACTATGACCTCTACGAGTACATCGAGCCAAAAGTTTTGGCCACATTGATCAATACGTTTTTCCGTGATGTAAAGCGCGAGATCAAAAAAGGAAAAGCGGTCAAAACAGGCAGTAATTGAGAGTCCGACCCTAAATATCACTCGAAAATTTCCTGAACAACTTGACTCTTGAAGATTAAATACTATATACAATGTCCAGGGAACATCCCTGTACATGTCATTTTCTTCCATTCCTGCAATACGCGCTCCCGGTTTTTTCAGTTCAGATGAAGTTTATTCTTGACAAAGCGAATAATATGTCTTACCATTAATTCACATATTTAACATTTCTGTTTAAATAATGAATTTCCAACAAGTAGAACAACAACTCAAACGACACAACCTCGAGGTCTTTACGACCCAGGAATTCATCAATATTTTGGGAATAAGGCGAGATGTTGCAGCTGTTAAATTGACACGGTATAAACAAGCGGGATATCTCATAAGCCCCCGAAGAAGCGTGTATTATCTGGCCAACGAGGTAGAGGATAAATACAAAATAGCCAACAAAATCTATTCGCCATCGTATGTTTCACTCGACAGCGCCCTTTCCAAATACGATCTTATCCCAGAAACCGTCTATACCATCACTTCCGTTACTACCAAAGCGACGAGAGAATTTACCGATGATCAGACAGTCTATCGATATTACCGAATCAAAAAAGAAGCCTTTACCGGATATCATAAAGAGGGAGATACACTCTGGGCCGATCCGGAAAAGGCAGTCGTAGACTATCTATACTTTGTGGCTCAAGGCAAAAGAGAGTTGAATGACAGATTACATATAAAAAAAATAGATAAAAGTAAAGTGTTATCGTACGCAAAATGTTTTAACGATAAACGCTTAAATACACTCATTGCTCATGTTTTTAAATAATATGTTGACAAAAGAACAACTATTTCTCATTCAAAACAAGTTTCAAACACTCAAAGAAAATGTGCTGCGTGAGTATGTCCAACATCTTTTTTTATCATCATTATATCGGACGAATGGTTCTGAGAAAATTCTTTTTAAGGGTGGAACTGCGTATAGAATCGCCTACAAAAGTCCACGTTTTTCGGAAGATCTGGATTTTTCAGTTAATGGAACGACAATCGAAGATATCGAAAATATACTAATGAGTGTTTTGGAAGACTTGTCCAATAATGGAATCGTTTGTGAGATTGAAGAATCAAAAAAAACGACGGGTGGCTATTTAGCCAAATTATATACGGCGCTCCAAGGAGAAAAAGTACCGATTTCTCTCCAAATTTCGTTAAGACAAAAAATGGAGAAAGATCATGATATTATTGATATTATCAACGAATATGTTCCCACATACACAGCTCTCCTTTTACCTAAAGACGATATGATCGATGAAAAAATCCAAGCAGCGTTAACGAGGAGCAAACCCAGAGATTTTTATGATATCTATTTTCTTCTAAAAAATGGCTTCTTGACTTCTACCCAAAAAAATCAACTGATACAGGTAAAACGCGTACTTTCCAAAAAAACCATCAGATTTACCGATGAATTATCACATTTTTTGCCCAGGAGTATGAAAACAGTGGCCGATAGCTTTCCTGAACCCCTTTTGGCTGAATTGGATAAGTATTTTTAATTGCATCGCCGTCAGCGGTACGGCCACCGGCACGACCTCCACTACATTCACCCAGCTCTATTTCTCTCTTTCAAAAAATTTTCCCCTCTTCACTCAACAGATAGCATGACTTACAATAAAAGTATGTCCAAGTCCGAGAAACGGCTTGTTCTTCTTAACCGGCTCATTTTTGTCTTGTCCATTCTTGGCGTCGCTACGGCAACATATGTTCTTCAGGGGTGGCTTCGCAAGGCCGTTATCATATGCCCGACCGGCGGATGCGAGGCAGTCAGCAAAAACGCAGTAAGCTACCCCTTGGGTATTCCCGTCCCCGCCATCGGCCTGGCCGGCTATTCTTTTCTTGCCATTCTTGCCTTTCTTCGTTCTCTTTCTATCAACCATGAACTCAAAACTAAGCTGCTAACTGCCATGTTGGGCATGGCAATCTTCGGCGTCTGTTTCGTCACTTGGTTTACGTACTTAGAATTTTTTGTCATCAGGCTGTCTGCACGTGGTGCGCTGTGTCAACTATAAACATGGTTATAGTATTTATACTGGTTATAACAAGTTATCGTTTGCAGAAATGAAGTTGACTTTCGAATCTAAATTACTTCTGGGCATCCTACTGATAACTTCCACTGTTATCGCTCTGGCGGTTATCATCATGTCCCGGCCAGCCAAACCTCTTGCGAGAGAGGATCTTGTCACAACAAACACGCACGCCAAAGGAAATCCAGAGGCCGCCGTCTGGCTTGTTGAGTTTTCCGACTTCCAGTGCCCTGCCTGCGGAGCGTTTGAGTCTGCGGTCGAAGAATTGATAAAAAACTACCCCGATACGCTATTGTTTGCCTACCGCCACTACCCTCTCCCCTCCCATCCTATGGCTGAACCAGCGGCGCGCGCGGCAGAAGCCGCAGCTCTCCAGGGAAAATACTGGGAGATGCACAGCTTTTTATTTGCCAACCAATCAGATTTGTCTGAAGCCGAATTTATCCGATTGGCCCAATCGCTCACATTAGACCTGTCAAAACTTGAGAAAGACATGAAGTCCCCAGAAGTCAAAAATACCATCGAACAAGACGTTGTTTACGGCGATAAAATCGGCATTTCCGCCACCCCTACGTTTTATCTCAACGGCGTCAAAATCAGCCCCAGCACTCCTGAAAAGTTGAAAAAAATGGTTGAAGATGAAATACTTAACAAATAGAGACACTAATCCCGATTAAATCGGGAAAGAGTTTCTAAAGGAGGTTCTATGTTTGATCTTACAGGCAAAGTAGCGCTCGTCACTGGTGCTTCAAGCGGTATCGGCCGCGCGTCAGCAGTCGCCCTTGCCAACCAAGGAGCGCGTGTCGCCGTAGCCGCCAGAAGGCTGGACCGGCTGGAGGCTCTGGTTGCCGAAATAAAAAATCACGGCAAAGATGCTCTGGCCGTCCAGATGGATGTAACCAATAAAGCCGACATCGATAATGCCGTCGCCCAAACAGTGAAAACTTTCGGACGGCTCGATATTCTCCTTAACAATGCCGGGGTTGCAGAATTTGTGTCGTTTCTGGACATGACCGAAGAACAGTGGGACAAAACGCTTGACACCAATCTCAAGGGATATTTTCTGGTCGCTCAAACTGCCGCCCGCGAAATGGCAAAAAATAATCCGCCAGCTGGCGGAGGGCGCATTATAAATATCGCCTCCATCGCCTCAGGCGGCGTAGGGGTGGGCTTCCCGTCAATTGCCCATTACTGTGCCAGTAAAGGCGGTGTCGTTGCGATGACGGAGGCTCTAGCAGATGAACTGGCGCCAATGGGAATACTCGTCAACTGCATAGGCCCGGGAGTTATTGAAACAGAAATGACGGAAGGCATGCTGAAAGACCCGAAGCAAGCAGAAGCACTTCTTGCTCGAGCCCCACTTAAACGTGCAGGAAAACCGGAAGAGATTGCCTCGGCAGTTGTCTATCTGGCATCTGACGAATCAAGTTATACTACCGGAGCAACGTTATATATAGACGGCGGCTGGCTGGCAACGTAGGGCATTACAGGATAAACAGCGCTGTCGCAAGTATAAAAACTAGAAAGAAAGCCGCAAAAAGCCAGCGCTGAGCTTGCGCGCTCACAGGCCCTGCCACCATCCGGCACCAACTGTCGAGATTCCCACATACCCTCCATTCTGCGACAAGACGGAGAATCATGGTCAGATATACAGACAACACCAGTCCACGCCCCACAAAACTTACCGATGAAGAAACGATAAACAAACTAACCACGGTAAACAATCCTGCAAACACCATCGTTCTAAATGGTGAAGGGGTTAGGTGGAAAAACTCTTCCGCAAAATCGAGGAAATATACACCCAACAAACCGCCTGTTATATACCAAATCGCCTCAATAGGCAGATTCAAGCGCCATTTCAACAAACCGGTCAAACAGATGTACGATAGAGATGTTGCCAATAACATCAATGGTTTTTTCCGGATTATATGAAGTACTTTGCCCATACTTTATAGACTTTTGACTTTATAGACTTTTGACTTCCTTCCCACCTCTTTCCCCTCTTCTTATCTTCACGTCTTCCCATCTTCCTGTCTTCTTAACTCCTTCATCTTCCACATAAAAAGTCTGGCTTTGTTTCTCGCGTTTGCATCTTTGACAAACGACAGTGCTTTTTCAAGAATTGCCCGGGGAATGGTTTTGGCAAGGCGTATATAGATGGCCCTATGCTTGTAATCCCCAAGCTCTTCAGCCAGATATATGCCGTATGCCTGAAATTCACGCGAGATGTATTTATCCTCAAGAGGATTAAATTTTTTGAGTATGTCGCTGACAGATTTCATGGTTTAATTAAACCTATTCATCACCTTGTCTAGTCCCTCTATTAACGCAATCCGTACTGCCTTGGCTCCGTTTTTCACCAAAACGCGAAGCGCACCTGCCTCCCCGGTCCTAAACCTCGACAACACAAAGTCTATTACCGCCCGGTGGTGCCAGTTCTTCTTCATAGAACGCCCGGAGGTCTCCATTCCCCGGCCAATACCCAACCTGAAGCGGACAAACTCATCTGTTTTGAGATGTTGTATGATAGAAATCACCCCGTTGTGTCCCGCACTCCCGCCTTTTTGCCGTATTCTGATCTTGCCGATCGGCAAATCGATATCATCATGCACCACCCATACATCATCAGCCTCCAGTTTATAAAAATTCACGATGCTTGCGACAGCCAAGCCGGAACCATTCATGAATGTCAGAGGTTTTACCAGCGCAATGTCTCCAACACGGGCTACCATCGCCTTATGCTTCTCTTCTTTTTTCCAAACTATTGCCGATGTACCCAGTTCCTTTGCCAGTTTATCCAACACCATAAACCCGATGTTGTGCCGTGTTTCTACAAACTTCTCTCCCGGGTTTCCCAAGCCAACGATAAGCTTCATATCAACGCCTCCACTACCTCGCTGTCACCAACTTGTGTAAACGACCGGTAAAACTGCCCTACCGCCCCCATCTCATCCGGTGTTTCCAACACCACCATCTCTTCGGTTTCCGGCTTCAATGAGCGTATTGCCTCGACCGATGCCACCGGAATTGCCAGAACTATCTTTCCTGCTTTCTTTTTCTTCAGCCATTTGACGGCGGCCTCAAGTGTTGCTCCGGTTGCTGCGCCGTCATCGACGAGAATAATGACCTTGCCGGCTACGTTGAATGGCTTTCTGCCCTTTCTGTACAGAGCTTGTTTCTTTCTGATCTCTGCCTGCTGACGGCTGATAACTTCCTTTATATACGCCTCATCGACACCAATGCGATGCGCAGACGGCCAATGGATGATGGACACATTATTCGGAGCCAATGCGCCGATTGCGTACTCCGCCTGGTATGGACTGGGGATCTTTTTGACGACAAGTACGTCCAAAGGCAGGGATAATGCAGAAGAAACACTGCCTGCGACTTGTACGCCTCCACGGGCCAATCCCACGACTATTGCGGATTTTTCCCGGTATCCCGCTAATTTTTCAGCGAGCAACAGACCCGCGTGTTGACGATTGGTAAATATCACAAGTCTTTTTACTTCATCTTCGCCAATTGCTTCTCCGCTATGTCACCGATTTTCGGCACTTTATACATCTCTCCCTGGAATGCCTTCCACATACACACAATCCACAGGATAAATGCGGCAAACGAAAGAAACAGGCCCACAAGCCACCCGAGAATCGGAATAAACCCGAGCGCGATGTTGGCTACAAATATGCCGCCAAACAGAATGACTGACTGCATCGCGTGAAACCGGACAAACTTGTTCTGCTTCTCAAGCAAAAGAAAGATAATTCCCGTGACAAACCCCAGTAAATATGACGCTGCAGCCATAAGGTTTTCGTTTTTTGTTTCTGCCATATATTTTCACCACCTTTCTTAGAAGCGCTTTCCGCCCTGGGCGGATTAGCGATTCTAGACCCGCCGCTCATGCGCTCTTTGCGACGTGTACGAATAGTACTGAAAAGTCGCAAAGTAAGCATAGGCGGGCTCGTATCTCCAGCCTACCACGCCCTTTTTCTACCCGTCAATGAGGAATCTATTGCGTTTGCCCTAAAACAATCCCAACTGCTCTTTGGACTTATCGACAAGTACTGTTTCTCCCTCTTTCCAAATCCTGACGACGCCAAAAATCCCATCGTAGCCCGGATCAATCACAATGTCCCCTTTCCTGACCTTATCAACGCCCTCTGCTACCCTTTCCCCTGCAATTGCCGCAATATCACCGGTTGAAACTGTCAGTAAAACTGCAAACTCTCCTTTATAATGGTCTGTTAATTTTGTGTATACTGCTTGTGTTTTGGGGCTGGCAACCGGGCTTCCGATCGCTTCGGCAATAATCTCCTGCAGAGGCACCAGCATTACAAACGGCGGCCGCGAAGGAAAAGTACCGCTGAAAACCATCGGAAGCGAAACTTTTCCGGTTATTAGTTCATAGTTTTTCGTTGACAGTTTTAAATCAGACTCGCTGCGACAAGCAAGTTCTTCAACACGCTGCATCACGCCTTGCGTTAGCGGTTTACCGCAAGCGGTGCACGTCGAACCTTTCCTCTTCGCTTCCTCCGGCGTCAAACGCACATTGCAGACTCTGTGTCCGGTGTAATGGTATTTTCCTTCTTCGGGATAAAATTCGATGGTGCAAGCGATGCGAGTTTTCAGCTTTCTGTCTTCAGCTTTCAGGCTGAACGCTGTAATAGCATCATAAATATGCTGATAGCTGATGTCTGACGGCTGACCGCTGATTTCAAACACTGTGGCCTCCCTCCCTATTTTGGGACCTGAATGTGCATCGGAAAACGAAACAATGGAGCGGTTGTCAAGTTCTTTAATCCGCCAGTTCATCGCAGGACTGCTGGAAAGCCCTGTTTCCACTGCGTAGATATGTTTAGCATAGGGCCCGAATGCTTCTTCTATACTGTCAAATCCGCTCATTGAGCCATACACGGAGAACCACGGCGTCCAGCAATGACTCGGTATAACCAACGCTTTCGGCTCGATGCTTAAAACTAATTCGGCAAGTTGGATACTGGTAAGTCCCGCAATCGGCCGTCCGTCGCTTAATAAGTTACATCCGCGCTTAGTCATTTCCTGATTAATCTTGTCAGCACTGGCTATGGTTGGCACCCAAATCAGCGTATGCACACGGCGGCCCTTGCCCCCTTGGCTATAAATACAGGAAATTTCGGTAGCGAGGAGAAAAAACGGATGCGCAGCAAAAAGCGAGCCGCGATAAGCGCCCGGCTTGAGGGCAACCTCAGTATAGCGCAGTTTTAATAATCCATTTTCCATCTCATCCAAATTCGCTTTAATCTCCCGCATCCACAAAGGATGCGTCCAGTCACCTGTTGCCACGAGCCCTATCCCCTTTCGCGCCGCCCATAGAGCGATATTGGGAATAGTCATCTGCGGAGACACGGCTCTGGAAAATCGGGAATGCAACTGCAAATCAGCAATCATGTGCATATGAAATACGGTTTATTCAAAAAGCTCACCAACCAGCTTCCTGAGCTTCTTCTCATACACTGCTATCAACGACCGGCGAATCACACGCTTTTTGCTATACAGGTGCCCACCCATAAAATACCCGGACATATATCGCAGGGGCCTTTTAAATATCAATACCTGAAGCGCCGCGCGCGCGTATTGCTGTGCCACTTTCAGTGTTCCCTGGCTCCGAAGCCGCCGGAGAGACCACACGTAGATTGTCTCCCGAAGAACTCCAAATTTCGCACCATGCTTATAGAGTCGAAACCCTATATCCAAATCCTCATTAAATACGTGCCGCTCATCATACCCTCCGACTGCATTGAAAGTATCGCGCTTTATGGCCGCAAAAGGCCCCGGTGTAATATTCGGCCGATTAAGTATAAGAGAACCTTCTGTCATCATAATGCCGATTAAGGCAATCAGCGCGTCTCCGGGAATCTCGCTGTCCGGTCGGAACCAGCTCGTGAATACCTCCGGTTGGTGGGCAGCGACAAACTGCCTGATGCGCTCAAAAAAATACGGCATAAGCACACTGTCGGCGTCCACAAATAATAGCCAGGGGGCACGGGCTTCCTTTGCTCCGAGATTCCGCTGCAGCGGCAAGCTTGCGGTCTTACTGATAATCACTTTCAGAAACGGAAGTTTCTTGGTAAACGTCCTGGCTTTTTCAACAGTCTTATCCTTTGAGGATCCGTCGACCACAATGACTTCAAAGTCCTTCTCTGTTTGTTGCTCAAGCGATTCCAAAAGATGCGGAAGAAATTTTTCTTCATTTAAGGTCGGGATCACCACGCTAAAAAGCGGATTGTTTTTCATGTGTGCTACATTATACATCTATTGCCCCAACAGCTCGTAGATTATGAATATCGCGTAAAAAAACAGAAGCCCTATCCCCTCCTTCCGCGTAATGTCGCGCCGGGAAGAAAGAGCCCACACAAAGTACGCTACGACAGAACCCAGAAGTATGAGCGAGACCGTCAGCTTCTGATGCGCCGCGAAAGAAAACGGTGACACCAGCCCTAAGAAACCCAAAATCAGTGTATTGGCTGCACTGCTTCCTAAAAAATCCGCAAATGCGACTGTCTTTTTTCGCTGTATGGCGGCACCGACTGCCAAAGCAAACTCCGGCAGGTTCGTACCCAACGAAAGCAGAATCAACCCGAAAACAAGAGGCGGAATGGAAAAAAACGAAGCGATAGAACCGGCCGTCTCAACTATTATTTTGGCTGACACCGCCATTGCGGCAAAACCCACAAGGATTGTCGCCGCATCATATCCTGCATGCCTTTTACTGTTGTTTTTGCGTAAGCGCTCCAATATTTTTTTCTCTCTGTTCAGAAGAAATACATGCAGCGCGTACAACCCCACCATAAACAATCCGTCCGTGCGCGACAGACTTCCGTCCCACAATACTATCACCGGAGCAGCCACAACGGAGCTGGACAAAGCAATTTCCCCAAATGAAAGTCCGTGATCTAGGGTAATTCTACCCAAAAGAACACTGCTTATCCCCATAACCAAAGACAAAAGAAGAATGGATCCGCCAATAAGATTGCCCACTGCCAGTTGAGGAACTCCGTCTGCGGCGGACTCTAGTGCCACAAAAAATTCAGGAGTAGAAGTAATGAGTCCAAAAAGCAAAAACCCTATTGTGTAACTCGTGAGCCCATACCGCTTAGCCAGCGATGTTGCCGCACGAAGAACCATGTCTGCCGCGGTTGTCAATACAAGTCCGAAACCGAGGAGTAAACCAATCTGCCAGACAAATGGAAAAGACTGCATGGTTTTAGTTTGACAAACAAATGATGCGTTGTAAAGATCAGGGTTAAATTATATGCGGCTGTGGGGGTTCTTCTGCGCGTCATACATGCGCCTCGCCTCGGCAACCGTTGTTGCGTCTTTGGGCGATTTATCCAGGCGCATCCGCACCAGCCGAGGGAAGCGCACGGCAATTCCAGCCCCATGCGTCGAGGATTTCGTCAAATCGTCCCCGGCAATTTCAACAACCAGACCGGGAGCTACCCATACATCCGGAATGAATGTCTTCCCGACATCTTCGTACTCTTTTGGCTTCTCCGTAACCGTAAACGCCCGAAGTTTCCGGCGTAATTCTTTCCATAACGCATCAGTTACGCCGGTACCGATTTTTGTAATCGTTACGAACCTGTCTCCTTTTCTGACACCTGCAAGAAACGCGCCTATACCAAATCCTGCGCGTTTTCCTTCGCCCTTGTAATACCCCATGATGACTGCATCTATCGTATCCGTAAGCTTACCTGTTTTGCCTTCTTCTTTAAACTTGACCCACGAATATCCCCGCCTGCCCGGTTCATAAGGACTATGCCATTTCTTGACAACTACTCCTTCCAGTCCTTTCTTTATTTGCTCGTCGTGGTATGAGCGCAAAACCGACGGACTGTCGGTAACAATCTGCGGGGAGACAACCAATATATTGCCGGAGGAAACAATCTGTTCCAGAGCAATCCGGCGCTCCGAAAGAGGGATATTGAGTAAACTTTTTCCGTCGCGGTACAAAACGTCAAAAACATAGAATTTCAGGGGTACTTTTTGCCTCGCTCCTTCAATCAGGTGCTTTCTTTTACGCGTCATGGTTTCCTGAAACGAAATAACTCTGCCGGTTTTCGGATCTATGCCCATCGCCTCGCTGTCAAGTATGACTTCTTCTGCTTTAATCTGTTTGCCAATCTGTTGCAACTCCGGAAACATCTCCGTCGTATTTTCCAAATTCCTCGAGAATGTTTTGACTTTTGACTTTTGACTTTTGACTTTTGACTTTTCGTAATGTATCTGTACCCTCACCCCGTCGTATTTCGGCTCGACCGCAACCATCCCCATCTTTTTAATCATTTCGTCAGCAGTTGGCAATCTCTGGCAAAGCGAGGCAAGGATCGGCGCTCCAACTTTGGCTTTCACTCGTGTTAACCCCCCAATACCTTCTTCTTTTACTCTTTCTGCGATAAATCCGATATCCGGCCGGATATTATACGCACTCTCCAATTTCTCCCGTAAGGATTTATTGCCTTTAAGCATCCAGGATAGCGCATCTAAAGTCGTCATCTCCGAAAACCCTAAACGCAACTTGTCTAAAAGAATGCGGACAATATAACGCACTGACAATGGATCGAGGCTTCTCATTAACTCCGCCAGCAGATCGATTTTCTTCTCCTGCGATCCTTCTCCTGCAGCCTGTGTCAAATCAAATAATTTTCGGTATACTTCCTGAATGCTAAAGTATTTCATGTTATCATGCCTGCCTGCCGGCGAGGCAGGTTTTAAAACACGATAATATGATTGTGCTGCGTTGCCTAAATCGCCTGTCTGCTTGAATTTCTTTTGAATCTGATTCTCGTCTATTCCATACGCTTTAACCAAAGCTCTGATTATCAATTTTTCGGCCATTCCAAACTCAATGGCATCATATAAAGGTGCTACTCTCCCCTGCAGAAGATAGCAAATTTTCCCGATCTCGCCTTTCCCTGCCTTCCGAAAAAGCTGAGATAGAAGCTCTGTCATGGCTAATCGCGAAGAAGTTTGCTCCAGTTTTTGGAAAAAAACGGCAAGTTCGTTGATTGTCATAAACATCGAGGCGTAAGTTACCGTATCAAAACGTATTTCGCACCCTTGGTTGACCCTTCTTTCTTTACGATACCCTTCTTCAGAAGATCTTTCAGCTCGCGCAGTACGGTATCCTCCGAAATCATGGGAAAAAGCTCAAAAAATGCTTTATTTTGGATAAATCCGTTCTCCTGGATGTATTCAACAACCTTGATCTGCCGCTCGGTAAGCGCCAATTGCTGCCCTCCAAGAGACTTTTTTATCTTCAAATCCGTCGAAAGGGATTTTACCTTCTCTTTGATGCGCGTAAGCTCTATCGCAAGCCCCAAGGTGAAGTACTCAAGCCATGCGGTCATATTGCGCTTGGATTTCTCCACGCTCTGGAGTGCTTCGTAATAGCGGAGGGGCTCCCTGTCGTAGTATTCCTCAAGAGAAAAAAATCTCTTGATGTCATACCCGCCACGAAAAAGAACAAGAGTGGCTATAGACCGCGCGGCCCTTCCGTTGCCGTCTAAGAAGGGATGGATCCGCACGAGCTCATAGTGCGTCACCCCTGCCTTGAGCGCCGTATGGATATCGTCAGGAAGCACCCTGTTGAGCCAGAGGAGAAAATCAGAAAGAAGAAACGGCACCTCGACAGCGGGCGGCGGACGGAAGGTTATTTCTCCTGTCTGACTGTTTTTGACGACCACCTGTGTTTTGCGGTACTCACCTGTTCCCTCCTCCTCCATAAGTTTGTGCACGATCAGGGTATGGATGTGCTTAATCGTTCCCTCCGTGATATCGGCCTTGTCGTACTCCCCGATGAACTTAAGGACATTCCTGTAGTTTAATACCTCCTGGATGTCCCGGTCGCGGCCTACAATTTTGTGCCCTGCCAAAACTTTTTCCGCTTCTGTGAAGTTGAGCTCATTCCCTTCTATGTGCGTACCGTGATGGACAGTGCGCACCAAGGCTTCCTCACGGAATTTAGCCTCCCACGCAGGGACAAGAGGCGAATTTTCTATGACTTCCTTGGCCGCCTCAATGATACCGATATTCCTGAGAATGGAATTTGTTATGGAAAAATTTGGTGAATACATATTAACAATTTCCTTCTTATCCCGTATAATATCCGCATGGAGAAACAAAAGCAATCGTCAAAGAATGAATCAAAGAAAACCCTCCCTCTTGCGATAGTCAAACAAATGCTGGCTCTTGCCACATCCGGCTTTGGGCTTGTAGCGGCCCTTGCGTGGAACAATGTCATTCAGGAACTTGTTTCGGGATATATCAAGCCGTACCTGCCGCAAGGGAGCGGACTCCTCTCGCTCTTTATATATGCGGCACTAGTGACCATACTGGCAGTCACCGTCACATACCAACTCTCCAAACTCAGCGAAAAACTCGGGAAGTGATGGAAACAATTTATAAAAGAAGCCTGCTCATAGTTTGCGGTATCTGCCCGGCCAGATCTGTCGCGTTGAAATATGGTCCAACCCGCACATACAACGCATCCCCTGCTTTTTTGTTGATATAGCTTCCCGCGCAAGCCGCCAGAAACGGATCATTGCGGCAGGCCAGTGCCGCAACTAAACCAGCCAATACATCTCCTGTCCCGCCTTTGGTCATACCGGGATTTCCCCCTTCAATCACGCGACAATTCCCCTGCTCGTCGCACGCTATGTCTTTCTCCCCTTTCAAAAGCACAATACACTGATATTTTTTCCCGACTCTGGCGACTTCTTCACTACCGAATGCATGGGCGAATTCTCTATGATGCGGTGTTAGGATGGCGTGTTTCGGAATTTTCGTACGGTCCATCATCTGTAAACTTCCTGCATCTATCACCCATTGTTTGTTTGGATATTTAGTAAATAACGTATTGGTAATCGTTTCCGTTTCGTTATCCCGCACCATCCCGGGCCCGATCAATACACAGTCATCTTCTTTTATGTATTCTTCAATCTGTTCCCGAGGTATGACAATTCCGTCCCTGAACTGTTTTTTAACTTCCATAACGATAGTGTTATTCTCCGGTGTAGATGAGTAA
>JAHJMO010000023.1 GCA_018821245.1 Patescibacteria group bacterium
AATAAAAACTTTAGGCATTTTTAAATATTTTTTCTATCTTATCTACTGCTTTGTCCCACGTAAATTCCTTGATAGTCTGAAAGCCATGCTCAATTAGTTTCAGTCGCATTTCGTCATTTTCAAGCAGCTCAATGATGGCATTCGCGAGGTCCTCTATTCGCCTGGGCCGGACAACCAAAGAATTTTTTCTATTAAAAGCGAAATCTTCCGTCCCATAACGAGTTGTTACAAGAGCCGCACCGCATGCCATAGCTTCTAATCCTGGCAAAGGAGAACTTTCAAACCATGATGGAATGATGACTATATCGGCCGAAGAAAGTAATTCTGCCAAGCGTTCTCCTTGGATATTAGTTATAAGTTTGTAAGGAACCGCTGTGTCTTTGGCTAAGTTGTTTTTAAAAGCATATACATAAAATTCGACATCATCCCTTTTAGAAAAAACAATTTTCATAGCCGCGATAGCATCTTTAAACCCTTTCCAGTCTTCTGTCTTTCCCATACATACAACCCGTTTTTTATTAGAAGGCTTTAAAAACTCCCTGGATTGTCTAACCGAGAAAGTTTTTGTATCAACAGCTGACGGAAGAACACACACAGTGGGAACATTAGGACGTAACTGATTGCATATCTGATTCTGCAACCATGAGGAGTTTACGATTTTTTGTAAAGGAAGAAAATAAGACATTTCCGCAATTTTTTTGAAAAAAGGATCGCGGTAGGTCATGGGTTCATAATGCTGTATGTAATAAAAGGGTTTGCCTTTCCCACTCAGTAATACGCTAAAAGCGGTAATAGCATATGTAGCGATATTGATATCACAATCTGGGATACGGCGCGCAATTTCGTATAGCGCATTCAAATAAAATTTTCCCCGAAAATCTGGATGGTGTTTAAATATGGCATTATACTTTCTGATCGCGCGCTCATACAGTGGTATAGGAATACGGATAATTTTGCCCTTAAACTGAAACCAGTTTAAATCCTTGCTTTCCCCTAATGTGACTAAAGAAACCTGATGGCCGCGGTCGGTCAGTTTATTCGCAAGCTGAAAAAGTATTTTTGTGCCGCCCCCAAGAGACGACCAAAGTAACGTAAAATTTATCTTCATAAAAATAGTTACACAATTTTTACTTCAGGAACGGGAATAATAAATTTTACTCCTTTATTTCTCAATTCTCTCTCTTTTTCTAATATAAGATCAGTGTAATTCCAAGCTAAAAGTAAGATATAATCCGGAATATCTGTTAACAACCTTTCTGGACCCACTACCGGCACATGCATACCGGGTGAATATAGCCCCTGTTTAAAAATTGTAGTATCCGTCAAGAAGTCTAAAGTATCAGTTCCTATGCCAAGATAGTTTAAAAGAGTATTGCCCTTAGCCGGCGCGCCATAACCAGTTATCCTTTTCCCGTTTTTTTTCAAATCTTTCAATAAGCTTAAAAGTTTCTCCTTGTTTTTAGACACTCTCTTCGCGAACTTAACAAAGGTTTCTTTCCGATTCAGCTTCATTTTTTTTTCTCGCTGAAGCAAGGTAGCTACCGATTTTTTTACCTCCTTTCCTTCAGCAACATAAACACGCATTGACTGACCGTGTATTGGGACAAGCTTAACATCAAAAATTTTTAGTCCCAGACCCTCAACAAGATATTTGAGCGCCGTAAGCGAATGATAAAAAACGTGTTCATGGTAAATTTGATCAAATCCGCCTTCGCCTATCAAATTGCCGACCCAATGAACCTCAAAAACAAAAACCCCATCGCTGTTGATCAACTTTTTCACACCGCTAAAGGCCTCTCTAAGATTCTCCACATGAGCCATCACATTATTAGCAACCACAACTTTTGCGTTGCCATATTTTCTTACGATTTCCTCTGCTAATTTTAGATTGAAAAAATCGGGTATTGTCTCCACGCCGCTCTTCCTTGAAATTTCAGCGATATTCTCGGCCGGTTCAATATTGAGAACGCGGCTTCTATCCTTTATCCCAGCGAGCAAAACTCCATCGTTCCCACCTATTTCCACAACTAAATCGTTCGGAGAAGCGACAAATTTATCAGCCAGGTCCTTGCCCATTTTTATAAAATGTTCAGCAAGCGGCCTGCTGGCTGATGTCAGGTAATTATAATGTCTAAAAAGCAACTCCGGATTTACTATATCCAGAAGCTGAAGAGATGAACAAAAGCGGCAAAAATAAACCTTTAAGGGAAATTTATCCTCCAATTTATTCAGGTCTTCTTTCTTTAAAAAAGCGTTTGCCAACGACATTTTCCCAAGGTCAAGAATCAAAGATAAGCCCGAACCGCCGCAAATGCCGCAGGCCGTACGGTGACGATATTTAGACAGCATAAATCGTTATTTTAAAAATGGCTTCCACTCGGTATCCAAATATTCTTCCAAGGCCTCCTGCCAGGGTCTGCTTAAATCTTCTTTTGAAATCATAGCTTCGGAGCAAACCCTTGCCGCATCAAGTTTAAAATAACTTGAGTCAACCGGGAGCACTTTTACACTAGGCCTTAAACTTTTCACGATAGACAAAGCAACATCATAGCGAGAGCAAACACCTTTACTGGAAAGATGAAATATGCCTGTCCTGCCGGCAACTAAAAGTTTTTTTATGCCGCTGATTAAATCTTTGGCATAGGTCGGCGAGCCAATTTTGTCATTAACGGCCCTAATCTCCGGCTTATCCAATTGGTTAATGATTTTGGCAACAAACTTCTGGTCTTTTTCCGGACCTCCGCCAAACATCCAACCGGCTCTCGCGATGATATAATCTTTCAATACGCTCTTGACTATAAGTTCGCCCAAATATTTTGACCGGCCGTAGTAATTTTGCGGATTGGGCTCGTCTTCCTCTGTGTACGGTTCTTTCTTCGTACCGTCAAAAACGCCGGCCGTGGAAATATAAACGAGTTTTGCCCCCAAATTCCTGGCGGCAACGGCCATATTGTAGGTCCCTATAGAGTTAACTAAGTAGGCATGCTCCGGGTCCCTCTCGCATCTGTCAACATCCGTCTCCGCGGCAAGATGAAATATAACTTTCGGCTTATAAAATTCAGAAACGCGCAGCACCTCGCTCAAATCTGTTACGTCCAGTGACCGATGGTCAGTCTTTATCCCAAAATCAACATAACTTCCAACCATCCCGGATGAACCGGTTACTAAAACTTTTGAAAAATCTGTTTCCATAAATTCATTGAATCGCTTAGATAAACAAAAGCGGCATAATACGGACTCGGCATCTTCCCCTTTCGACGTTTTAATTCTATCTCAAAGTTTTCTGAAAAATCAGCAAACATATTCAGATAGGTGTTTCTCTTTACCTTCTCAACCGCCGCATCAACTATTTCATAAAAATATGGTTCCAAAATATGTATATAGTGCTCATGATACAAGGCTTTCGGTCGATAGGATTCCCTTTCATGAAAGACCACCGGTTTTCCAAAAGATATGAGGTCGCCCCTCTTGTGAACTAGCTTTTGTAATATGTATCCGCCCCAAATATCGTCATGCCTTGAAACCACACAATCGCCGATCTTAAAGTTGGGAAGAAAAAAATAGGCCGGTATTATTTCCCTCAAAAACGCGTTATTCATTCCGCAGAGCGGTATAAAACCGTTCACGGAGATGTGATCATAGGCGGCTTTAAATTTTTTAGGAGGCTTGCTCAAAACCTTATCAATAGCGTTTATATCAACTACGTTCCTCCATAAACCCATGTTAAGGACCACCCTCTTATTGGTAGTGGTTACCGAAACATCAATTGATTCCTTTCTCCTTTCCCTATATGGGAAGCCCCTCGAAAACCACTTTTTACTTCCCAAAGGATTAACCCAGCCTGACTTGCTGCTAATCATTTTCTGTTTTTTTCTGAAAAAAACCGATGTATGTTCATCAATAAAACCCCTCGGTGCAACACAATCATAATCAAGTGAGAAAACAACATCATAACCTTCCTTGTAGGCCAGGTAGTGAGCCAAATTCCTGCAGGCCGCCGAGTGATGAAAGTCCACGAACCTATCATAAAACCTGCCTAATACCTTTTTTTGTCTTAAATAGTCATAAGAGAATATATTGCCTCTTTTTAGAAGGTTCAGTTTGCCGTTGCTATCATCTATAACTATCCAGTCGTATTTTGGGGGCAGAGCATTTAAAAATTTCTGTGTCGGAGTAGCGGGAACCGGAGAGGTAATAGCTATCTTGTAAGGGTTGGAGTACATCATGGATTTGAATTTTTCATCCGTTCTGCAGCCCTGTTAGATGCCGTTAATAAAGATTCAAAGGTTCCAGCATCAGACCAAAAACTATCAATAAAAGCATAAGATAAATTGCCTTCCTGAATATACATAGTATGAACATCAGTGATCTCAAGTTCACCTCGCTCGGATGGTTTTAACCTCTTTATTTTGTTAAATACATCAAAGTTATAAAGATAAAAACCGGTGACAGCATAATTTGACTTGGGCTTATGAGGTTTCTCTTCAATGCTGACTATTCTATCCCCTTTTACTTCCGCAACCCCAAACCTCCCCGGATCGTTAACTTCTTTCACAAAAACCTTGGCTCCGTCTTGACTCTTAAATTTTTCTACCTCTTCAGAAAAACTTTCTTCAAAAAGGTTATCCCCTAAAATAACGGCAATCTTACCTTTATCTGCAAAATTTTCAGCAAGACCCAGGGCTTCTGCAATTCCGCCTGGACCGTCTTGAAGAGCAAAAGAAAATTTAACCCCGTATTCCTTTCCAGAACCCAGAAAATTCATAAAATCACCTCCGTGCTCTTTACCGCAGACAATCATAATTTCTTTAAGCCCCGATTGCCTGAGAGTTTCTAAGGGATAAAGAATCATCGGTTTGTTATAAATCGGTAAAAGGTGTTTATTGGTAATAAGCGTGAGGGGATGCAACCTTGTGCCTAACCCGCCCGCCAAAATAACTCCTTTCATAATAGTAATTTATTAGTTTCAATAAACATATTTCATCCTTTGGGCTGATGTTTTTCCCATAAATCTATGTGGGGATTAAAAACTCCAGTTTTTTCTCGCACATTTTCAACCCAGTTTTTATTTTCTAAATACCAGTCAATTGTCTGCTTAAATGTTTCTTTAAATTCATATTTCAGTCTCCAGCCAAGTTCCCTTCTAATTTTAGAAGAGTCAACTGAATACCGGCTGTCATGGCCAGGTCGGTCTGATACATATTCAAGCCACGATTCATCGCGGTCGAAATAATTTAAAATCAATTTTGCAATTTCAATATTTTGCATTTCGTTGTCAGCGCCGATATTATATACTTCTCCCGGCTTGCCTTTAAATAAACAGGACTCCAGTGCAGAACAGTGATCCAAAACATAAATCCAATCACGGACATTTTTGCCGTCACCATACAAAGGCAGTTTTTTATTTTCTATCATCCTCAAAATAAAAAAGGGAATCAGTTTTTCAGGATACTGATAGGGACCGTAGTTGTTGGAACAGTGCGTGACAACTACCGGAACTTCGAAAGTCCTGAAATAAGCTCTGCACAATAAATCACCGCCAGCTTTGGTGGCCGCATAAGGAACATTGGGAGCAAAAGCGGTGTCTTCCTCAAACTTTTCTTGCGAATCTAAATCCAAACTGCCGTAGACCTCATCGGTTGAAACCTGAACATAATTTTTCACTCCTTTACTGTTTTTAACGGCTTCAAGGATATTGAAGACACCTATAATATTAGTGTCAA
>JAHJMO010000024.1 GCA_018821245.1 Patescibacteria group bacterium
TGTAGATAAAGCTGTAAAATCTTTTGAAGAGATGATTGTGACTGACAGTTTGGATCGTTTGCGAGGATATGTAATGAACATTGCAGAAATAACTATTGATCAAGCTATAACAAAGGAGGAATAATAGAATTGCTTTGAAGTCTAACCTCACCCACCGTCCAAATCGCGGTCCCGCCGTCCGCTCGCAAAAAAATTCTGGCCGTCCAATCAGGCGGGCGAAAAGGAAGGGGGTCTGGGGGAAGGAATTTTTGCCCGCCTGCTTTCCGCCGAAGGCGGAATGGGGTGGGAGCGGCTCAGCTCTCTTGCTCCGTCAAGAGAAGCAAAGCAAAACATTTTTCAATTCCTTTTAGAAGAAAAAGGGGCACGAGCCAACATCGAAAAAAAGAGAGAAATGTTTTGCTTTGCTCGCCGAGTTTCGGCGGGTGGAACGCTGGGGGGGGTTTCAAATCATTCGAGCGATTTTCGCTCGAAAAAGGTTCGAGCTTCGTTCAGCAATTGCGACCAAGTTAGACATTGAGAGTTTTCGGAAGAAGGCACGCGCTCGCTTCGCTCGCGCGCTGGGGGGATTTTGTTCTGATTTTCCGCCACAATCCGCCATCCGCCCGACCAATCCCAACCGTCTTTTTTGGAGAGCAGGCGGCGGTAGTGCATGAGTTTGCGCCACGTTTTGCGCCTGGCTCAAAGGTTTTATATCTTGGCGATACAGCCAAGAAAAATCTATACGTTGATGACAAAACTCTTGCCGATCTAGGAATACCAATTACGGAGCATGACAAGCTGCCGGATATTGTTCTGTTTGATAGCAAGAAAAAGTGGCTGTTTTTGATTGAAGTAGTAACTTCTCACGGCCCAATGTCGCCCAAAAGAGTTATTGAGCTTGGAGTAATGTTGAAAAACTGCAAGGTTGGAAAAGTTTTTGTAACTGCCTTCCCAAATTTTACCGAGTTTAGAAAACATACGCCAGAAATAGCTTGGGAAACGGAAGTTTGGCTCGCTGATATTCCCGATCACATGATTCACTACAACGGCGATAAGTTTTTTGGCCCAAGGTGAATATGAACAGAGTTAATATCAAACAACTATTCAAAAATGTTTCTGCAAAACTCATGCAAGAGTTTGAGGAAACAGAAAAAACTCTTAGCTTCCCTCCGGATCGTGGCGGGGAACGTGAAGAAGCGATCAGAAAGTTTTTAAGTGAAAAGCTGCCTAGGCGATATGGAATAAGTAAGGGATTTGTGGTGAGCCACGATGGAATACAGAGCGATCAATGCGATGTCATTATTTATGACGCTGACACCTCCCCGATTTTCTATACTGATGTAAACCAGGAAATTCTGCCCATTGAATCAGTTTATGCAGTTATACAAGTCAAATCTCGCCTTACGCCAACCTCTCTTGATGAGGCAATCAAGAATATCAAATCATTCAAGCAAATACCAAGAAAAGATGTTACTTCCGTCCCACTTGGACCGGGCGGTGGTATTTCAATAGGATACAGTCAACCGATCAATAGAAAAATCGGCGTCTTGATGTCATACAGCGTTGGTAGTCCTTATGACTCAAAAACAATTGACGAGGTGTCAGCGGAGATAATCGAAAAAGTTAAAAAAGAAAACATCTACGACAGGATTGATTTTGTCTGTATTGTTGATAAAGGTGTGATTGTGCCCATTAAGCAACAAGACCAGACTTTAATGATTTCAATTTTTGATGACACGGCAGATATAAAAATGATTGGAGAGGCGGAAAACAGCATGGGATTATCTTTTGTAATTTTGCTCTCAACCTTGAATGGAGTAAAATTAGAGCAACCCGATCTCTTTGCTTATTTCAATCAGAAATGAAGCCCCGCCGCTCGAAAAATCCGCTTGGGGTTTCCAGCAGGCGGGCGGAGCCGCTGGGCGGGTCAGTTCCGTTCAAAGTAGGTTCGCACTGCGTTCAGTAATTGCGACCAATCAAGATATTTCAAATTTTGGGGGGAAAGAGTTTGCCCGCAAAAAAACTTAAAATTCGCTCCAGGTGAATTTTTCCATTACCCTTCGGCGTAATGGTGTGCCGAGGGTGGGGGTCGAACCCACACGTCCCGCTTTACGGGACACAGGATTTTAAGTCCTGCGCGTATACCAGTTTCGCCACCCCGGCTTGTATTAATTGTACGTTGTCCGAATATTTTTTTCCACATTTTCATTATTTTGTGGCTAAAAGCTGAAAAGTATTTGACAATGACGCGATTTTCTGTATTTATATAACTGGGATGAAAAAATACCTGAGACGGAAATCTAAAGACTTCACTATCGCAATCCTCCACCACTTCGTGTCACCGATAGGTAAACAAAAATATTTTAGTCGTGAACACAAAATAACAGACAATCAAACAAGCGACATAGTTCGTTACATGCAGCGGCTTTTTCGAAAACGTGGTTATCACGTACAAGTAATTAAGATTGAACCAAATAATTTATCAGATCTCAAACGGATCAAAGCACATTTTGTATTTAATCTTGTCGATAGCAAAGCAATGGAGCTTAAAATCGCGCGCATTCTGGATCGACTCCATGTCCCCCATTCCGGATCATCGTTTCGTGCAATTCAGACAAGCAACAATAAGCTTCGAACAAAAAAGATATTTCTATCTCATTCTTTGCCTACTCCTTCTTATGCGGTTATCCGGCTTAAGGATAGATTAAACCGTTCGTTTCTGCCCGGTACATTCCCGATTATCGTAAAGCCGGCGTTTGAACATTGCAGCATAGGGATAACCGAAAAATCCATCGCAACCAATTACAACCAATTTAAAGAAATCGTAAAAAGACTTCGGCTTAAATTTCGCCAGACACTCATTGCCGAAAAGTTTATTCACGGGAAGGAATTGCATGTTACGGTATTGGAGACTCCCAACAAAACCGTCGCCTTGCCGATCGCGGAAATAGTTTTTGGCAAAAGCAGAATGGAAAATAAGTGGAAGATCTATGGGTTTGATGAAAAATGGAAAAAGAAGGTACCGCTCTATAAAAAAAACCGTTTTATTTCGCCGCCCAACGGCATAGACGAAAAAGCCAAGGCGTGCATTAAGCGTGATTCAATTCGCGCGTTTTACGCCTTGGGATTTCGTGATTACGCACGGTTTGATCTGCGATATGACACGAAAACCAACATGTGGTACTTCCTGGAGGGAAACGCAAACGCAGGATTTGATCCGAATCCCAGGGATGCGATGACAGCTTCCATAAAAGCACATGGCATGACGCTCAATGATTTTGCTCTTCAAATTGTAAAAAATTCTCTTTCATAAGCAACTATTAAAACTATTTATTGGCAGGTCATCAAACTCTCCCTGTTAAACTCTCCCTTGACAATCGACGCAGGTATGATATGAAAAAAAGATTGACATGAATAAAAAAATCGTCATTCTTTATCATTTTGTAGATAAAGCAACAAAAGACGAAGCGCTCACAAAGGAACATGTGTTTGTCGATAATCAGACGGATGATGCAGTTCCGTATTTCCGAAATGTATTGCGCGAAGGCGGATACGGCGTCGGTGTTCATAGAATTACTGCCGATAGACTGTCCGATATTCTGCATTTAGACGCAGATTATATTTTTAATCTTGTTGACAGTAAAGAATTGGAGCTTCCGGTCGCCCAGATGTTAGGACTGCAAAAAACTCCGTATGCAGGGGCTACGTATAAAGCGCTCTCAATCTGCAATGATAAAAAACGCACCAAACAGCTCCTTCGTCAGTATAGGTTTCCTACTCCGGAGTATATATACGTTTTTTATTCTGACCGTATCGTCAACCTACGATTGCCGTTTGCGTTTCCGGCCATCGTGAAGCCCACACAGGAACATTGCAGTGTAGGAATAACAGACCGATCCATCGTACGGTCGCATGATGAGCTTATCTATCGCATAGAGGAACTTCGTGTGATGCTTAAACAGAGTGTACTCATCGAGGAGTTTATCCCCGGGAAGGAACTGCAGGTAACGCTTGTTGAAAACGAAAAGATATTGGAAGCATTGCCTATGGCAGAAATGGCGTTTCGCGGATCCGTACGAAATCCATGGAATATCTACGGGTTTGAGGAAAAATGGAAAAAAGATTCAGCGCTTTACAAAAGTTGCCACTTTGTCGCTCCGCCCCGTGATGTGCCAGAGGAAGATATCGAGGCCATGCTAAAGGACGCGAAGCGCGCGTATACTGCATTTGGCCTCAAGGATTATGGGAGGGTCGATTTGCGTTATAATCCGTTAACCCGTAGATGGTACATACTTGAAGTTAACGCAAATCCTGGTTTGGATCCTGATCCGCGGGACGCAAGTACTGCCTCGGCCAACGGGGCTGGTTTGTCGCTCGATGATGTAGTCCTGCGGATTGTGAAAAACTCTCTTCATGAATGATATCGTCCGTCAGTGGTATAATCCAAAGGCGCCGCAGTGCTGGAATGGTAGACCCGCCAGCCATGCCGCGATGGCGGAATCGGTAGACCTGTCCGCCAGTGCTTAACGCCGATGTGGTGAAATTGGTAGACACGTACGCTTCAGGAGCGTATGCCGCAAGGCTTGGGAGTTCGAGTCTCCCCATCGGCACAGGCGTTAGCAGGCGGGCGCGCCCCGCTTAGCGTGGTGCAATAAGGCATGGAGGTTTCCCGTACAAATCGGTACGGGATTCACGATTGAGTAATGCTCCCGCAAAGATACGGATCGCAAACTCAATCGGAACAAGTCCTCTTGCGGCACAGAGTTGATATAATTATTATGTCTGGTATACCTGCCCGACAGTGCCTTGCCGCGGTGGTGGAATTGGTAGACACGCAGTCTTGAGGAGGCTGTGGGGAAACCCGTGAGAGTTCAAGTCTCTCCCGCGGCACAATCATGGCAGGCGGGCGCGCCCCGCTTAGCGGGGTTCCCGCAATGCGGGATGGAGGTTCAACTCCTCTCGTCCGCACAGAAAAGGAGTGATCGCAGTTTTGCTCGCGTCAGGCGCGGGTGCCGCGAGCAAATCGTACGGAGAATTCGGCAAAAACTGCAGCCGTTTATTGAATAGAAAGTAGTTCGAGCCGACTTTTTTCCCGACAGCTGAAAGCTGATCGGGATTATTTTTTGCGCGCGCGATTTTGGCCGCATCAGCGGCCTCTTTTATAAATTCTTTGAGTGGTTCGAGCCAACTCGAACCTTTCATCTTAATTTCCGTAATTTTCTCTTGCAAAATTTTCTTTGTTTGAAGCAATTCGTCCTTTTTCTTTTGATAACTTCCGGTGTCAACGATTTCTTCCAAATAGCTTTCCAGAAGTTTATCCAGTTTCTTTTCAAGATCATCAAGGGAAACGGAAAGTTTTTGGAGTTCGCCAAAGGCGAACTCCTTTTCCTTCTCTCCGTCTTTTTCGGCCATCTCTAAAAATTTATTTGCCCAAACTTCGGAAAGAGAGACACTACTAACAATTTCTCGTAGCTGTTTTTCTAGTTCCTCTTCTGGAAGATATTTTTGCGAACAAACACCTTTTTTCTTTACGCAACGATAATAAGTGTATTCAACTTCTCCTCTTGTTTTGGGATAAAACTTTTTGTGTTTCTCAGCGGTGAAATAACTGCCACATTCTTTGCATTTTATAAACCCGGTAAAAGCAAAATCGTGCTTTTGCGGTTTCCTGTTGTATTTTTTCTCCAAAACTTTTTGCACTTCGTCAAAGAGTTTTTTGGTGATTAAAGGTGTATGTTTTCCTTCGTAGGTTTCGCCATGGTACGTCATCAAGCCGTAGTAGAAAGTTCGTTGGAGCATTTCTCGAATTTGATTAAAATGAAGCGATTTTCCGTTTCTACGGGTAATTCCATTTTTGAAAAACAGATCGCGGATGTCTTTCATCGAGGAAAGTTCGCCAGAGGCGAATTTTCTAAACGCTTCTTTTACAAACTTCGCACTTTTAGGGACAACCATAATACTTCTAGAGTTTCTATCGTTTTTGTATCCCAACGGCGCGTAAGACGGCCACTCTCCGCGACGGAGTTTGAAATATAATCCTCGTTTAACATTTTCCGATAAATTGTCCACATAATATTTTGACTGGCCAAAAGCGATTGAAAGCATAAATTTTCCTTGAGGTGTGTTTTCAAACCAGAAAGATGGAAATTTTAATGCTTGTAATTTCCCGGTATCCACTAAGTAAATAATCTTTCCGCCATCAATTGAATTTCTAGCAAGTCTGTCCGGGTGCCAACTGACAATTCCATTGATCAATCCTTTTTCAATTAACGAAATAAGAGAATTAAAAACTGGCCTTCCGGGAACTTTTGCGGTTTCCGCTTCAGTCAAAAATTCTGAAATTTCAAGTTTTTCTCTGTCAGCAAACGCTTTTAATTCTTCTATTTGTTGCTCAATAGACATTATTTGTTTGTCCTTTTCATCTGTGGATTTGCGGCAGTAAGCAATGTATTTGATCATAATTTTTTTGTTTTTGTTCTTTTATTTTGTTTTAAATTTTCGCGCTTTTTCTCTACTTCTTATTTTCTTTCCCGGCTCGAATTTTCCCTGTTCGAAGCCTCTGCGGCGCTGGCCGCGAGGGCGGGCGCGGCCAGCGCCTACCCTTCCGATCTCCTTTTGTGCTCTGTATATTCGCAACTTCGAACTATATTTAAAAAGGTAGGTTCACCCCGCTAAGCGGGGATCGCCACGCTCCGGCGCGGCTGACGCCGGGCCTCCGAAAAAGTCGGCTCGAATTGTCCCTCTGTAATACGGGACAAAGAAAAAGCGCGAAAATTTTTAAAGAAAAAAACTTAAATGCCCTCACTGGTGAGCTCAAATCCGAAAGGACTTGTCCAATGAGGGCATTAAAAATCCCTTCGGTTTCTTGAGCTCAATTTAATGATAATTCAAATTTTTTGTATTTTCAAGGGGAATTTGGTAAAATTCGTATATATCTCAATAAGAAGGGTGATTAAAAATGTTAAAACACACAATTGCTGATCTTTATGCTCGTTTTTTGGCGCAAGAGATGACATATCACGTTGCCAAAAATGAAGGAATGATTGACCGAATAGCGCAAGGGATCCAAACCCCTCCTGCCTGGCAAGAGCTTATCGCAGAAAATGACAAGGTTTTTCATGAACTAAAAGAGGAAGGAAAATATTTCCACGAAGGGGGCGGCTCAATATTTATAGATTATAAAAACTTGAGCGGAAGCGTTGTGCCCAAAGGTGGAATGGCGGATATCGCGAGTAGATTTTCTAGTAGTATGGATAAGAATGATTTTTTGAAAGAAGCAAGACGAGTGATAGAAGAATGGCAAGTTGGTTCAGGAAGGGAAAGAAAAATATAAAAAGTCGCCGTGAGGCGACTTAAAATCGCGCGCACAAAAAATAGCGGAGGCGCGGCGTCAGCCGCGCTGGAGCGTGGCGAATCCCGCTTAGCGGGATGAGCCTACCTTTTTAAATATAGTTCGAAGTTGTTCGTAAATAGAGCAGCCATATTTAGGCACAATAAATGTCCTATAAGTTGATAATAATATGATTCTTTGATAAACTACTGGAAAATTAGGAGTGATATACTACAAATATGAACATGATTCCAGACGAAAAAAGTCAGAAAGCATTCGGAAAAAACTTACGCTCTGTTAGGGAAGGCAAAAATCTGTCACAAGAAGAGGTTGCAAAACTAAGTAAGATTTCTTCCACGCATTACGCTGGCATTGAACGCGGAGAAGAAAATCCTACATTTTCTGTTATAGAAAGCATCTGTAAGGCTCTAAAGGTTAAATCTTCTCAGGTTTTACCTTTTTAAATCTGTCGCAATTTTTATATCAAAATGGTAACAATGTACTATTCATCAATCAATTTTTGTATAATAATTTGATTATAAGAAAAATATATGGCAAATAATGAAGCTATCGTTACTACCCAAGGTCGAACTTTTAGGGTAGACCGTGAAAAACTTGCAGAAAATATGCAACGACATCAACGAACAGCGCGACATCTAGGACTTAGGCCTGGTGAACCGACAGGCGATCATTATCCACCCAACAATAGTTTATCATCGGATGTTCTCGCTGTTGGCGTAACAATAATATATGACGGTGGAAAACCCGTTAAATAATTTTCTGATTACTAAATAAATAGAAGTGGGACTATATATTTGAATTGTGATGTAGATAAATTGGTTGTAAAGGGGTAAAGGAGTGAAAGATATGTGTCCCGAACGATGTTCTGCACATGGTGTAGATATGGAAACTAGATCATATGTAACAGAAGCATGTACAGGTGCCTTACAGCGCGATTTTGACTATTTTTGTCCATTATGTGAACAAGAAACACAAGAACGACAAAAGGTTCTAGTCGAAGAAAGTGTCAAAAAACTCAATACGTATGCTGGTAAAAAAGTATCTGTTGTTTTTTGCACGTCCGGTTACAAAATTGGACCTGATGGGAAAGCTCAAGATTTTGAACTTGAAACTAGACACGAAGGAATTTTAGATCGAGTTGACGATGAATTACGTGTACATTTTACTTCAGGAGAACAAATTTCATTATATGAGTATAGCAAGGTATGTGGTGGAGATAAATATGGCTCTACAACACGGTTTGATCGGATTATAAATGGAGACGATGTAATTTCTTCCAGACAACAATTAGGTTTTTATTAATAGCAGCGATGTTTAAGGTGTTGTTTGAGAAGTCTGAATTTGCTGTAAAAAAGTTCTGACTGAGCCTATTGAACGTAAGTCCTTATTGAGACCTTGGTGTGACGCCCTGACCTCATTATCATAGAAATCTACCATATTTGGATCAGCTTGACCCTGCATACAATATTCGCGGACATCTGAATCATATTGCTTATTTGCCTCTTGTTCACCTTTTTCCAATTCGCCGAAAAAAACAGAGACTCCCGTGTTCCCTAAACGTGCAATCACTTGATATATTTCTTGTTTCACATCCTTTAATTTTTGCCGTTGATTTTCCAGCTCGTTTTGGCTGTACCCATATCCGGAAAATATTACGCGCTCTGCAGTCATAAATTCTTCGATAAGGGTTTTTACTTTGTTAGAAGTTTCCCCGGTTCCTGCCTGTTCTATCTTCATAGAAGCTATTATACCATACTAAATTGATTGACACTGATTTTTGTTGGTAATATACTCCAAGCAACATTGTCTGCCGTTAGGTTCATATATTTTTATATGTCATCCTCAGCCGAAAGACCAACATTTCATCATGTGAGAGTGACCATAATCGACGGCGCCGGTTGCGGCGAAGCAATCAACAGAAGGCCTCAATACCCAATAGATATCGGAGTCAACAGCATCTCCAATGCGTCCCACGTAGAACCCATACAGGCTCCCGGCCTGGAATCAATAGGTTTAGCCCACGTTCCCGGCCTCGAAACACTTCAAACAAAAACTGCGGGAGAAGTATCAGTAATAGGTGCATCCGGCTCACTAACACCAACGTTTGCAGGCAACGGTAGTCCGGAAGGACATCAGGCATTAATGGGACATATTGTCGAAATGCCGTATTTGCTTTTTGATAAAACCGGTTTTCCTCCGGAGATAGTGCAACTCGTTGAACAAACAGTTGCCATCGCAACAGGACGTCAGGTTGAAGCCGTCCGGTATCCGGGAACCGATGACGTGAATGGCATCAAATTTATTAACTACCCAGGCATTGGAGACAGGCATCTTGCAGGAAAAAAGGAAAACGGCCCGCTTGTTGTTCCGATCTATGCGTCAAGCGATAGTTTAATTCAAATTGCTCTCCATTTGGACGTTGTCCCCCAGGAGATGATAGAAAAAATAGGAAAGGCAGTCCGTGAAGAGGTAGATAGACAGGGGTTTCGCATTGGCCGCATCATCATGAGGCCGTTTATCGGCGGTCCGGATCCCGGTTCTTTTACGAGAGATTCTGAGGGGCGCAGGGACTACGGAGTTGATCCAGACGGGCCGACGTTAATAGATCACTTGGCTGATGCCGATATTCCGATATATGGAATCGGAAAAGCGGCGACTATGTTGAATTATCATGGATTCAATAAGGACAATGTAAGCAAACGAAAAGATGATCAGGAAAGAATGAAGGCAATTAAAGCCGCAACTAAAAACCATGGTATCGCAACCGTTAGTTTTGGTTTCGATAATCTTGTCGGAACCGATGAACTTTATGGCCATACGCGGCTCCCCATAGAATACAGTAAACACATCGCAATGCTTGATGCCTGGATTATCCGGATTATGGCGGCAATGACCGATGAAGATTTGTGGATTTTGACAGCGGATCATGGCAACGATCCTACACAAACGAAACATTACAATCACACAAATGAGATGACACCGGTATTAGTTTACAGTCCGAGAATAAAACATCCGGTCAACCTCGGCGTGAGAGATTCGTTTGCTGATGTTGCAAAAACAGTGGCAGAAAATTTCGGCATCGCGGATAAAATACGCAACGGAGTGAGTTTTTTTAGAGATTTATTGGATTAATTTATGTATTTTTATACCGGTACATTCTCGTAAATAATTGACTTTTAGAGTATAATAGGGCGTCATCAAACCATTCCTGCCAAAAAGTGACTTATGGAAAAAGAAGCACAACCTTTATCATTTGAGGAAATTAAACAGGGATCTCCTGAAAACTCTAGTTCTTACCGTAAACTGACACCCGAAGCGCTTCAACAAATACAGGAACATCTTGGGAAACCGGTAGAAGTCACATTTGAAAA
>JAHJMO010000025.1 GCA_018821245.1 Patescibacteria group bacterium
ATTGAAGCGGGAAAAAGAGATAAAGTCATGGAAAAAGAGGATAGCAATTGACAAGCTTATATTTGGCGCCATCGTCTAGCGGCCAAGGACGCGGCCCTTTCAAGGCCGAAATCACGGGTCCGAATCCCGTTGGCGCCACAAATTTCTCTACTTGCAAAATGCTTTATATTTTTTTATAGTAATGGAATGACAGATAACCAAACGTCGGATAACAATCCTCAAGCAGACACTACACAAACGTCTGATTCTTCCACGAATAATGGCTCACAGGTACTTCTAAACCTCGAAAGTCTTATAAAAACCCACATCACAGGCATCGACAATCGAAAGGCTGAACTCAAAAAGCAGCGGGAGATGCTGACAAGCGCCTTTGCCAACGATGAAACATACAGAGAGGCCGAGGCCAAAGCCAAAGAGGCAGCTAAAGAAAAGGGCAAAATCAAAGCAAACATTTTACTGCAACCTGCAGTCAAGCAGAATGCGGACAAGATTAAGGAACTTACTTGTGAAATCAAAGAAATGTCAAACGCTCTATCTGATTACTTGAGAGAATACAGCCGCATGTCGGGCACAAACGAAATTGAAGGCGACGACGGAGAGATATGTGAGATAGTCTACGTAGCGAAGCTTGTGAAGAAATCGAAGCGTTCTAGAGACTAAAGCATAAACCTGCCCCTCGAGTTTTACAACAAAAAAGTGAAGAAACGAGGCCTGGCCTCGATTTTCTCATTCGAACACGCTGACGACGATATCTACAGGAAATTTTTTGCAATAAACTGCCGATAGGTGGAATTTTTTTATTCTCTTCGTCTTTTCTCACCTCTTTGATATAATACAAAGGTTCGGGCCCGTAGCTCAACGGTAGAGCAATTCCCTTTTAAGGAATTGGTTGAGCGTTCGAATCGCTCCGGGCTCACACTCGCGGATTTCGCAAAGTCAGGCGTGCCAGCCCGCAAACTGGCACGATATGATTTGACCGAATCAAAGCCCAAATTGGGGACAAAAGAAAGGCGTTTGTCTGAAAGAAAGAAGTTCGAGCCGGCATTTCTTGCAAGATTCCTTAAATCTTGCAAATTATTTTTTCCAAGCGCGATTTTTCCGCAATTTATTGAGCTTTTTATGAATTCTTCAAAAGGTTCGAGCCAACTGCTACCGCCACTCTGAATTTTTGATATTTTTTCCTGAAGATTGAGTTTTTGTTCAAAAAGTTCGTTCTTTTTTCTCTTGTAACTTTCTTCATCAACAACTGAATCAAGGTATGTATCAAGGAGTTTATTTAACTTTCTATCAACTTCTTGCATTTCTTCACCAACCTGAATTATATTTTGAGAAGCAAGTTTTGTCTCATTGAGTTTATCTTTCTCAACCCAAGCTAGCCAATCTTTCCACCAACCTTGGGGAATGGAGATATCAAGAAGCTGCATCCTTAATTGATGCCCAATTTCTTCCTGTCTAACATACTCTTGCGAGCAGGGACCCAATTTTTTAGTGCAGCGATAGTATGTAAATGTTTGAGAATTCCCATTTTTATAGTTTCTGACATGGACTTCTCCCGTAATACTTGCCCCACACTCACCACACTTTGCCAAACCTACAAAAGAAAAATTATGACCTTTTATATATCTTGGTCTTTCAAACCTTTCTGTTTGCTTTTGGGCAGAGTCAAAAAGGGATTTTGAAATAATGGGTTTATGTATTCCTTTATGCAATTCACCTTTATAGTTGAGAATCCCTAAGTAAAACTTATTTGAAAGCATTCTTTTAATAGTATCGGGATTGAGACTTGCCCCAAATTTAGTGGTAATCCCAAGTTTAGATAGATATTTTGATATTGAGGTAAAAGAATGGTTTCCAGTTGCAAACATTTCAAAAACCTTTTTGATTATTTTAAATCTCGCAGGATCAACAACTATAGTTTTACTATTTTTGTCATTTAAATAGCCAAGAGGGGCTTGAACAGGCCAAACACCGATACGAACTTTGTGTCTCATCCCTCTTTTAACATTCTCGCTAAGGTTGTCTACATAATATTTACTCTGGCCAAAAGCAATATTGAGCACAAATTTACCTTGCGGTGAATTCTCAAACCAAAATGAGGGAAATTTTAGATCAATTAGCTTTCCCGTATCCAATGAGTAAATAATTTTTCCACCATCTACACTATTTCTGGCTAGTCTATCCGGATGCCAAGAGATAATTCCTTGAGCTTCTCCCTTCTCAATTCGTTTTAGTACGTCATTAAAGTATGGTCTGCCTGGAATTTTGGCGGTTCTACTTTCACAAACAAAATCTAAAATTTCTAAGTTTTGCTTCTTGGCAAATTCTTTGAGTTCCGCAATTTGGGCATCAATTGACAAAACTTGCTTGTCTTTTTCGTCAGTACTTTTTCTACAGTATGCTATGTATTTCATGGTCGTTGTTAATTAAAATTTTTGCGTTTTCGTATTTGTTCTTTCTTTCCGCCTTTCTTTTGTCCCCAATTTGGGCTTTGATTCGGTCAAATCATATCGTGCCAGTTTGCGGGCTGGCACGCCTGACTTTGCGAAATCCGCGAGTGTGACCTTGTACGAACAAATTCGAACTCAATTTCACGAAAACGCATTGTCGTAGCTCACCGCTCGCTATCGCTCGCTGTTCGCCCTAAATGCCGGCTCGAACACCTTTTTGTTTTTTATAAATAGCAAACTGAAAACGCAAAAATTTTTTGTTCCTGATTTTGTTCTCGCAAACTTAAATGACGCATCCGGTGGACTCAGATCGAATTGCTTCTTTCTGTCCGAATGCGTCATTAAAAAAGGCAATTCGTTAATGTCTAAGTCCATTTTTAATTTAAAACTTAAGCGTAAAATTTTCAACTAGTAAAAAGTGGTATAATCACTGTCAAAGATAGGAGGTGATTAATTATGGCACCAGCAGAAATATGGCAGGGAGGGAAAGTAGTAAATGAAGTGCGGGGGGACAAGAAGCACATTGGTAAAAGAGGTGGAGTGAGAGTTTGCGTTATAGATAGCCCCCCAGGTTGTCAAATTTTATTCGAAAAAAGATTTGAGGAAGGGAAGAGAACAGGGAGATATCTTGATCCTGGAGATTCGGAAACTTTGGACGATGGAGAAATTGTAAAATCCGTTTAAACACTCATTGTTAGGTTTTTGGGGTTGAAGCAGTTTTGTGTTAACCTATGTTTGGCGAAGCCAAACAAAAATCGCGCTTGGAAAAAATATCAGGGGCGAACCGCGAGCGATAGCGAGCGGTGAGCTACGACAATGCGTTTTCGTGAAATTGAGTTCGAATTTGTTCGTATAAGATCACCAAATTGAAAAAGCAAGAGAGATTTGTTAAACTAAAATTATGACCGAGGCAAAAATTGAAAAACAGATAGAAACTGTTGTTAAAAAATATTTAAAAGGACTTCGCTGCCGGGTCTTTCTTTTTGGCTCAAGGGCCACCGGCAGGGACCGCCGCTTCAGCGATTTAGATTTGGGAGTCCTTGGCAAAGAAAAAATTCCCAGTCATCTTATGGTTAAAATAAAAAGTGATTTAGAAAATTCATCGATTCCTTATAAAATAGATATTGTTGATTTTAAGCGTGTTTCTGATGAATTCCGCAATCTGGCTTTAAGCAAGATAAAATATTTATGACGGAAAAGCTTCAACTGCAAATTCGGCAATTGGAAAGGGCCACGGGGCGTTTAGCGGAAGTTTTATCTCTAGAACCAACGCTTGTTACTATGGATGCTACTATCCAGAGATTTGAATTTACTTTTGAGCTTGCTTGGAAAGTAATGAAAAATTTTGCCTACGAAAAGGGTTTGGAAGCAATTAGCCCAAGAGACGCTATAAGAACCGCAGCGCAGCTTGGTTTAATAGAAAAAGTGGAAGAGTGGTTTGCTTTTCTTGAGGCTCGCAACAACTCATCGCACATCTATGATGATAAGATGGCTGCTGATGTTTATGAAACGGCTAAAAAGTTTCTCCCTGAAGCTAAAGCCTTAATTGAAAAAATAAACCACTTGCAGGGTTCAAACTTGTTTTGAAATTGTTCTCCGCGACCCCTAAAAAGCCCCAAAACCACAAACGTTTGCCCTGTTTACCCAGCGCTTGGCGGTGAGGCTGGTTTAACTTGCTCATCGATACGTGTTGCCGCTTTCCCCTTCTTCTTTCGGAGATAATACAGTTTGGCGCGGCGTACGTCCCCGGATTTTTTTACGGTGATTTTTTTGATCCATGGCGAAATGAGCGGGAAGATACGTTCAACTCCGATTGATCCTACTCCTATTTTCCTGACGGTAAACATGGCATCATTGCCGCCTCCGCGTATGGCTATAACAATTCCTTCAAAAATCTGTGTCCGTTCGCGTATTTCTTCTTTTACTTCGCGCTTTGTTTTGCCGGCAACCTTTTCCTTTTCGATAAGTTTGTAATGCACGCGGACAGTGTCTCCGACATGAAAAACAACGGACTTTTGATTATCACCCTCTATTGTTTTCCAGATTGCGCTATTTGACATAATAATTATCTCACTATATCAATTGTGTCTATTTTATCAGCTTCATTACATTTCTTCAACGTTGTGCTGGGTGTTCTCGCGAAAACCTGCATCAATGGAGAAAGTACGTTCCAGTCAATCATGAGCGCAGGCCCTGATAAATTCCAAAAATATAGGGTGTGGGGCAAGCGGCCGTGAACGATATTCCGGATGATATTGCGTACCCAAAAAGAATGGGTGTACGGATTTCGGTAATTCTATAATCTCCACAAGATTTTCTACGGCAGATCTGCCGGCTATTACCAGACCCGCATCCTCAAATTGTTTGGTATATGCATCATTAAATTCATATCGGTGCCTGTGCCGTTCGGTAACTACCCGCTTTTGCGCGTTGTCATACCCTTTATGTACAGAGTATGCATAATCAGCAAGCGTAGACTCCTCAACGTTACAGACCCAGTTTCCCAACCGCATGGTTCCACCGTACGCACGTCTTTCCAAAATTTTCTCCTGGCCTGTGATCATGTGAATGACAGGATGGGGAGTATTCCTGTCGCATTCAAGCGTATGGGCTCCTTTCAGCCCCAGCACATTGCGCGCATACTCAACGACCGATAGCTGCATGCCGTAGCATAGTCCAAGATACGGTATTTTTCCGACACGTGCTTCGTGAATAGCGCGAATCTTCCCTTCTACCCCGCGGGGCCCCCATCCGATGGGCACGATAATGCCATTGACGCCTCCTAGCTGCGTCATGTCTCCTTTTTCTAAGCTTTCTGCCTGAATCCATTTCACTTTTGTTTCGACGCGATTTGCCCAACCGGCATGATCGATTGCGTCAAGGAGAGCTGCGTAACTGTCGCGGAGCTGATATTCGCCTGTGGCAAAATATTTTCCTACGATTGCCACAGTCACACGTTTGTCTTTTTTGACGTTTATGGTTTTGACCATGTTCTCCCAGGACCCTATGTTGAGTCTCCCGAGTTTGAGCCCTAGAGAAGAAAGAATTTTTTCGTCGAATTTCTGCTCCATGAAATGCAGGGGGATTTCGTATACACTTGACATATCTACACTATCGATTACATGATCAGCATCCACTCCACAGAAAAGCGCTATGCGATCTTTTCTGCGGCTATCAATATGCCTGTCGGATCGTGTAACGATAAAATCCGGCTGAATTCCCATCGAGTTTAAAAACTTTACCGATAACTGTGTCGGTTTGCTTTTGGGCTCACCTAAATGTGGAGGGGTTGGTAAATAGCTTACATGAACATGAATAACGGTGTTGTTTTTGTTTCGGGAAAGGATCCTCGAAGCTTCATAATAGAGCATGTTTTGATATTCTCCGGCAGTTCCCCCCAACTCCACAATTACTATATCTGCCTTATCCTGTTCACCTGCGTAATGGATCCTCCGCAGAATTTCATCAGTCACATGGGGAATAGCTTCAACATCCTCTCCTTCATATTCAAAATTCCGCTCCCGATCAATAACCGCCTTATAGATTTGTCCCATCGTAATAAAGTTATAACCGTGCATGTCTTTGCCCAAAAACTTTTCATATGTCCCCATGTCCATGTCGGCTTCAGTTCCGTCAGCCATGAGATATGGATCTCCGTGCTCAACAGGATTAATAAGTCCTGCGTCAATATTGAGGTAATTTTCGCATTTAACTGTGGTAACGTTATATCCCCTATTTTGAAGAAGGAGCGCAATCGAGGCGACAGTATTGCCTTTCCCAAGGCCGGATATCACACCACCGGAAACAAAAATAAATTTACTTGTGTGCACAGCCTATGATACCAAAACCTTTCATCTACCGTCAATACGGATTTGGTTACGTTCCGAAATAGCGGTCGCCAAAGTCTCTAAATCTCTATTATAGACAATTATTAAGCGTGGTGTCCCAGGGTTTCCTGCGGTTTCTTCGAGTATGTCGTTTTTTGTTCAAATGCTTAGAAAACAATGCATAAAATATGTCTCCTTTTGTAACCACACCAACCAGACGGTTGTCATCGGCAACCACCGGCAACTGATGAATTTGACGGACGATCATACGCGACAGAGCCCGCATCACCGGTGTCGTATCCCGGCAGAATATGACGCGCTTACACATTACGTCTTTGGCAGTAAGCTCCGTAAGATCATGAACTCTTTCTTCAATCTGATCGTAATCGATCGGCAACCCGAGAGTTTCCAGAAAGTCTTTATAATCCGGATAGAGTGGTTTGAGGAGGTCCTCCCGAGAAACGATACCCACAAGAATCCTTTCCTTATCAACGACGGGAAGAGCGGTGATACGTTTTTTGAAAATATATGCCCACAGCGTTCGATATCTTGTTTGAGGCTGCGCTGATACGACCCTCCTGGTCATTACTTCCCGCACAATCATAGACCAAAAACCCTTTATCGATACTAGACGGTAAATTTCTTTCTGTCAACAACGAAGCATTAGGAAACAGCAGGTGACTGACGCCGTGATTTGTGCCGGCGAAGAATCTTAAGTTCCAGACTAGACCGCCGCAGAATCGATTGAGCCTGTATAAACGCATCTCCCTGAATGCGGCGGGATAGAGCTTCTTTTGCCTCTTTTTGGGCTTTGCCGATTTCAGCCTCATTGAGTTCATCAGCATGTACGGCACGCGAAACCAATATAGAGACGTGATTGCCCACTACCTGCATAAAACCGCCTCCGATTACGAGAAGATACTCCTTATTTCCCTGGATAATTTTTACTTCACCGGACGTAAGGGATGTAAATAACGGCATATGATGAGCAAGCACACCGGTTGTGCCCATCGCGGTCGGTACACATACGGAATCCGCGTCTGCCGAATATGCCCGCCGAAGCGGTGTGATGATTTCGACAAAAAACGTCTTCATCTCACCTCCCTGATAGACCCTACCATATAAAACGCCTGCTCGGGTTTGTCGTCATGCTTCCCGTCAAGTATCTCACGGAAGCCGGAAACTGTTTCCTGTATCGGTACATACTTGCCTGCACGTGCCGTAAATGTTTCTGCCACAAACATCGGTTGGGTCAGAAAACGCTGAATCTTCCGTGCACGTGCAACCGCACGCTTATCCTCATCGCTTAATTCCTCCATGCCCAAAATAGCGATGATGTCCTGAAGATCTTTGTATCGCTGAAGCACCCGTTGTACGCCACGCGCGACTTCATAATGCTCACGGCCTACGACACCGGGTTCAAGAATGCGCGAATTGGAAGATAAGGTGTCGACCGCAGGATATAATCCCTGCTCCGAAATAGCGCGATCAAGAGCTATGCTGCTGTCTAAATGAGCAAATGTAGCCACAGGAGCCGGGTCAGTATAGTCATCTGCAGGTACGTATACCGCCTGAACAGATGTGATCGATCCGTTTTTTGTGGACGTAATCCGCTCCTGAAGCGCTCCCATTTCGGAAGCCAATGTCGGTTGGTATCCTACGGCAGAGGGAATCCGCCCTAAAAGCGCCGAAACTTCGCTTCCTGCCTGGGCAAACCGGAAGATATTGTCAATAAACAAGAGTACATCCTGACCCTCTGTATCCCGGAAATATTCAGCCATCGTAAGTCCCGACAGACCAACACGAAGCCGTGATCCGGGCGGTTCGTTCATTTGTCCGAACACAAGTGCTGTTTTTTTGATGACACCGGATTCCTTCATCTCACACCACAAATCGTTTCCTTCACGTGACCTCTCTCCTACGCCGGCAAACACCGATACACCGCCGTGTACTTCTGCCACATTATGAATAAGTTCCTGAATGAGAATGGTTTTCCCAACACCGGCTCCGCCGAAAATTGCCACTTTTCCGCCTTTTACAAATGGTGCCATCAAATCGATGACTTTTATACCGGTTTCAAGCACCTCCTGTTTCGTACTTTGATCAATAATAGCGGGGGCCGGCCGGTGAATAGGAAGCATTTCAACGCCGACAGGATTCGGCTGCCCGTCTACGGCGTCACCAACGACGTTAAAAATTCTGCCAAGCGTCTTTTTCCCTACAGGCACGCAGATGGGTGTGCCGGTTGCCCGTACGTTATCACCACGACGCAAACCGTCCGTAGGCCCCATCGCGATTGCTTTTACACGCCCATCGCCAACGTGGCTAGCCACCTCCAACACGAGGACTTTTGACGGCGTATAGTCGCTTTTGACATGAAGCGCCTCATAGAGAGCAGGAAGATGGTCATCAAATTGTACGTCTACGACTACGCCGATAATCTGTACTATAATTCCTTCCGTGTTGGGTTTCTTTGATTTATTTTTTGATATTTGCGCCATAAAACGTCTCCTTATTCTACTGCCAACCGCGCAGTCACAAGATCCAAAATCTCATACGTAATCCGCTCCTGCCGCGCTTTATTGTATGCCAACGTCAGGTCTCCGATCAACGATTGTGCGTTATCTGTAGCGTTACGCATCGCTATCATCCGTGCCGAATGTTCGCTTGCCTCTGCCTGAAGCACGGCATCACGCACTTGATTTTCCAAATAATGAGGCAGAAGAATACGGAAAACTTCGTTTACTTCGGGTTCTATCACAAAATCTGTCAGCGATTCGTCAGTTTTATCCGGAGCATCAAGCACCAAAGGGACAATGGTTTTTTTGCGCGGTACCTGCTTGAGGGACGAAACGAACTCGCTATATACCAGATCCACGCCGTCATAGAGGCCCCGTCCGTACTCACGACTTACCAATTCTATAAGCGCCGGGACTATAGAAACAAAAGGTGTACTTTTGGAAAAATCAGCAACTACCGGTGCTCCTATTCTGGAGAGAAAATCCGCACCCTTGCGGCCTACGGTCACATGATCATGTTTGGGTAATTCTTTATACTCCCTTATAAGAAACCGGAACAGGCTTGCGTTCAACCCGCCGCAAAGACCTTTGTTGGTCGATATGCTAATAACAAGTCTTTTCCCCGTCATTACCGGGGGTTTCAAAAACAAAGGATGGCTATAGTCCGTCACTTTGGCAGAAAGCGCAAGCACCATATCGTAAATTTTCTGCGCATAGAGCTTGCTTGACAGCGCCGTCATTTGCGCTTTCTTCATTTTTGAAGCAGCCACAAGCTCCATAGCCTTTGTAATCTGCGCGATATTTCTGGCCGATTTCACCCGACGTTTGATCAAGCGTATATTTGCCATACTGATATAAACCGTTAGCCCTCTTTCTCTTCTTTTTTGACAAACCTCTTTTTGAAATCCTCGACCGCTTTTCTCAACAATTCCTCGATATCTTTGGTAATTTTCTTTTCCTTTGCGACAAGAGTAAGGAGTTTGTGCTCCCGCGTTTCCAAATACGTAAGCAGAGTTTTTTCAAATTCCTGAATTTGGTCGACCGGAACGTCATCGAGATACCCGTTTACACCTGCCCATAGAACGGCCACTTGCTTTTCTACAGCCATAGGTACGTATTGTCGCTGTTTGAGAAGTTCTACCATGCGGCTGCCTCTGTCTATCTGTTTTTTCGTCGTCTCATCGACATCTGTAGAAAATTGTGCAAACGCAGCGAGCTCACGGTACTGCGCCAAGTCCAAACGCAAATTGCCGGCAACGCTCTTCATAGCCTTAATTTGGGCGGCCCCTCCTACGCGCGAAACGGAAAGACCGATATTTACTGCAGGCCGCTGGCCTGCGAAAAAAAGATCCGACTCAAGATAAATCTGGCCGTCAGTAATGGATATGACGTTAGTAGGAATATACGAAGACACATCGTTATCCAATGTTTCTATGACAGGAAGCGCTGTCAGAGATCCGCCTCCGTTTGCATCGGACAGTCGGCAAGCACGCTCAAGAAGGCGACTGTGAAGATAAAAAACATCACCGGGGTACGCCTCCCTCCCCGAAGGCCTGCGCAACGTCAGGGAAATCTGCCGGTATGCCCACGCGTGTTTGGATAAATCGTCATAAATAACAAGTGCATCCTTGCCTTTACCCATAAAGTATTCTCCCAACGCACAACCGGCGTATGGAGCCAAATACTGCAATGCAACAGAATCACCGGCTGTAGCCGATACGATAATCGTATGCGAAAGGGCGCCTCGATTCTCAAGTTCTGCAATAACCTGAGCCACGCGGGATGCTTTTTGGCCAATAGCTACATAAATGCATGTCACATTCTCTTTCTTTTGGTGAATAATCGTGTCTATGCCGATTGCGGTTTTTCCGGTATTTCTGTCTCCGATGATAAGTTCACGTTGTCCGCGTCCTATGGGGATAAGAGCGTCAATAGCCTTTATTCCTGTCTGGAGTGGAGAAGACACCGGCTGACGGGCTACAACACCCGGAGCGATTTTTTCCAGAGGATAACGAATTTTTGCGGTTATAGGTCCTTTTCCGTCAAGCGGTTCACCCAAGGGGGAGACGACGCGGCCCAAAAAATCTTCTCCGACCGGAATCGACAGCAACGTATTTTTTGCCTCTACTTCGTCTCCTTCATGAAGTTTTAGATAATCACCCAGGATAATTGCACCGATAAAATCTTCTTCCAAATTAACGGCCACTCCTGTTAAATGTTGGGGAAACTCCAGAAGCTCCAAATACGCCGCATGCGCCAATCCGCTCACCTGCGCCACGCCGTCTGCTACAGACAATATATGTCCGACTCGTCTTGCTTGGGTCGAAGGTTCAAAACCTTCTATCTTTTTGGTTAACTCCCTTGCGATAACTTTGGACACGTCAATGCTCATAGTGATTTCCGTCAAATAATAGCACGGCTCATCATCTCCAATTGGGACGCTATCGTCGTATCGACAATCCAATCTGCTACCTGAATACGTATGCCTCCCAATAATTCAGGATTCACCGAGCACTCTAGAGTCATCGGTGAACCGATGATGCGTGTAAGCGCCGCTTCAAGATTGCGCTTTTCCGGGTTAGTAAGCTCGATACTGCTTGATACCAAGGCGACATGTTCGTTCTTTGCTCTCGAACTTACCTTGCGCAACATTGCTTGAAGCCTAGGAAGTTGCGTGGGTATCTTTCGTCCCTTTCGCAGATTAGCAACGACACTATTTACAAATCTCCTGGTATCTTTAGCCAACAGTGTCATAGTTTAAAATAATCAGTTCTGCTGTTTTTTGGCAAAATCCTCAATTTCTTTTATATGCATTGTAATAAGCTTGCGCTGATCGCCGGGAGAGAGAATAGACGAAAGCAAACGTTTGGCCATGGCAGCTGCAACATTCACGGATTCTTTGCGAATATTCATTTGCGTCTCTTCGTATATTCTTTCTGATTCCGCTTTCGCGCGCCGTATAGTTTCATCAGATTGTTTGTGCGCCTCTGCAACGATATCCTTGCCTTCTTTCGAGGCTTGCTTTTTCGCCTCCTCTATCACCATCAGTCCTTCTTGCTTGGCAGCGTCAATGACTTCCTGACGCTTGAGCTTCAGCTTCTCTTCTTCCGTGTGCAGTTTTTCAGCAAGGACAAGGTTATCTGCTATTTCTTTTTTGCGCTTCTCAAGCATACCCAAAATGGGCTTATACAGAAGCTTGCTCAATACCACAACAATGATACAAAAATTGATGATTTGAGCCAAAAGCAGTTTGGGCTCAATACCTAATTGTTCCATAGTTTATACAAACTTAATAATAAGTGCCGCAACCAGTGCATAAATGGCGATAGCTTCGGCAAACGCCAGCCCCAAAATCATAGTTGTTCTTACCTCGCCGGCTGCCTCGGGATTCCGTCCTATAGCTTCCATGGCTTTACTAGCCATGAGACCAATGGAATATGCCGGCACGATGCCCCCCAATGCGATCGTCAAACCTGTCATGATCATTTTCACTGTTCCTTCTTCCATACAATCACCTCCTTTGCTTATACGATATCCTCCTACGCATGATTCTCCGATCCATGCATGAGAGCCACGCTTAAAAATACAGCAGTTAACATAGAAAAAACAAGAGCCTGAATAAATCCGACGAAGAGTTCCATCATAAGAAACGGCAGGGGCACGATGAAAGGCATAAGAAACGCTATAACTGCCAAAAGGACCTCTCCGGCAAAGATATTCCCAAACAGACGAAACGCAAAAGAAACGATCTTTGAAACTTCCGACGCGATTTCAAGAATGCCTACAAAAAAGTTAATGGGGTTTGTGATATTGATAAAGCGCGACGAATAGTGTTTGCCGACAGTCCGAAAACCATAATATTGAATCGCCACGACGGCGACAATCGCAAGAGCAAGCGTCGTATTAATATCAGTAGTAGCCCCTCGAAAAAGCGGAACGAATTTTTCCGTCTCCTCCGGACGGAAAAACCCCACGGTCCCTACTCCGGGCAATAAACCCACCCAATTAGCCGCTATTATAAAAAGGAACAGGGATGCAAGAAGAGGGAAGACTTTTTGGATATGCTTGCCGGAAATTGTTGAGAAAAAATCGTACAACCCGCCGACAACCATTTCCGCAATTGACTGAAACGCGTTTGGTACTTCTTTCATGTTACGCGTCGCACAAAATGATCCTATGATAAGGATCGCCATGACACACCATGTCGTGACCAATGCATTATTTATGGGAAACCCCAAGAAGCTTCCCAATCGTTCAGCTGCAAGCGATATATGCGGCATGTGTCGTTATAATTACTTATTTTTTTCCCGCCTGATAACAGATTGCACCGTTCGGATAAACCCGACAAAAGACACCACTATCCCGACAAAAAGCAACGAGAGGGTCGCTTTCGGATATGTAGCCCAACGGGCATCAACGTATCTTCCAATAAGCGCCCCTCCAGCTATCGGAAGAGCTATAGTAAACCCTATTTCACCGATAAATCCCAAATAATACCAAGTCCCCCTGCTGTCAACTTTTCGCTTCCGATTTTGACTTGCTCGTGTTATCTCGCCCGTCTCTATCTGTATATTATATATTTCTTTTGACAAATCGCGCTTTATCTTATCGTGTTGTATTATATTCATTGTAGTAAAACAATCTCGGGAAGTCAATGAATATTTTGCTTTGCACGGGCATCCTCCACACTGACACCTCGTGCTTCATCGACTATCACGAGCAATCGGTCATCCTTTTCATCAACTCTTCCTGCAATATATACGATGCTGTCCCTGTGCCATAGGTCACGGGTAATCGCATATGTTTTGGGAAAAATGACGACTTCTATGGTGCCTGTCAAATCTTCTACGCGGACAAACGCCATTTCATTGTTGCTTGCCTTGGTCATAATTTTTTTGACAGATACGACAATGCCGCTCATGCGGATCTTCTGGCCGATCGTTTCGGCCGTTATATCCTCAAGGTGAGTCACTCCGAGGGTCCTGATGTGATCAATAAGCGGTTCAAGAGGATGAGAAGTAAGATAGAGACCCAAAAATTCTTTTTCATAGGCGCATCGCTCGTGCATGCTCAATTCCGGTACGTCAGGAAGGGGATCATCGGCTCCACTATCCTGATCGCTGAATAAACTCACTTGTCCGGCGGCAACTGCTTTTTTTTGGCGGTGCGAGTGCTCGATAATCGTCGAAAGACCCGAAAGCAGGGAGGCGCGGGTACCAAATGCATCCATGGCACCGGATTTTGTAAGGCTTTCGATAGTCTTGCGATTGACTTTTGACAAATCGACGCGCCGGACGAAATCTACCATGCTTTTAAACGACCCTGCGGTAGATCGAGCTTGATTGATGGCGTCAATTGCCGCTGTTCCGACGTTTTTAATGGCAGAAAGCCCAAATCGTATCGCTCTGCCTTCTATAATAAACTCAACGCGGGACGTATTGATATCAGGCGGCAAAAGTACTATGCGCATCCTTTTACATTCCGCAACGACCCGGGCGACTTTCTCATCGCGGCTTGGACCGGTATTGGCTTGGGACTCGGCAGTCAGAACTGCCGTCATATACTCAACGGGGTAATTGGCCTTAAGATACGCCGTTTGATAGGCGATTAAAGCATAGCAGGCCGCATGAGCTTTGTTAAAGCCATATCCGGCAAACGGTTCGATGAGATGAAATATTTCTTCTGCTTTGGTTTTTGATAATCCGTTTTTTACGCATCCGGCGATAAATTTCTCATTTTGTTTCTTCATTTCCGAAGGAATCTTCTTTCCCACGGCCTTGCGCAATTTATCTGCATCTCCCCAACTGTAACCAGCCAGTGTAATTGCCGTCAAAAGTACGTCGTCTTGGTAACATATAATTCCGTATGATTGCGCAAGAACGTCCTTTAATCGCTCATCCGGATACATGATAAACTTCGGTGTGTTCTTCCTTCTTATGAATTCAGGAATTACCTGCATCGGCCCCGGCCGGAACAGCGCAACCATCGCCATGAGGTCAAAAATCGTCGTGGGTTTGAGCTCCTTGATATACCGGCGCATACCGGAGGACTCGAGCTGAAATACGCTGGTTGTCTCGCCCTCTGACAGCATCGCATACGTTTTTTTATCATCAAGAGGAATAGTGTCTACATTAATCTCTTGTTTCCGATTTTGGCGAATGAATTCTTTTGCGCGCGAGATAATGGTGAGGTTGCGCAATCCCAAAAAATCCATTTTGAGAAGCCCGACTCCGTCTTCTCCCACCGTGTACATATCGTATTGCGTCACGATCCGGTCTCCCTTCGATTCCTTCTGGAGCGGCGTATACTCTACAAGCGGTTTATCCGCGATCACGACTCCGGCTGCGTGAACAGATGCATGTCTGGCAACGCCTTCGAGTTTCATGGCCACATCCAGTAATTTTTTGGTTTCTGCTTCAGTGCGATATGCCAAAGACAGTTCCGGGGATTGCTGAAGCGCCCTTTCTATCGTCATGGCATTTCCCTGAAATCCGGGAGGGATCATACGTGCGATGCGATCCGGCTTTGCGTACGGCATACCGAGAGCGCGTCCGGCGTCCCGTATCGATCCGCGCGCCTCCATGGTTCCGAACGTACTGATCTGGGCAACTTTATCTGATCCGTACTTTTTTGTAACATATGCTATGACTTCGTCGCGCCGGTCATCGGCAAAATCCAGATCAATGTCAGGCGGAGATGGCCTCTGCGGGTTGAGAAATCGTTCAAACGGAAGCTTGAAATAGAGCGGGTCGATACCCGTAATCCCTAAGATATACGAGACGATGGAGCCTGCCGCCGAACCTCTTCCGGGACCAACTGCAATGCCCTGATCTTTGGCCCAATTCACAAAATCTGCAACAATGAGAAAATACGTGGCATACCCCTTTTTGTTAATAATATCCAGTTCGTACGCTATACGCTTCTGTATCTCATCCGTTAAGGTCTCATAACGTGTGCTTAACCGTTCATCAACGAGTTTTTGTAAATACTCCTCGGGCTTGAGCTCGTCAGGCAATGGGTATTTTGGAAGAATCCACTGACCTACTTTAAGCGTTGCTTCACACATGCCTGCGATTTTTACCGTATTTTCTATCGCTTCAGGATACTGGAGGAAAAGCCCCTGCATCTCTTGAGGAGACCGCAGGTAAAAATCAGGAGAGGCAAGCATGGAAAGCGGGCGGTTTTTTTCCAGAATCGTCCGTTGTGTCTGCACACACAAAAGGATCTCCTGCGCTTCAGCGTCCCACGGATCCACATAGTGGGCGTCGTTGGTAGCTACCAGTGGAATTCCCAGTTTTCGCGAAAGCGCAACCATTTTATCGTTTACTCTATTCTGATCGTCGATATTGGGGTGTTTCTGAAGCTCCAGATAGTAATGGTCAGGACCGAAAAGTTGGCTATAACGGAGTGCCGTGGCTTGCGCTTCGTCGTCCTTGCCAGTCAGGAAAAGCTGGGCAATTTGCCCCCGGAGGCATGCAGACAGGCAAATAAGACCATCATGATGCTTCTCAAGCAGTTCCCAGTCTATGCGCGGTCGGTAATAATACCCTTCCAGATGTGCATGCGTCACGAGTTTCATGAGATTTTTGTAGCCTGTTTCATTTTTTGCCAGAAGCACGAGGTGATAAGGGTCGGTATCTACCTTTGCTTCTTTATCAAACCGTGAGCGTTTGGCTACATAGGTTTCTACACCCAGAATAGGCTTTATTCCGGCTTCTTTTGCTTTGAGATAAAATTTGAAAATGCCGTACATGGCGCCATGATCCGTAAGCGCCATGGCGCGCATGCCCAAAGACTTTACGCGGTCAATGAGGGCACCCAGCTTTCCCAAGCCGTCTAAAAGCGAGTATTCGCTGTGAACGTGAAGGTGTACAAAATCTGACATATCTATGTTTTGTTATGGAGCTAATTTTTCCCGATTTGTTCCTGTTACTGGTTCAAACATTTCAACTCTATTAACTTCGAACTTATAACCTTCCCTGATTCCCAAATCTAAAAAATATTGCCTGTGTTCTTCACAAACAATCACTTGCTGAGAAGATTCACCCTCCACTGGCTTGCTTCCGCGCATCTTCCATGTAAATTCAAATGCATAATAAGAACCACTGCAATCCGACGAAGGCTCTCCTCTGTGTGCGCTCATGTTTCCTATAAAACAAACTGTATTTACACTATTCATATGTTCGCCTCTTTTCTGGACAGATTACTTCAACGTTATAGATGCAGGGTGATATGGCTACTCCTGCTCTTTTCTCCTTATAATTGAGTCTGCGATCAATTTTTTCAAAGATTCCGGCGATATTTTTCCCTTTGAAGTCCTCATCCCTTGTCCTACGAGAAACATAAGAGCTTGCTCTTTGCCTTTTTTATAATCTTCGACTGCCTTCGAGTTGGCAACGAGAACCTGCGCAACAATTTTCTCTAACTCGCCCTTGTCGATTGAGGAAGTTTTTTTGGTTTGCACAATTTGCGTCACCAACCGTGCCGGTAGGATTTCTTCAAAATTTATCTTACGGTTAATGATCCAATTGGCTAATGATTTAGGATTTATTTCCTGATATTGTTTGATATCTTGATTCCCGGTATCAGGCATGAGTTTTTGCGCTGCCCTCGTACATTCTTCGAAATAATCCGCAAGCTGACTCGTCTCAACAAGAATTTCCGCGTCGTAATCGCTTAAATCGTATGTTTCCATAAATCGTTTCTTTTTGGCATCCGGAAGCTCCGGAATTGTTGATTGTATAGTTTTAATAGTCGATTGTTGCCATCGAAGCGGAGGAATGTCTGGCTCCGGAAAATACCGGTAATCAGCGGCTTCCTCTTTAGATCGTTGGCTTACCGTTATACCTTTCCCTTCGTTCCACCCTCTTGTTTCCTGCTCTGGTGTTTCTCCTCTGTACAAAAGTTCTCTTTGGCGTTTTATTTCGTAATCAATTGCTTTTCTTACAAACCGAAAAGAATTGATATTCTTTATTTCAACTCGGTATGCCGGAATCATATAATCGAGGCCTGGCCTCGATTTGCTTGTTGCGTCGCTCTTCCGACACATGGAGATACTTGGTTCTATTCGCATGCTGCCTTTCTCCATATCGGCATCGGAAATACAGAGGTAACGGATAATCCGATGGATTTTTTTGAGAAATGCTGTCGCTTCGCTTCCGCTCCGTATATCAGGTTCTGTGACAATCTCAACGAGCGGTACGCCCGATCGGTTGAAGTCCACAAGTGTTCTCTTCTTTCCCTCTATGACCGCATGAAGGAGCTTGCCTGTGTCTTCCTCAAGGTGTACGCGCCTGATTCGAACCATTCTGTTATACGAGGGTTGATCCCTTGTATTTTCCACCTCCAGAAATCCGTTTTTACAAAAAGGCATGTCGTATTGAGATACTTGATATCCCTTTGGTAAATCAGGATAGAAATAATGCTTACGGTCAAATTTTGATACGAGAGGTATCTCGCATCCTAAAGCAAGACCAAGCTTAATGGTCCAATCTATGGCTTTACGATTGGGTACAGGGAGCGCCCCCGGCAATCCCAAACACACCGGACATGTATAGATATTCGGTTTTCCTGCAAAGAAGGGATCGTTTTTGCACGCGCAGAACATTTTGGATAATGTTTTAAGTTCAACGTGTATCTCCAAACCGATAATGGTCGTATAGTTATTATTCATGTGTTTTTTCAATTTTCTTCAAATCTGGCCTTGTTTTATACCAAGGAGCTTCTCGTTCATACGCGTACGCAACTTGATACAAGAGTTCCTCTCTAAATTGCGGGCCCATCAATTGGAGCCCCAATGGCAAACCATTCACAAAGCCGCACGGCACCGACAGTGCAGGAGCTCCTGCGATATTGACAGGACACATAAAAATATCGGAAAGATACATTGCGAGCGGATCCTGCGTCTTTTCCCCGATTTTAAAGGGCGGAGTTGGAGAAGAGGGAGTCAAAATCACATCAACAC
>JAHJMO010000026.1 GCA_018821245.1 Patescibacteria group bacterium
GGTCAGCCTCAAGGTCATCGAGGAAGAGTCACCCCTTCCTGTCACCTTGAGGCTACGCAAAAGCGTTCAGCTGACCGGCTGTGTAATCCTATTGTGTGATATTATTACTATTAGATCAACCCCAACGTTAAATTAATGCGAAATTATGACTTGGAATACTATTGTTAATGCGCTTAGCTTCACAGGCGTAACTGACACGACCGTTTGGCAAGATGTAGCCATAAGTGCAATTATTATCCCCTTATCTCTTTTTCTCTTTAGTAAACTTACAAATTGGCTTTCCGACTCATTGCCTTTGAGCTTATTGTTTAAAGGGTTTTTAGAAAAAAATAATAATATACTCATTTTCCTGTCACAATTAACCGCGCTTGACGATCAAGAGAGAATAGATCAAAATCCCAAGTACGTTATTCGATATCCAACACCTTCTCCAACTAACAAAAACGCTATTACTTTAACTCCTCGGCGCAATATCGACCCTGTTTGGTCAGAGGGAGATGGCGAGTGTTTAGCAGATATTTATAATACTTTAGGAAAAGCTGGTAGAAGCGGCAATGTGGAGGTAACTAATTTAGTTAAAGGATGGGATAACTGGAGTAACCCAATCGTTTCAATCGGATTTAATCCAAAAACAATAAACAATTTAATAAAAAAATGTAGTCCTATTTATTTTGAGATTACCCAAAATACCACTTTAAAAATCATCGAGAACAATATGGAGTTAGACTGTTTAACACCCAACGACGCAGCCATAATTCAAAAAACAAAAACAAAAAATACAAACGTTCCAGTTTTTATACTTGCCGGTCACGGAACAACAGGAACAAGCGCTGCTGGATATTTTCTTAGAGAAAACTGCGTAACCATTGGTAAGCTTTATGGATCTCGCTCTTTTTGTCTACTTCTATATGTAAATATAGTTGACGGCCGTAGTTCTGTTTCTCTAAAAGCTGCCTATCCTCGACCATCGCTTGGCATGTCTTTGTTACATCCATTTGTATTTTATCGAGCTTGGAAAATGAGTGTTTTTCCTAAATTATCTCGGAATAATTTAATATGACATCAGATCTTCAAAACAGAGTGGCTCTATATATCAAGAACATTGTGACTGATGGTTATATGCTGACCGACCTACAGCAGATGACGGACTTGCCTGTTGTGCCAAATCAGTATGGGAACTGCAATTTTCCTATCGCCATGTTCATATTTTCGTGTATGGAGTTTTTGGGATCGCTTGTTTCCGAAACACCAATCCCAAACAGAGCGGGTGCTACTCGTGACAGAATTTGGGCATATATTGAATTGACGTTTGAGAATCGTATTCAGGAGTTTCAGCAACACAGGGCTACATTTATTGATATTTTCCGGCATGGACTGATGCATGAGTTTTTTGCAAAAAACGCAGGTATAAGCAGACATCACACAGAACTTTTCGGCATAAGTCAGGAGGGCAAACTCGTATTAGACGCCGATCAATTCCATCAGATATTTCGTGACTCATGCAACAGATTGAAGTCGCTTATGGACTCGTCCGAAGAACTTACCCAAAGGATTGCTGACAGATATTTAGCTCTACAACGATATAACTTCAATGAGTTTCCTTCGGGTGTTCTATCACAGAGTACTACTTATACCCGTGCAAGTGGTGCAACCGGACCGAGTGGTCCAATATCATTTACAACCACTGCAACACCATCATTTCCGCCGGATGAAGCCGATAGTTAGAATTAAAAGCTGTTATGATAGATGGGCATAGAAGGTTCGAACATCGTCCATTGCTCGGAGCAAGTTATTTTGGAGCGTATTGACGCTCCGTTATTTTGACCCTCAAAGGACGTTCGAACCTTTCGATAACACAGTTGTATTTCATGCGGAAACAAAAACGTATATTGTTAGTGATTTATGAAATTACGTATACCTTCTTAAGTGTGGCCAATTGACAGAGTGGATGTCAGAAGTATATTATAGGCTTTTATTGACCTATTTATTCTTATTTTCAAGAATTAGCAATTAGGATGGATATATTATGAGAGAATTCGACACTTCAGGGAAAGTAACCAAAATGTTAGCTGACGGAAAAATTTTAGCGCCGGGAGAAAATCCGCAGCACATGTTTGATCGTGTCGTGGATACGCTATTTTCTGTTGAGTCTACGTTGGGAATTGATTCAGGAGAAACATTAAGGAACAAAGAAATATTTGCTGATTATATGCTTCAGGGTGCTATTTCCCCAGGTACGCCGACACTCACTAATGCCGGGAGATCGGAATACACCAATGCAGCTTTATCGTCCTGCGTCGTTATCTCTGTGAATTTACGAAAACTCGACGAGGCTGCAGTTAAAATTCGGGGATATTATCGACAAAATATGGGGTCGGGATTCGATTTTACCCCTTATGATGATCCTGTAGGACTCCTGACATGGTTAAATGATTTATCAGAGAAGGAAACAGCAACCGGACAATACGATAGGTATATTGGAAATATGGGTAATTTGCATGTTTCCCATCCACGGATTCGTGAATTTATTCGTGCTAAAAGAGATACAGCAATGAAACACTTCAATATTTCTGTCGATGTGAGTGAAGAGTTTATGCAGGCAGTAATGGAACATAGATCATATAGACTTGCGGATGGTACCGACATAGACGCGTATGGATTATTAAAAGAAATGTCAGAATGCGCGCACCATAATGGAGATCCAGGTCTTATTTCCTTAGAGCGGATGAATCGTGATAATCCAGTACAAACCATAAGTTCATATACATCTGTGCCTCCGTGTTCCGAAATGGGATTGGCTCCGGGAGAAACGTGCCAGTTTGGGTATATAAATCTATTAAAATTTTCGACACCAGAAGGTATAGATTTTGTAAATTTGTCAAAAGCGACGATGTCGATGACCAGAGCGTTGGATAACGCAATAGAAATAAGTCGTAACGGTTATCCCGATGAAGAGAGTAATCGACTCGCTACATTAAAGCGGAAAATCGGTATTGGGGTATGTGGATTAGCAGATACGCTCATTCAGTTGGGAATTCCATACGGATCTGAAGAAGGAAGAACAGTAGCGCAGAATATGCTTGCGAGTATCAATTTTGCTTCAAAAGTAGCGTCAGTACAGTTAGCAGAACAGCGTGGGTCATGTAATGCAATGGTAGATCAAGACAATAAATATTATCATGGATTTATTGAGTCACGATATGCAATGCACCCAACCGATTCTGTATCAAAACAAGCATGGGAAATGTTAGCTGCGCATATCAAAAAAACGGGACACTTGAGAAACATTTTAACGACGGCGTTGCCCCCCGCAGGGAGAACCTCAATTCTTTTAGGAGTGACGTCGAGTATTGAACCGCTTTTTTCACTGCACGGATTGAATGATGGAACACAAAAGCTTATAGAATCATTTATAAAACAACGGGTTGGTGATGAGAGTCAAATCGTGTTGGATCAAGCGCTGGAACAAGGTACATTTCAACACAGGTCGCTTCCGGATGAGGAAGTTCTTAAAACGGTTAAAGAGATTCCGTTTATCGATCAGTTGCAAATGGTCGCAGCAGTAAGTGGTGTGTATGATGAGGCAATTTCCAAAACAGTGAATTTACCACATTCAGCTTCAGTGCAGGATGTATTGGACGTATTCATCGATTCCCATCGTTTGGGATTAAAAAATATAACAGTTTATAAAGATAAAAGTTATGAGAATCAGCCAATTTCACTATGAAAGAGCTTGATGTAGCCATCATTGGTGATATTGCATGGAATCAGGATATTACCCCGTTGGGAAATAAAATATCACCGGGTGGAGCAGCCTATTATTCTGCGGTTGGAGCAGCACGGTTCAGTGAAAAAGTGGGGATCGTAGCAAAAATCGGACGTGATTTTAATACAGAATTACTTACGCATAAAGGTATTGATATAGAAGGAGTTAGAGTAATTGATGGTGGTACAACGTGTCGGTTTATTGTGACGCAGCACAAAGATAATACAAGAGAATTTATGGCTCAACGAGGCGTTGCCGGTATTGTAGAGACAGCAATATTTCCGGATACGTATTTGTCAGCGAAATTTATTCACCTGCCTACGCAACTTCCTGAACACGCGTTAACTTGGTTGGATATATTATCCAGTCATAAGCATGTTTCTGTTGATAGCTTTGAGGAATTCGTAAAAAAATTTCCTGAATTAACCAGACTAATGTTTTGTAAGGCTTCATTAATTTTCGTAAATGAAGTAGAATTCGATATTGTTCGTCAACTTGGGGGTGTTGAATTCGATGCACCCATCGTACTTAAAAAGGGAAAAGACGGAGCGGCATATATACACGGTAAGGAGATAATTATGGTACCAGCACCAGTAGTTTTACCTATTGATACTACCGGCGCAGGAGACGTACTAGCGGGCGCGTTTATAGCTCAGCGTGCTAGAGGTTTTTCCGTGGAAACCGCATTAGAATTGGCTGTGAGAACCGCATCCTTATCAGTCACCGCATTTGGTGTGGAGCATATAGCATCCGACAAAAGGAGATTTATTTATGAGAAACAAATTTGAAGATAATAGACGCCCAGCGTTACACATGATGACTCATTTTACCAAAGATGTTTTGGAAGGGCGCTTGTTGGACTTGCAAGAAGACCTCAAACTTCACCGGCAAGAGATGGGAGCAGCTATAGATAAGGGTGATGAATACCATGATAACTTCGCTTATGAAGAAGCATCTAGGCAGGTAGATATAGCATCACGTATGCTTTCAGAGGTTAAACAAAAGCTATACGACGTAGTTATTATTGAGCCGCGAAAGCAAGTTGCAGCTATTGATGTAGGAAACGCCGTTGTATTGAGATTTGCCGGAGAGGCAGAAGATGAAACATTTACCGTCCTTGGTCCGGACGATGCGACTCAAAAACCTGGTTGGATTTCCTATGAATCGCCGTTAGGGTTAATGCTTTTAGGGAAACAACCCGGTGATCAAATTGAGTATCAAGTTTCGAGAGGAAATCCTCAATATATCACTATTAAAAAAGTCTTACCCGGGTCGTTTTAAGGTTTACGACCGTTGATTTGATCGACAAGTGCGTTGCGTGCCTGATTTGGAGTGAAATGGGTATTATCAAAGACAACCGTATTCCACCGAAGATGATCCGTCCATCTGACATAGTTTTGTTCCATCGCGGTTTGATTATTAAGACTTTCTAAGTCATCTGGAGTGATAACACCCCTAGCCATCATTCTTTGTCGTCTCACTTCATTATCGACGCGAATAATAAAGGCAATATCTGGACGGGTTGCCTTTTTTGCAACTTTTAACCCTAAATGAAGCCAAAAGGGTGATGCACCCATATCTTCATGGGCGGATAGCGTGGTTAACCATGTTCGATCTTGAAATACATACTGTCCGTCTTTTTCCAAGAGAGGTTGGACGACAATTTTATCAACCCAAAAATTACTGAATGAGTAGTATAAGAACCGCATGTCCACTGTAGAATTGTTGAAAAATGTTCGATACGGTCTCATCCAGTCGGGCGGACAATATGTCATGACGCCGTTAAACTCTTCTTTTAGTTCTTTAGCTAGTGTTGATTTTCCAGTTGCGTCAAGACCCTCAATATTATAAAGTTTGCCTCGTTCAATGCTCATATTTTTTTATATGCTATTTATAAGACTAAAATACTGATTCGGCTATTATAGCAGTCTGAGCGCTAACATCCAAGTTAACATGAGTGTGTATTTAGGAAGCTGGGTGTAATAAACTGTTGAGAATAATAATAGGTTCGAACATCGTCGTTTCGTCCGCCGTAGCTTCTGAGCGTAGGAGACCATTCCGCGGAGCAAAGTCATTTTAGCCTCAGGATTTAGTCCTTGCATAGATTTACATAGATTTGGTATAATGTGCATAGATTTACTTTTATAACTATGCTAAATGAACTTTTATCCATTGGAGAAGCGGCAAAATTACTAGGTGTTTCAATAGATACGCTTAGAAGATGGGACTCTGCTGGTCGCTTGACATCGGTTCGTAGTGGGCCTCGAGGTCATAGATTTTATCGTCAATCAGATATTGATAAGTATCTGCAGGAAATTGATGTTATTGCTCGGAATTGGGTAGAAGCGATTAATCCATTGGAACCCGAATCAGATGCATATTCTCAAACTCGCGATGTATTTCAATCCAGACTTGAACAATTCCAGTTAAAATTAAGTCATATCGCGTCACTCGATGCTGTTTCCCTTATTACTGCCGTTTCAGGAGAGATTGGGAATAATTCTTTTGATCATAATTTAGGAAATTGGCCAGATATACCTGGCATTTATTTCTCATATGCTATTCGAAATAGAAAGGTAGTGTTAGCAGATCGTGGTCAGGGTATTCTTACGACTTTAAAAAGAGTACGCACAGAATTGACCAGTTCAAGTGAAGCTTTAAAAGTTGCATTTACAGAAACATTATCGGGTCGGTATCCGGAATCGAGAGGGAATGGATTAAAATTTGTCAGATCTATCATAGTCAATAATCCATTTTCGTTGTATTTCCAAACTGGTGATGCAGATCTGTGCTTAAAATATGGCGACAACGATGTAATAGTTCATCAAGCAAAAACTTTTGTCCGTGGATGTTTGGTTGTAATAAGTTTTGAGGGGCTGCTATGATTATTCAGTTAAAAAAATTTGGTATAACTTTAGTGTCACGTCCTTCAGGAAAAGAAGCGTGGTTAGCGTTCCAACCAGTGTTAAATCAGATGCAACAAGTAGAAAAAATTATCGTTGATTTTGATGGTGTTGCAGTATTGACTCCGTCTTGGGCAGACGAATTTCTAACTCCGCTCCGTGGGAAATTTAAAAAAAGGGTAGAACTACTTAACATCGACAATCCCTCTGTTAAAGCTACTTTAGCTATTTTAACAAAACAGTAATCATCTCAGCGTTTAAGCCTTTAAATTAAGCTTACCACTTTTTAGTATAATAGATTCATGAACATCCAAAGACCATCTTCAAAACAACCAATCCCAACACAGGCAAAGAACGTGTTTAAAGGAACCATATTTGATGTGTATCAGTGGGAACAAGATTTGTTTAATGGAGAAAAAACAATATTTGAAAAATTAAAAAGACCAGATACTGTCAATATTATTCCAATTACTCCAAATGGTGAAATAATTATAAGCGAACAAGAGCAACCTGGAACAGAACCGTTTATTGGTTGTTTAGGTGGAAGGCTGGATGATGGAGAAGAACCATTAAAAGCAGTGAAAAGAGAATTATTAGAAGAAACTGGAATGGAAGCAAATGAGTATATTCTTTGGGATGCAACCCAATTAGTAGATAAAATTGACTGGGCTATTTACACGTTTATTGCTAAGGGAGCACATAAAGTGAAGGAACAAGAGATAGAGGCAGGAGAAAAAATAAAGCTGAAACATGTTTCTTTTGATGAGTTCATACAAATGGCAGCACAGGATAACTTTCGTGATGCAGAAGTAGCACTAAAGATCTTTCGGACAATGAACAATCCAGCTGGTTTTCAAGAAATGAAACAGCTTTTTTCTATGTAATAGGTTCGAACATCGTCCATTGCTCGGAGCCAAGGATTGGTAGAGGAAATATACTTATTCAAATAGCGAGTATTGTATAGCCGAAAGGGTCCGCTGATAATCTTTTTGATCTTCGATAAATGTTAAGCGACTTAGATTATTCATCAACATATCAGTTATTATACTTCATTGAAACTCAGCTAATTTTTTTCCTCCACAATTTCTCCTTCTACAATCTTGCTCTTATCAAAATCAGACGAGTGAGATTTACTTTTAGGCAGATGTTGTTTTCTCGCGACTTTTCTTAAAAGATAAAAAAGCGCCAGCGGCACCAATGGTAACAACACTCTTCTGATTAAGCTTAATAGTAACATTTTTACCCTTTCAAATACTTGAGACTCTGATGAGTTTTGAGATAATTTTTGGAAGTTGAAACTTTCTGACCGGATTTTTGTTCAAGTTGGCTTCTGGCGTTTCCGGCTATAGTTCCACCCTCTCTGGCGGCTTGTTTGTTTTGTGGGAATCCTTTGGCGTTTTTAGCCCGCGTGATTCGCGTAGTTGCGGCTTCGCCGAGCATGGAGAAGATGAGCTCCAAATCGTCCATATGATCTCGGAGATTTTCTCTTTGTAGCCCCTTGAATCTTTTGTACTGACTTGGCGTCATACCAAAAGTAGCTTTTGATATTTCGGCGGTTAATATGGCATATTCCCTGTCTTCTCCAACATCTCTTTTCTTCCACTCGTCAGTTAAAGTCTCCCTAATTTCAATTCCCCGCATCCGTTTCTCAATCCAATCGTCAGGGTATCCCTTGGCTTTGTAAAGAGCTCTCGTTCTTTTGGTAGCTAGCTCTGGATCTTCTATTTCCTGCACCCGTTCATATCCTACTTTTGCCAGCCATCGCTTAAACGGTTCGGCCTTTGGTGATGGAATTGATTGGATAATACGAAAAAGAGTTTCAGTATTGGCGCAGTCTGTCTCATATAGTTTTCCATCAGATGAAGGTAATTTCAGTTGTACGATTTTTTCGTACAACTCACTATAACCTTCTTGTTTGATCGTAATTTTTAGATCGCTCCAATATCTTCTCGGTATACTGCTGTCTGTTAGTGCTCCAACCACATCAATAACCGAAAACCACCACTCGTTGTGATGGATCGCCCGACGAATTTGTTTACCCCGAAAGATAGCTAAATGAATACCCGTCATAGTTCTTGTAGTATATCAATGTTGTAACGGCTTTTCTCTTGAGAATACTAGCGGTTTTTGATGGTTAGATAATACGGAAAACAAGACGTAAAGAATTCCGATAAATCCAAAAACGAGAATGAAATCTAACTTAGTGTGGTATAACCCGTTGGTATTTAACCCCAAATCATTTAAGAATACAGGCCACTCTTCAAGAAATATTCCCAGACCAATTGCAGAAATAAGTTTTGATTTATGCATACTGCGCAGTAAATAGCCCAGAGATAATAAAATCAGCCCCACCTGATAATGGTGCCACCGGTCATTAACAATTCTCTTAATTATTTCTGAGTCTGTGCCGAAAGTGTAAAAAAGACTTATGGTCCAAAGCCTTGTTAACACAATTGTTATCAGGACAACCAGCAGGAACGAAGAAATTTCTTTGAATTTGATAATTTTAGGAATCCCTGTAGCGATTTTTACAATCGTCATGGACGCAGTTTGTTCAGGATCTCCCCCAATTTTCTAATTTCCTCTCCGTATCTTCCCCAATCCCCCTCTTTTTGGGCTCGAATAGCGGCTTCATACGTTTCAGAAGCCTGTTTCAGGTAATTCTCCTTACCCGCATCAACCGGAGCTATCGGAGCAGCTGCTTGCCCTGCCCCGTCACGGCGGGGTTGGCCGATACCGGCGCCAAAGAGTCTGGCGAGTCCTGCCTCCAATGTCTCTTCCATGGCTATTTTGTTTTCGTAGGCGACAATCACCCGCTTGAGCTCTGGAATTTTGCCTGTATCAGCTTTGAGGTACAGCGGTCGGACATAAAGGAGAGACTCTTCAATCGGGATAGCCAGAAGGGATCCTTGAATAACTTGAGAGCCGCGCTGATCCCATAAGGAGATCTGCCGACTGACTTCTGCGTCCTGGTTGATCCGGCCGATGACCTGTTTAGGCCCGAACACCAATTTATCCTTGGGGAATCGGTAGACGACCAGTCTACCATACTGCTCCCCGTCATTTCTGGCTACCATCCAGGCGGAAAGGTTGTCTTTGGCCCGCGGGGTAAACGGCAGCATAAGAATATACTCCTCTGTTTTTTCTCCCGGGAGCTTCATGATCATGTGGCGGGGAGTCATTGCGGAAACATTGCCGCCGGCTTGTTGTTCTCCTTCTGCCGCAATAGCCGGTATTTCCCACTGGTCCTCCTTGTTGTAAAAGATCTGCGGATCATCCATGTGGTATATGGTATAGATAGCGGTTTGCAGAGAAAAGATGTCTTCAGGATAGCGCAGGTGAGGCATGAGACTTTTGGGCATGTCGGAAAGCGGGCGGAAGGTTTTTGGGAAAATTTTTGCGTAGGTTTTGATAATCGGGTCTTCGGAATCGGCTTGATAAAAATTTATCGTTCCGTCATACGCATCCACCACTGCCTTGACTGAGTTTCTCATGTAATTAACTTTACTACCGTTTAGAGGCAATGGTTGGGAATACGGGTATCTGTCAGTTGTTGTATACGCATCGATGATCCAATAGAGCTTGCCGTCGGCAACAACTGCATATGGGTCCCTGTCATACGTGAGAAACGGCGCAACTTTTGCCACTCTCTCTTTGACGTTTCGGTTGTAAAGAATACGACTTTCGCGGGTTATATCGCCAGATAAAAGCATTTTGAGTGAGCCAAAGCGAAGGGCGTAGAAGAGCCGTCGTAAAGGGGAGTTGAGTTCCACTCCGCCGCGCCCTGCATAGGTGGTGTAAACATTCTCTTCTCCTTTGGGATAATCGAATTCTTTAGATTTGGTTTTTGTAATGACATAGTCGTTAAGAATCTCTCCGTAGTAAATTTCCGGCCTCGTTACCGCCAGTTCTTTCACTTCCGATTTTGGAGGTAAATCTTTAACAAAAAGGACCGGTAAGCCTTCCGGGGTAACTTGATTTACCGGTCCGGCGGCAATGCCGTACCCATGGGTAAAGGTTAACCGTTCGTTAATCCAGGCTTTATTGGGGAGGCTGTCAGAGGCTAACTCTCTGGGCGAAAGCATGATCTGGCGCACCTCGCCGTCAATCGTATAACGGTCGTTATCCACGCTTGCAAACTCGTAGTAGGTTCTGATCTCCTGGATTTGTGAAAAGGTGGAGAGAAGCGGTGCCCTGTCCCAAAGCCTGACATTTTTAATGGTCAAATTATTCGCTGCAATGTCAGACGCGGTAATAGGTTTATCCGCGGCGATCTCCCGCTCTTCGATCTTGTCAAGTCCATACGCCTTGCGGGTGGCTTCAATATTATGCTTAATAAAGGGCGTTTCGCGAACGAGTTCATTGGGAGCAACGATTAATTTTTGAAAGACAGCAGGGACAATTCCGGAAACCAGTCCCACCAAAACAGTTAGAGAGATCGCGCCTATAAGCGGTGAAATTTTTCCGCTTACGCCATAGAACAATGCCAGAAAGGCGGAAATCACATAGGTAAAGACGGAGACCTTTAAGATAGGGATCATGACGTTGGCATCGGTAAATGCCGCGCCGAACACAGGACCGCTCTGGGTGATGAGGAGATTGTAGAGCGAAAAATACGTGCCTATTGCCACAGTCACAAAGAAAAGGGAGAGGAGAATTCCAACGTGGAGTCTCGCCTTTGGATCGGTGCCGGAGTGCTTCATTAACTTGATAGGCGGCCCGCCCAGTTTTTCCGATAAGCTGTTGAGATTGAATTTCCCCAAGAGAGTAGAAAGATCGAGACTACCGCGAAGAAGGTAGATAGTGCCGCTTATAATAAGCGACAATAAAACAAGGATTCGTATAAGGCCTAATCCCAGAGTGTAGACTGGAAGCGAAAACACGTAAAATCCGATATCGCGGCCAAATAAAGGATCAGCTTGACCAAATGAAGAAGCAAAAAGAAATTTCAAGACATCCTGCCAGCTGGCAGTAGCGGCAAGGCCGATAAAAAAAGCTACAACTAAACAAATAACGATTCCAAGCTTTTTTACTATACGATTATTCAGGCTTAGAGGTTGGCCAATTAGAGCTTCAGGAATAGTTGCCATCCAAGGTATTTTGCTGCGCACGGCGAGGAGAAAATTAGTCAGAAGAAATGTCGCCGCAAACAGGCCAGCCGTGAGACCAATAATGATTTTTGCGCCGAGTGATTTGATGAAGATTTCGGTAAAACCAACCTCAGAGAACCACCACCAATCCGTAACGAGAGCAACGATGCTAGAGGAAAAAATGAATAATGTAGCTACTACACCTACGGATGCCAACAAAAATGTTTTAGTTATATTCATAATATACGAAAAAACCGGCCCTCTGTCTTGGCCGGTTATAATTGGTGATGATTCTTCGTTCCAAGACGCAATCTGTTTGACCACTCGTCTTGTTACTCGGCATCACCCAAGGCGATATTAGACTTATTACTTATACCATAAGCAAGCAAACTGCGCAAACGTTCATTTAAGGAGATCAATGACTTTGGGAACAATTTCTTCCGGAGATTCACCCGGCAGAACCACTAGATGAAAAATATCGGGGTATTTTGTCTTATCCTCTCTTCTGTTGGTTTCAGAACTACTTATCCCTAAGCGATATTCAGTTCCGTCAGAGCCAATCACATGTTCGTCGCAATGATCGTAGTGATCTTCGTCCCATGAGGTTGGCCAGTGAGATATGATTTGGCCTCTATCTTGCATCAGATCCAGAGCTTGTCTGGCTATTTCTTCACCAACATTTCCTCGATTTCTTTGCGTTTCTCTGATAAGACGCTCTATCCTATTCATAAGTACTGGATACACCCAAACGAGATTGAAATCAAGTTTTGAAAAAGTGGTAAAATACAGACAAGATTAAATTTTCTGTTCCCTTTTCTTTAGGAAACTGCCCGCTTTCTGTTGGTTTTGTGTCCTAAGGGTACACCCGGGCGGGAAGATTAAATGTTATCTTGTGCACGGTGCATCTCTTCTTCGCTTAGCCCCAAGTGGTGTCCGATTTCATGCAGCACCGTTTTCCTCACTTGGGCTTTCACCGCAGCCGGATCGGTTCCGAAGTGTGCAAGGATAGGCCCCGCGTATATGACGATTATATCCGGTAACACTCCGCTGTAGTTTGCCCGCCTCGTCTTTGCCACTCCCCGATACAGACCATAGAGCGTTGTGCCATGTCCGACACCAACGTTTTGGAGATCTTCTCGCGTCGGCCACACTTCCACGACCACCTCCATATTATCCACCTGCTTGCCAAATTTCTGCGGCAAGCTGTCTAAAGCGTCGGCAACGAGCTGCTCAAAGTCTTTTCTCGTCATGAGCGTATTGTACAAAATCCCATCATAACCCCCAAGATGAGTATCGGTTCTCTTTCAGCGTTTATGACAGCAACTGTTGCATTATCACTCCCAAAAGCATTGATATTAAAAAAAGTCATGAAGTGGCAACTTTTAGTAGCTTTTTTCGGGATTACGATTGTGGGAATAATGATAATCGGCTATCTATTTAACTTTGTGGGTTGAATAAATATAGACCTTGCGGAGTTGAATAGAAGCTCCCGACATAGTCTATCAGACGGAGAAAATGAAATTTAGAGTGTATTGACAAGCCAAATGAACAATCAACACATCAGCGTTTAAGCCTTCTCATTCCAGTTTACTACGTTTTGATATAATGACTTTATGATACTTACAAAAACAACGCCGTATACAAAGGAAGAAATTCAACAACTTCGTGAACAATTTGATAGTTATATCAAAACTGTCATCGACGTGGAAAAAAGAATTTGTTCTGCGGGATGCGATCGGCATTTTGAGTCAGAAAAAATACTACTCGATCAGGGATCAAAACAGGAGTATATTTGGGGAGGAGGAATCGATTTGGAAACAAAAACTATAGATGGTAACTCGTTTTTAAATATTCGTCCGACACAAGGAAACACAAGTAATGAAATACAAGATTTCGTAATTCGAAAATCTTTTGAGGAAATAACCAAGTATTTTTTCAATGATATATATGGAGAATAAAATAGCATTATCATCACTTGCGATGGATTTAAAACGTATTGCGCTTTGGCTTCACAGAAAATCATATAGCATGGCAGATAGATTTTTAAATGAAGCGATGAAGCGGAAAAATGAAGTGAATACGAATGATCTATTGCCATATATGAAAGCCATAATAGAACGTGTCGGTTCTTTATCTGATCGAGACAATATACATAAAGCTGAAGATGCGCTCATGTACAGTACCCGCATTCAAAATTACGTACTGTATAAATAATAAGTCCCGAACATCATCGTGTCGTCAGCCGTAGCCTTTAGCGACCGCGTGCCGCCATAGCTTTAGCGGTGGAGCAAGGAGACCATTGCTCGGAGCCCTTCGACAAGCCCTTCGACAGTGAGCCCAGGGCCGAACTGCTCAGACGAATCGATCAGTGCAAACAAGTGATTTTTATTCCGTTCTGTCGGGATATATCGATTTTTCACTTAAATATCTTTCTCCTCTGTCTGGAAAAATAGTAGTTACGGTATGTCCCCTCCCGATTATTTTCGCTATTCTTAAAGAAGCCACAAGGTTTGCACCTGAAGAAGTTCCTACAAACATACCTTCATTAAGAGCTATTCTTCGGGCCATATATAGGGCTTTTTGAGTACTGACTTTTTCAATCCTGTCTATCATTCTTAAGTTTACCAATTTCGGAATAAAACCTTCCCCGATACCCTGTATATTATGATGTCCATCTTTATTGCCGCTTAGAACATTTGATTCAGATGGTTCCACCGGTTCCTACGCCAGCGACAAAAGCATCTATGTTGCCCTTCGTATCCTCAATTATTTCTTTTGCTGTACCCAACTCATGAGCTTTTATATTATCAATGTTTTCGAATTGACCGGGAACCCAAGAGTTGTGTATTTTTCTATGTAATTTATTTCTTTTGGCAATAGCAGCCCGCGGGCCTAAATGAGCTGGGGTGAGAATTACCTTTGCTCCAAAGGCCTCCATCATTAATTTTCTTTCTCGACTCATGTTTTTAGGCATTACAGCAAGCATTTTGTACCCCTTGATCGCCGCCACCATTGCAAACGCTATTCCTGTATTACCGGTGGTAGCTTCGATTATTGTTGACCCCGGCTTTAACATTTTTCGTTTCTCGACCTGTTCTACCATATATGAAGCCATCCTGTCTTTGATACTTCCACTGGGGTTAAGTGCCTCAAACTTTCCAAAACCGTTCCCCTTCGACTACGCTCAGGACAAGGCAACAGCGGCATGATAGACTTAAGCTCAATCATGACAAAAAACCAATCTTTGATATGCACCGTTATTGTGGTACTTGCCGGCATCATGCTTCTTGGCATGGCAATTCGGCCGCTTTTTGTCCCGCACTTAACCGGTACCGCAGATGGGTTTGCGCACAAATACCGGCTCGTCAATTTTCACCAGTCACTTTCCGAAGGAACTCTCCGGCCGCGATGGGCAGGGAATGCCGTGCTGGGATACGGCGCTCCGCTTTATATTTTTAACTATTCCGTTCCTTATTATCTGGTCGATGCCTTCTATCGAATAGGATTTACGATAAACACAGCGGCACAGATTTATGCTGCCCTTACGATAATCATCTCATTTCTTTGCATGTATGCGCTCGCCGCTCTCCTCTGGGGCCGGTGGGCCGGGGTGGTAGCGGGATTGGTGTATACCTTCGCACCATATCATCTCTTTACCGTGTATTCGTATGAGGCGTGGGGAGAAATGTTGGCGTTCGTCTTCCCGCCGCTTCTTCTCTTTCTTCTTTTTTCGGCATCCCGCACCAAGCCGTCTCACAAAATCGCAATACATGCATGGTTTACGACAACCATCATCGCATGGGTACTGTTTATCCTGACGCATAACATATCGTCGTTCATCACGTCTCCGGTCATTGTGCTTTTTGGGCTTATCGCGTGCAAAAATGACAAAATAAAGCTGTTGTATCTGGTAAAAATCATTCTCCTGGTTATTTTGATTTCGTGTTTTTTTACCCTACCCGCATTCACACTCACGGATACCATCAAAATTCCGGCGCTCTTAACGAAAGAAATTGCATTACGAAAAATCTACATGATCCCCGTCATGGAACAGATAAAAACGTCTTGGTCCGTCATAATGGGGCAGGACATCATCTACAAGGAATTCACGGTCGGCATACCCATCGTGGGTGCTCTATTTGCCGGATTGTTCTCTCTCGTCTTTTCCCGGACAAGAAAACAGATGAATCCGTTCGTTCTGTCGGTTCTGGGGATACTCATGCTGTCGCTTTTTTTTGTTGATCCTCTATCGGATGTTTTCTATGCATTCCGCCCCTTGCAATATGTCCTGTATCCCTACCGGTTTCTTTTTTTGGCAACCTTTGCCGGTAGTCTCATCGCCGGATGCCTTTTGAGAAAACACCTTTTGGTTGGCATATTTTTTGTCATCGTCACCGTCATGGCAGGATATCCGTTTGCTCATCCGTACATGGACATATTTCTGTTTCCCCGATCGTTCTTTTCCCAGCCACAAATGCTTGGGTTTGCGGTACCGACCCTCAAAACTATGGGGATTGCGGAATTTTTACCGGCAACGGCAGATATCAATTTTCTCGTGAATGAAGAACAGAGATATCTGACACAGGGTACATTGCCGGAAAAATTTATCCTCCCTCCTGATTCCGGAAGCGTAGTGCGTAGCAGCGTCAAACAGGAATCGCTCTCTGCCACTATACAAGCTGGTCGCAATCTACGGCTTACGGTGAGTACGCTCTACTATCCCAACTGGACTGCTTCGATAGACGGAAAACACGTCCCGATATCCCATGATACTTTTGGCAGAATTACTCTCGACGTTCCCGCCGGCACTCATGATATTCGACTCCGATTCGGATATAGCACCATAGAGAAGCTCGGGTGGAGTATCAGCGCCGCCGGGATAGTACTTTTTCTGCTGTTTCTTACGTATCCGCGGATAATTCATGAAGCGATAGTTAAATGTATTAGACCCAAATAATTAATAGCTAGCCATTCTGACGCTTCGCGCGAACCCGATCAACGTTAGACAAATATTGTTTGCGCAATCGGAGGTTTTTCGGTGTAATTTCCAACAGCTCATCGTCTTCGATAAAATCCAGACACTGTTCAAGTGAAAGGGCCATCGGAGAATCCAGCTGAATAGCAATATCAGCATTAGCAGAATGGATATTGGTGAGTTTTTTGGTTTTGCAGACGTTGATGTCTATGTCTTCATGCCTATTGTTGATGCCGATAATCATGCCTTCGTAGACAGGTACTCCCGGGCCGATGAGGGCCCGTCCCCGTTCTTGAACCGTCGTCAGTGCATATCCGGAAGATTTTCCGGTTTCACTTGCGATGAGTACACCGTTGCGGAGTTTAGGGATTTTCGGTACAGACGGGAAGTATCCCGTGAAGCGGGTGGCAAACACGCCGTTTCCGCGGGTCTTTGTTAAAATATCCCCGCGGAACCCGAGCAAATTCTTGCTGGAAATTTTGTAAAGCATTTTCGTCACGCCCGTTGCATTGGTATAAGTATCGAGAAGTTGTGCTCTGCGTTTACCGAGTTCTTCCGAAATGATTCCGACAAATTCTCTTCCAATTTCTATTATTACCTCTTCGTATGGTTCGCAGGTTTCGTTGTTGATTTTTTTGACAATAACCTCCGGTTTACCGACCTGCATTTCATATCCTTCGCGCCGCAATGTTTCCAATAGAATTGCCAGATGCAGCTCTCCTCTTCCTGAGACTGCAAAACTGCTTCCTCCTGAATTTTGTTCGATGGTGAGACCGATATTTGTTTTCTTTTCCTGGATAAGACGTTGATGCAATTGCCTGGCTGTGCCATACGTGCCTTCAAGTCCGGCAAGGGGAGATGTATTTGCAGACAGTATGATTTTAAGCGTAGGCTCTTCGAGAGTGATTTTAGGAAAGCCCGTCGGGTCCGCAGGATCCGCTATCGTTTGTCCAATACTTACATCGGATTTGCCGGTAACTGCAACAATGTCTCCCGTCGTTCCTCTCTCAACCTCTATTCGCTTGAGGCCTTTACTTGTAAACACTTGATCTATGCGGTATTCGCCTGCTTTCTCGTTTTCGTCAAGCAGAACAACCATCTGTTTTGCCTTTATTGAGCCTTGGGAAATTTTGCCAATTGCGTATGTGCCTTTGTGCGGATCAAAGTCCAGGGATGAAACAAGCATTTTAAACGGTTTATCAGCCGCATCTGCAGGAGGGTTGGGAATATTAGCAAGAATTGCTTCAAACAGTGCGTCAAGAGATCCTTTTTGGGAAATATCATCAGGGAGGCTGTTCCATGCCTTCCCCTGACGGCCTACTGCATACAAAACCGGAAAATCAAGATGGTCCGCGCTGTCCACAAGCCGCAAAAATAAATTTTCCGTTTCTTTGAGCACTTCCCTCGGACGTGCGTCTGACCGGTCTATTTTATTTATAACAACGATTACACGAAGGTGCGCGCGGAGAGCCTGTTCAAGTACAAATTGCGTTTGCGGAAGCGGTCCCTCTGACGCGTCGACCACCAGAAGCGCCCCATCTGCCATGTGGATGATCCGTTCCACCTCTCCTCCGAAATCCGCGTGACCCGGCGTATCAATGATATTTATTTTCGTGTTTTTGTAGATAACTGCGGTATTTTTTGCCAAAATAGTAATACCCTTTTCCCGCTCCAGGTCATAGCTATCCAGGATGGTCGCCTGTTGCATTTGTACTTCATTATAGCGGAATGTATGGGTTTGCTTGAGCATGCCATCTACAAGGGTAGTTTTCCCGTGATCGACGTGAGCGATGATTGCAACGTTGCGTATATTCATGGGTACAGGTAAAAAATATGCCCGCAACTTTTCGGCGGGTTTTTATTCTCGTCCGTATTTGTTCGTGGGGATAAGATATCCAGAGAAGCAACACGCGCTTAGCGGACTATTGCAGTATATCACGGACAGCTTGGCTTGGGCAACATGTGGCGTGCAATACGCGTACAGCAACCTATAGTTATATTGACTTTTCCATTCCTTTCTGATACACTCTTTTATTAGCAGATGAAAGAAATGCATCTGCTTAATTTAGAGTAACGTTACTAGAGACGTAAGATAAAGATAGCTACATAGTACTTCGTATTTTATTGAACTTCTATCTTGTCCCTCTCCAAATAACACCCTTTTAATTTAAGCAGTTTCTTTTCTTTGATCTGCCGCCGATTTTTATGAGACCACAACACAGCTTTCGACGACCATCTTATCGCCAGCATAAGCGTAGCACTTCAGGCTCCAATGGGGCGACTCTTGCTGCTATTCGTGCTTCAACCCGCGCGGTGCAAACCGGGCAGTCTACGGCGGAAGCATCGTATGTTCCCCAAAATCAGTTTCAGGATTTTGCTATCTCGCAGTTATTAAAGACTAATATTGCCGCCAAAGGGTATGCTATTCCAACCCCCATACAAGACCAGGTAATCCCTGCAATTTTGGCAGGACGCGATGTGATTGGTATTGCAAATACCGGGACCGGCAAAACCGCAGCGTTTTTGATTCCTTTGATAGAAAAATTATCACGAGACAAAAATCAACGCGTGCTTATCGTGACACCCACTCGTGAACTTGCGCTTCAGATAGGGGTGGAGTTACGGGATTTCTCACGAGGCCTTGGTATTCGTTGGGCTATGATCATTGGAGGCGCCGGAGTTTGGCGTCAAAAACAAGATATTCAGGCTGGCGCCCGCGTCATTATTGGGACACCGGGCAGATTGAAAGATTTGATTCGTGAACGGATTCTTTCGATGTCTCAGTTTCGGAATGTCGTATTGGATGAAGCAGACCGCATGGTGGATATAGGATTTATTCATGACGTCAGCTATTTTATTTCTCTTCTTCCTAAAGAACGCCAGTCGTTGTTTTTTTCCGCGACCGTATCAGGGAAAGTGTCCCAGATACTTGCACAGTTTGTCCGCAACCCGGTGACTATATCGGTCAAAAAACAGGATATAGCACGCGGCGTGAGCCAAAGCATCATAGAGGTAACCAATGGCAAGAAGAAAATAGAGTATCTACATGAACTTCTTATCAAAAAAGATTTTGATAAAGTACTTGTTTTTGGCCGGACGAAATGGGGAGTTGAGAAGCTCGCGGATGAACTCGTATCCCGAGGGTTTAAAGCTGCCGCTATCCATAGCAACAAGCGTCAAATCCAGCGCCAGCGCACGCTCGCGCAATTTAAAAACAATGAGATTCAGATTCTCTTAGCTACGGACGTGGCATCACGCGGTCTTGACATTAACAATGTGAGTCATGTCATCAATTATGATCCTCCGGCTTCTTATGATGACTATATCCATCGCATCGGCCGTACCGGGAGGGCAAACAAAACCGGCATTGCTCTCACATTTATAAGTTAATGGCTCTTTGTTTGTGGTGATTGTTGCTTGTGGTCTTCTGTTGCGCGAATAACCCGCTCACCGACAATAATATCGTGTCTCGTTTGTTCAGTGAGGTTTAGTTTGGAAAGTTTCGCGAGCGGAAACCAGCAAACATGCTTGCCTTTATACCGTGAAGATTCTGTGGAATCTGGTATATCAACATAAAAAATATAATGATCACCGAGCGTCGTATGAACGTAGTCGTATACCGGCAGAATAAAGTCCGCACGCAGTGTAATTCCCAGGATTTTTGATACAGAACGCTGAAAGACCGTTCGGGGATCTTCTCCCTTTCGGCTTTTTCCACGAAAGAGCGTCAGAGGTGAGGTACCATCCTCGGTGAGTTGTTGCAAGAGAATTTGCTGGGAAGGCGAATGGTAAAGAAATCCGCTTGCATAAAATGTTTTATGCACGATCCCATCATACCACAACTGGAGAGTAATTGTTACTACCTGACGACAATTTAAGTTCTAATAGCTATTGCACCACCCGGCAGGACATAATGCAGGGCATGAAATAACTAAAATCACTTAGCTTTGCGAAGCACACCGTCTCCCTCCGGGGGCCCGCCAGAGGACGGGTAAACGGGCAGGCAACAAGCGAGCAATTTCTACGGATTTCTATGAATTTCTTCGGATTTTGAAGCATCTGATATACTTGTGTTGTGGATACTATAGCACGGGTAGGATTAATTGCCTTCATACTATATCTTCCGGTTTTTCTCATGCTGTTATTTCTTGCCGTGAAAAGATATAAAGAGTATTCATTCACCTCTTTATGGATGAGTAATCTTGGGGATACACGACATCAGAGTAGCTTTTTATTTAACTCAGGCTTTCTCCTCTACGGGCTGCTTAGCCTCTTTTTTGTCAATGGATTGTCGAGAATCCTTCCGAACATGCTCATCCCGACTGTCGCTATTTTATTTTTATACATATGTTCTTTCTCAACTATCGTTGCTAGCCTTATTCCTATGAATAAAAACTTAAATGTCCATCACAAGTTTTCAAACATGGTGTTTATGAGTATAACTGCATTCTCCGCGTTACTTATTTATCCTATTTCCGTTTCTAATATAATATCTCGCTATTTCTTGGTACTAAACGTTATTTTAATTGTATTATCAGTTGTTCTCTCTGTCTCTTTTGCAAGATTAGTAAAAAAAACAGGAAAGATTCCGATAAGTCTTTTTGAAATAAGAAAAACAGAAAAATGCTTTATCGTGCGTAACGCAGCAGTACAGGAGTGGATATTTTTTCTTGTAGTAATTGTTTGGAATTTTGTTATGAGCCTTATAATCTTGCAGAATTTACATATTTGATTTCATTTCTGGGGGGTGTTCAAGCCATGAAACCAAAACATAAGATAACCAGAGCAGTACAGCCAACAGCGCCGTTTAATTTTGATGCCACGTTTCATAAACCCGCACATTTTCCGTCGGGTGATAATTACTGGGAATCTGGTGTCAGGTGGCAAACCTTTCGTTTTCTTGGAAAAGATTTGGGGGTGGTATTCAAAAATGCTGGTTCTGTTGATAAGCCAAAGATTAATATAGAGATTTACTCTGCTGAACGACTGTCTGAAGAGTCTATTGAATGGTTCATCAATGAGGTTACATTCAGATATAACCTAGATCTGGATCTTGATGATTTCTATAAACGCTTTGCTGGTGATAAATTTGTGGGGCCGGTAATCAAAAGGATTCGTGGCATGCGTCCCGGTCATCAGGACTCCCTTTACGAGTATCTCATCATCGGCATTGTTTTACAAAACTGCACTGTTCTCCGATCAATCCAAATGATGCAGGTTTTGTTTGAAAAATACGGCACCCTGCTTGAGTTTGATGGTAAAAAACTGTGGTGTTTTTGGGAGCCAGGGAGCCTAAAGAGTGTCACCGAGGACGAACTACGAGCGTTAAAGGTGGGTTATCGTGCTAAATCGATAAAAAGGACCGATGATTACTTTGCTCAAGGGCTTACCGACGAAATGGAGTTGCGTAAAAAAGGTAGGGATATTCAAACGAAGGAATTGTTAAAACTTTACGGAGTTGGACCCGCTACCGTTTGGTATCTCCTGTTTGATGTATTTCATCACTGGGATTTTTTTAATCATATTTCCCCCTGGGAGCAAAAGATTTACACGAAGCTGTTTTTTGACAAAGATCCTGAAGCCCCCGTCCCTGTTAAAAAACTCCTGAAACATTTTGAAAAGTTTGGGGATTATAAACAACTTGCCGTTCACTACATCTGGGAAGATTTGTGGTGGAAACGCAAGGACGAGCACATTCCGTGGTTAGAAAAATTGATTAGAATATGAAAATAAATCTCAACTCACTTTTCAAGTATTCCACCTCCAAGGTGGTAAAATAGTAACCAGATAATAGGTTCGAACACAGTCCATTGGGCGGAGTAAGTACTTTTTAGCCCGTTCTGACGGGCTATTTTATTAACTTCCTTACAGAAGTAGTATAATAACTTCAGGTTTATGTTGGAAAATAAAGATCAACTGATAAAAACGGCACAGAAAAATGTCGTGAAGTTTGGCCAATACGACGTGGCTAAATCACCACTTTTGTCTGATGCGCTTGTGTTAGCGCAAAGTCAACCAGAACAAATTCTTCGTACATTTGCCACGTATCACATGGTCATTCAGGACCTTTTTAAGTTAAATTCTGGTGAATTAGATCTTATTAGCCGGGTTAATAAGAAGCTTGGAAAAACGCGTGGCGCAAACGAGTTTATTGAGCGCATGAAACCATACGAGACAGAAATTTTACATATTGTCCGTCATGCTGGAGATACCCGAAATAAGCTAAATCAACAAGGGGTAAATGAACTTGCGACTATGATGGGAACCGCAGAGCAATTAAAACGAACAGAACCAAACTGGAAACCAATCGACGGTGACCCTCGATCAGATAATGTAATATGGGGTTTTGTAAATGGCGCAACTGACCCACAAACTAATATAGATTTTGCCATCTGCCATGGCATCGAACGGATATTAACTCAACACTTTCGGAATAATCGTGGTCTTGAATATACCAAACACAAAGATTGGTTACTTTTGGCTTTAAATGACGTTGTTGCACTCCGTGGCTCAAAAGGAAAATACCCGGAGGCAGGAATATTACCTCGATGGAGCCAGAAGCGACCTGGTGGATTGGGGTGGATCAGTCAGCCAAGACTTGATGCATACAAAGCAGATATTAGATATGGGCGTGAGTTTGGGAAAGGCACTCTCTTAGGTGATAAGGGTGATGATTTTTTCCAAAAACCAATTGAACAGCAGGTTAAAGAAATGGGCTGGTCCCATGCCTGTCCTGTAGTTGACGAAGTAATCAAACATTACGGCGACCAATGGGTTAAAACCCATACTGAAGCCTCACCAACAGATATTCGTCAAGGAGGAGCTGAATTAGCAAGAGGACGATATGCTGAATGCAACTTTGTTTTTGGATTAATTGCTGATACCGCTAGGGAACTAAACAAACCGCTTTACGAAAAATTAACCCGACCAGTTACAAGATTAGAAAACGAACCGGATGGCGATCACGGGTTAGAATTTGTTCCCGGTTCTCACCTAAGACAAATGTCACCAATGTCAACGCCAATAGGATATGCTTTGCCACGAGTTGTGATTGAACAAATGGGAAGGGGAGAAAAAAACATTAATAGAACTCCGGAACGAATGCATAAAGCTTTGGAAGTTATAGAAGAGGTTGTTAAAGATAGCAAAACTCCAATTGAATTAACAATCAGGTTGTCCGAAGAAGTTTCCCAAATGGACGCCGACCCTAAAAATGTTTTATATCTTTTGCTTTCCGCCGATATTCTCGGGGAAGAAAATTGTGTGACGATGTTCAGGGATATGGTAGCTGAGATGAGAAAATCAGCTCCGACTCTAACCAGAGTCTATGATGAAATGTCCTCTGCAGAAAAACAGGATTTGGGTGTCGTTGATTTCTAACAATAAACATAGAAGGTTCGAACATCGTCGTTTCGTCCGCCGTAGCTTTTAGCGGAGGAGACCATTGCTCGGAGCAATGATAGTTTAGAGCGTATTGACAAGCTAAATTAACTACTATTACATCAGTATTTAAGTCTTACGATTCCATTGTATTAGTTCTGATATAATTTAGTCATGGATGATTTTACTGAGGAGAATCTAAAAAATAACTGTCCACATTGCGATCCCAACTCATTCGCACTGAAGTATCCGCTGGAAAAAACCAGTAAATTTTGGATTGTTTGTGATGTCCATCCTTTAACTGAAGGACATATTTTAATCATTCCAAAGAAGCACTTGAGTTGTATTGGTGAATACCAAGAAAATGATTATTCAGAATTTCTTTCTTTGTTTAATAAGTATTCAGACTTTATAAGAAAAACATATGGTTATGTTAGTACATTTGAACATGGCAAGATTGGTCAGACTGTATTTCATTCTCATGTCCACCTGTTACCATTTAAAGGTTCTTCCATAGAAATAATTCCAGAAGGATTAAATAATCTTGCTTTATTTAGTGATTTTTCTCATTTAAAAGATGTATTTCGTAAAGAAGGAAAATATTTATATTTTTCAATTGGTGATAAAAAATGGGTTGTTAATACAGGTTTAGGATCTCCAAGATTCTTCAGGGACAGATTTGCAAAAGCCATTGGAAATCCCTTGCGGGGTGATTGGAAAAAGATGAGCCAAAATAGCAAATTAATGATGGAAGCCGAGCGAGATATTCAAGATCTTCGTGACAAATGGAATTCCTTTAAGAAGTGAGGTTATTAGTAGGGGACGGTTCTCTTTTAGCCTCATTTTTAGGTGTAAACCTAAAACACCCTCCAGGTGGAAAACACCAGTCAACACAAAGTCAATTTTTCAACACACTCATTACATGGTGTAGCCTGAATTCTAATTGTTTACATATATCTGTTTTTCGGGGACGGGGATCAAGCTCCATCTCAATAATTTCTTTTAGGGAGAAGAATTTATCGATTTGCTTTATAATAATAATAACAAATGAAACATTCCCTTAAAACCGGATTGAGCTTTGGTTTGACGTCTGCTACCATTACTACCTTGGGTCTGATGGTAGGATTGTATTCTGGCACGCATTCCAAAGCAGCAGTGCTCGGTGGTATTTTTACGATTGCAGTCGCGGACGCTTTTTCCGATGCATTAGGAATTCATATTTCCGAAGAATCGGAAAACATCCATAGCCCCCGGGAAATCTGGGAATCTACTTTTTCCACTTTCTTTTCCAAATTTTTTTTCGCTTTAACCTTTGCCGTGCCGTTATTGACGCTGTCTCTCCCTACTGCAATCACTGTTAGTGTCGTTTGGGGGTTGACACTGCTTACTGTATTTAGCGTGTATTTAGCTAAGCTGCAAAAAATAAATCCCAAGGGAGTAGTGCTGGAACATTTGATTATCGGTATTGCTGTAATCGTGGTCTCTCGATTTATTGGTATGGGAGTGGCTAAAACTTTCGGTTGATTTTTCGTTTGGATTTATTTACACAACGAGAGCAACACTTCTTTGATATAAGGATCCCTCTTTTGATAAATAGTGATTGTGGGATGATCGAATACGCGAAACGTTTCCTCGCTTGCGGTGTCGGAGATCACAATCGGACCTAAGTGGGGGACGGATGAAAATTGGGCTACCCTGTCAAATCCGATGGCTCCCGAACCCAGATGGCGGTAAAAGCAGCTTGCATAAGGATAAAGGTTAGAAAGCCGCATGACAGACTGCTCCACCTTATCGCTCTCTATAATAACGTAGTCAGCCAGCTCCAGGTTTTCGATAAGACGGTTACGTTTATCGGCATCATCGGGAAGCGTGTAGAAGTTGAAAAGACTTCTTTGGTATGGAACGGATGACAGCGGCGGCATATCATAACGTATGATTTCATTCCATTCTTCAGACAAAATGCGTGAGCCGGGCTCTACATGCTCCATGAGCCATTGGGAAGCAAGAACTGCAGAATGCTGTTTTTGATATATAGAAGAAAATACCAACGCCCAAAGCATTGTGGCAATCAGCGCACAAGCAGTCAACGTGTTTCCTATCCAAGCCCGGGAACGTCTTGCGGTGCTTATGAGTCCTGCTCCAAAGATCGAAAAAAGTGGACCAACTGGCGCAAGATACCGGATGAACTTGACATATTGCATGGAGAGAAGCGCAAGAAACGCAATGCACCATATAGCCAGAATAACCAACAGTGCAGGTGACTTTTTATGATGAACAAGAGTCTGAATCATGCCTATACTCGCAAGTACCGGAACAGCAGGACCGAAGGCAAAAAATACGTTGCGGACCCAAAACAATGCGTTCGTCTGTTGGAATTGCATAGTCCAGTCAAAGACGAGTTTGCCGCTTACGACGTCGGAAAGATATCGAAAACGGCTGAGATACCCGGGCCAATCGATAAACGAGTACGGTGAAAGAACAAAAAACGTAGTTATACAAAATAGAGCAGTGATTGTTAAATGAAGAAATCGTTTTTTTTCTGATTTTTTTTTGGTAATAATTGCAAAAGCAGGAATTCCAAGAAACAGATACCCTGTATTTTTTGTAGCCAAACCGCATCCCGCAGCAATACCCATAAGTAGTCCACCAAGACGCGATGGTTTACGAAAAAATCTTACAGCAGAGAGGCACAACAGAAGCAGAAAAAACACAAGGAATGTGTCCGTTGTATACATGTGGGCCAGTTGGATATGAAGAGGAAGAAAAGCAAAAAACAAAGCAGAGAGCATTGCGCCTTGGGCTCCGAACAGACTTTTCCCTAAAAGATAGACTAGGAAAATAGAAATGCTCGCGAACGTAGCGCTTGAGAATCTGCCGACGCGTGTCATGTCAGCCGGAACAGTTACAAATGCGGAATTGTTTGTGATACGCGCGGCGCATTCGGCCGCCGCACGGAGAGCGTATACAGTAAGTCCGTTGTAATCATGAAATCCGGGGTTCAGTTGGTTAGGGAAGCGAATAGTCAGTGCGCGATTCACGATAAGCGCTTCATCAGGATGAATATTGCGGCCACCGTCCCATCGAAGATTTTGAAATCTCAAAAGCATTCCAATGAGTATAAAGAAGAGGAAGGTTATCCTTTTTGCTTTCATCACCTTTTGTATTGTACCAAAAGTGTGCTCTAGCAATGTGATGGAATAGTATGGTATACTTCTGCCTGGCCCTGAAAGAATAAGGGTGACCTAGGAAAGAAGTGTGGAATAGCCGCGCTGAAAAAGTGCGAGCTTAACGTCCCTGTGAGATCAGAAGGTATCTTCTTGAACTCTCTTTAGGCGATGTCCCCTTTAAGTCCTAAGGAGAAAGGAGTCCCAATATGGCAAATTTATTTATAGGGAATCTTCCCTATAACATGACAAGTGACCAGATGGGGCAATTATTTGCTCAAGCTGGTACAGTCGTGTCCGCAAAAGTGATCAGCGACAAATATTCAGGCCGTTCACGCGGTTTTGGTTTTGTCGAAATGTCAAACGATGAAGAGTCAAAGAAAGCTATTGAGATGTTCAACGGGAAAGACGTAGAAGGCAGAGCACTAGTGGTAAACGAAGCAAGACCAAGAGAAGATCGACCGAGGGAAGATAGACCGAGAAGATAATATAGTATAGATAAGTTTGGTAATAGATAAATTACGTAGTTACTTGGTTGGTAAATACTACAGCCCCGCCATCGGCGGGGCTGTTTGTGATGTCGCGATCAATTTGCTACCATAAGCCCGTATGTTTCACAGCCCCAGCTTCGGACCGCTTACGTTGGCAGAGGTGCGGGAGAAAATTTTGTCATTTCTTGCTAAGGATCCGGAGCGGAAATACCGTCTTGTTGTCGGAACAGACTCGCAACCCCGCAACGGAGCAGGAGTAGATTTTGTCACGGCGATCGTCGTTCATCGCGTCGGAACAGGAGGAATTTATTTTTGGAAGCGGGTCGTGAACAAAAAGGTATATGTTCTGCGGCAGAGGATGTACGAAGAAGCGATGGCGTCTTTGACTATGGCGGAGGAGGTGTTGGCCCTTTTGCATCAGGACGGCGTGACGAAATATGACGTAGAGATTCATGTGGATATCGGCCAGTTTGGAGAGACGCGGGATATGATTGCAGAAATAGTCGGCATGGTGCGCGGAAGCGGGTACAGTGTGAAGATTAAACCGGAAAGTTATGCGGCAAGCTCCATAGCGGATAGGCACACGTAGTAAAAGTCAAATGTCAAAGGTTAAAAGTCAAATATTGCCGCGAAACAGAGGGCAGTCATTCTTGTGATTCAGCAGGTGTGGGTGAAGGAACAGGAAAAACTGCGCATCGGCCGTTTTTCGGTTCTGTGCCTCGGATAAAGTACTCCGTACGTCCAAAGTAGCACGGTATTGCGACGACACCGGACGGCTTGGGAAGTACTTCATCTTCTTTATCTTTGAGAAGTTCAATCATAATATCGTGCCAAATCGGAGAAGCCCCGGTAATACCTGATGTAAGATACGGATCCATTGGCGCGTTGTTGTTGTTTCCGACCCATACAACCACCACGTAAGAGGGGGCGTATCCGATGGTCCAATTATCTCGTTTGTCATTGCTTGTGCCGGTTTTGACGGAGACGGTATGTCCGGGGATAACGAGTGATGATCCTCTCCCGAATGCTGCGGCACGTGCGTCGTTGTCGCTTAAGATGTTCCCCAATATCCACGCTACTTCCGGTGTTACGGCCTGTACTCCTTTCTTTGGCGTGTGGTGTTCAAGGATGTGTCCTGTATAGTCTGTAACTTCCAAAATAGGTATGAGTTTTCCTCTGCGCCCGCCGTTGGCCAGTGTTCCGTAGACTTTTGCCATATCAAGCATGGTAACGTCCCCCCCTCCCAGTGTGAGAGAGAGTCCGTAGCGGCTTTCATCCTGCCATGAGGTAATTCCCATGAGTCTGCCTTTGTTTATCATTGTTTGGACACCAATTTTTGAAAGAACTTTTACTGCAGGAACGTTATAAGAATTTGCAAGTGCGTATCGAAGCGGTGTTGGTCCGTGAAATTTACCGTCATAATTTACCGGTGCGTACGGTTTGCTTCCCGGAACCGTATAGACAACCGGAGAATCGTCTATGATTGTTGCGGCAGTAAACCCGTTTTCCAGAGCTGCTGCATAGTTAACCACCTTAATCGATGATCCGGGTTGACGCAGGCTTGTTGCGACATTAACATTGCCTTCGTCTTCAAGGTTGAAGTAGTCTTTGCTGCCTACCATAGAGAGAATTTCTCCGGTTTTCGGATTGGTCACAAGCGCAGCTCCGTTGCCGACGCGAAGCGCGGCGAGAGATTCAATCTGTGACCTGATGATATCTTCTACTTTTTCCTGAAGTGTGATATCAAGGGACGTTACGATGCGTAACCCCCCCCGCTCTACAAGCCGCGGTCCGTATGTTGCCTCTAGAATTTCTTTGACAAACATGACAAAATGTGGAGCCCGGATAGGGATTCGGGGAGTGGCAAAGCGCATCTGCTCAGATAGCGCTTTCTCCTCGTCTCCATTTCCGATATATCCATATTCTGTCATAAGGCGTAATACCTCAGCCTGTCTGGCAAATGCTTTTTCGGGATGGTTGCCGAACGGAGAATATTCGCTTGGTGCCGCCGGAAGACCAGCCAAAAGCGCGCTTTCACTAAGTGTTAGTTCTTTTACGGATTTGCCAAAATACATTTGGCTTGCAGCTTCTATACCCCAAGCGGTGCCGCCATAGGGGACTTGATTAAAATACATTTCAAGAATCTGATCTTTGCTGTATATCCGTTCTGCCCAGAATGCAAGGAAAATCTCTTTGAGTTTGCGTCGTATACTTAACTCCGGCGTTAATAGGGCGGACCGTATAAGTTGCTGGGTGATGGTGGATCCGCCTTGGATTTGTTTGTTTACGACAGTCTCTTTTAACGCTCTGAGGATTCCGCGGCCGGAAAAGCCGAGATGACGGTAGAAATCGTGATCTTCAATGGCGATTGTGGCGTTGATAACGGTTTGGGGTATCTCCGAAAGCGTGAGAGGCGTTCTATTTTGATCGGCATAAATTTCATATAATAGAATTCCGTTACGGTCAAAGATTTTTGTAGACACCTCAAGATCGCGGCTGGTGAGTAAATGAGGATCCGGGAGAGACTTAAGCATTTGATATCCCTGATACGGAATAAAAAAGAATAAAACGGTTACTGCTACACCAAACAAGAAAGACCGCATGTCGTGGAAAAACGAAGGGAATGCAATAGGGTGCCGCGGTAGAGGAAACGATGGAAGCCTGATGGCCACCCGCCGAAGTTTAGGAATCCTGATGTGGGGCCTTGTTGACAAACACATGCGACGTATATCATTCCATCCTTTCCTAAACGTACGTACTACAAGGCCAGCAAAAATTAAAACCATTCGGATTACGAAACGGAAGATATGTCTAACGAAGTCACCGATTTTAATACAAACAATTACCGGCCACCAATGAAATAACGATGGCGAAGTCGTATTTTTCAAGCCTTTTTGTTTCGGATTGTTGCGGCGCGCCATAGTGGGTGAGTTATAGCACAAACGATAAGAGAAGAGCAAGAAGCTGTTAATGCATCACCTGACGAGTATAGTTTGGTTTTCCTGGTGCGCGCAGTCAAGGCACCATATGGATATGAGGTCTCGCAGAACCTGATGTTCCTGCATCTCAAGATTATCTGTTTGTCCTGGTCGGGCAAGATCGCCGGTTGATTTGTCTATAACCACCGGCTGTGAAAGACGTTCCCGCTCCGAAGGCACAGTTCCTCTGATAAAATATTCAAAGCGGGTTTCGCATCCTTTATCCTCACCCTCCGGCGGAAGGAGCCCCGAGACGGTACAGATTTGAGCGCCGACAATGCCATCCGGAATCTTTGGCCAAATATCCGGTTTATCATCAAGTACCTTGCGCATAATGCTGTTCCAAATCGGAGCTGCTCCTGTAACGCCGGATACCAAAGATTGATTCATCGGGGTATTGTCATTGTTTCCAACCCATGTGACAACAAGGCGTTGCGGCGTATAGCCTATGGTCCAGTTGTCCCGCAGGTCATCTGTCGTGCCGGTCTTGACAGATACCGCTCGCCCCGGAATTACCAATGACGAATGTGGACCGAAAGCATCCTGCCGTGCGTTATTATCCAAAAGGATATGTGAGATAAGATACGCTGTTTCCGGAGAAATGACGCGGGTTCCGGATAAAAGAAGTTGCGAAGGCACGTCTTTGTTAAGGTTGGGATCTTTATATTCTTCCAGGATTTTTCCGACTTTGTCTTCGACTTTTAGGATCGCATGGAGTTCTTTATGGATTCCGGCATTTGCAAAAACACCGAAAGCCTGCGCCATATCTGTCATACGCACTTCTCCTGCGCCTAAGGTAAGAGAAAGCCCATAATGCTTCGGATCTTTTAACGTAGTGAGTCCGAAGGCGCTTGCGGATGCGACCATATCGCTTACTGTATTAAGATACAGCATTTTGACTGCCGGGATATTATATGAGTTTCCCAAAGCAAGCCTGAGTTGTACCGGCCCATGGAATTTGCCGTCGTAGTTATGCGGGCAGTAATTTGGCTGGTTGATGTTGGCAAAACATGTGGGGATATCCAGAAACATGGTGGCAGGGGTTACGATTTTTTTCTCCAGCCCTATGGCGTAATTGATGGGTTTGATGGAAGAACCGGGTTGTCGAAGCGCTGTCGTCACATTGAAGCTTCCTGAAGGAGATGCAAAATAGTCAACAGACCCAACCATTGCAAGTATTTCTCCTGTTGCCGGATTAGTGACAAGTGTTGCTCCATTGGTAACGCGCATTCTGGAGAGTTTGTTGACTTCTGCCGAAACAGTCGCTTGAGCGTACTTCTGGAGATTAAGATCCAGAGTGGTGGTGACTTTAAGCCCGCCGAGCTCGACCAGACGTTCGCCGTAGGTATTCACCAGCTGTTCCTTGACATGCATCACAAAATGCGGCGCTTGTATACCGACTGCCGGGCGAAATATAAGTTCTTCTTGTTTGGCGGCTTCCGACTGCCCCTTTGTTATATATTGATCTTCCGTCATGCGCAGAAGCACTTCTTCCTGCCGGGTTTTCGCAAGTTCAGGATGAGCGCCGTATGGTGAGTAAAGCGTTGGAGCTTGTGGAAGACCGGCCAAAAGTGCGCTTTCGGCAAGTGTCAGCTCTTTGACGTGTTTGCCGAAATACGTTTCGGCGGCTGTTTCAATGCCCCATGCGGTCCCTCCGTATGGAACTTGATTCAAATACATTTCAAGTATTTTTTCTTTGGAATAGAGCATTTCCACCCAGAAGGCTAAGATTATCTCTTTTATTTTTCTTGTGAGCGTGCGCTCCGGGGTGAGGAGCGCCGACTTGACAAGTTGTTGCGTAATAGTAGATCCCCCTTGGAGTTTATGTTTGGCGATGGTGGCCGCCGCTGCCCGCAAAATCCCCCCCACAGGATTGATGCCGCGGTGTTGATAGAAATTTTTGTCTTCAATGGCTATGGTTGCAACTTGCACATATTTCGGTATCTCCGAAAGAGGAACAGTCGTGCGGTTTTGTTCGGCAAAAATATCAAAAAGGAGTTCTCCGTTTCGGTCATAAATTTTGGTAGCCAATGGTATATCATAGGAGGAGAGTTTCCTGGGCGACGGTAAATCTTTGATGACGAAAACATACGAACTTATTATTATTCCGGCCGGCAAAAGCCAGAAAGCAAACTGCCGTTTTTTCCAAAAGGGTGTAGCCAGTTTTGAAAGAAATGTTCTGATAGCCGGTAACATGACATTCATTATATAATACGTGACAGAAGAAAGGATATTGAGCGCCGGTTTATGCAGGCAATACGGATGCCATGACGATAGCAGATCCACGTATTCAGAAACGCAGCCAACCCAAAGAAACTGTTATTTTTGCCGCAGGACAGCTTCAGGGACAGCGAGATCTTCAGGAGGACCGGTTCCTCAATTTCAGCGATGAGTGTTTCGTCATAGCAGATGGGGTAGGAGGGATGCCGCATGGGGAGGTTGCGGCAACTATCGCCTGTGAGACAGCCATCTGGGGGTATAAGCATATTCGGCAACGGCGTTGCTATTGGTTGAACAAAAAGCAGTTTATGCATAGGATTTTCCGTTCGACAAATTTGGCTGTCTGGCAGAAACACCGGGAAACAGGATTTGGAGACGGACTAGCCTCTACTCTTCTTGTGCTGATTGTCGGCGCAGAGACTCTGTGGATAGGTTCAGCGGGCGACAGCAATGCATTTTTCTTTCGTAACGGCATGGTTCAGAAGCTCACTCATGAGGATGTTGATGCAGTTGGAAATCTTACAAAGGCACTGGGATTGAAGCGTTTGGGGCTCATGCCGCAGTTTATCAGGGAAGATTTTTTTGTACATGATGTCATTCTTTTGGCAACCGATGGAGTTTCTGATTATGTTACGACAAACGATTTGATGATGATTATGTCCTCGGCAGGTTCAACGGCGGAAACTGTCAAAAGCGCAGTTGACTCTCTCATTCAGATTGCCGAGGAAAACGGTAGCAAAGACAATATGACGGCTTGTTTGATCAAGCGGGCGTCCGTTGTGGGGCAATCTGTATTATCTTCGGATTCCATGATATAGTAAAAAAGAATACAGAGTTTACGCGCTTTATACTATAATATGCCTGCCGAATTTTTTAGCGAAATAAGCAATCACGCAACCCCTCCGACCTACAGGTTTTTTGACGGAGCGGGCTGGAAGGAAAGCACAAGTGCCGCGACGAGCGACGTTACCTCGCCGATACAAGGGGAAATTCTCGGACGGCTTCAGGTGGTGACTCACCAGGAGATAGACCAAGCGCTGGCAAACGCTCAAAAAGCACAGCCACAGTGGGAATCTACGCCATTACACCAGCGCGTCAAAATCATGCACCTATCGGCTGATTGGATTCGCCATTTTCGCGGATATCTCGCTTCGCTTCTTATTAAAGAAATTGGCAAGACAGATCTGGAAGCACAAGGAGAAATCGACAGGACGGCAGATCTTATTGACTATTTTGCCGATGAGGTTCAGTCGATCAGGGGGGAAACGTTGGATAGCGATAATTTTCCCGGTTTCGACAAAGGACGTTTGGCGATGATTGAGCGCGTGGCTTATGGAGTGGTCGTCGCTATCGCACCATTTAACTATCCGGTTAACCTGGCGGCAAGTAAAATTGTTCCAGCACTTCTTATGGGTAACAGCGTCGTGTTTAAGCCGCCGACACAAGGAGGGATCAGCGGAGTGCATTTGACGCGGTTGTTTGAAAAAGCCGGGGTACCGCAGGGCGTGCTTTCTTGTATTACCGGCGGCGGAGGAGACATTGGGGACTATCTCGTGGGTCACAGTGGTGTTGATATGTTGGCGTTTACGGGCGGCAGCGATACCGGAGTCCATATCGCAAAACAAGCAGGTATGGTACCGATGCTTTTTGAATGCGGAGGAAATAATCCGGCGGTTGTCTTACCTGATGCGGATCTGGCATTAGCCGCAAGAGAGATAGTTAGAGGTGCTTTCAGTTATTCCGGCCAACGTTGTACGGCAATTAAATATGTGCTAACTACAGAAAGTATTTTGAATCAATTATTGCCGCAGGTATTAAATAATATAAAAGAAATGGTGCGGATGGGCGATCCTAGGAGTCCTGAAACTAAATTAGTCGGGCCGGTAATCTCTCCTAGTGCCGCGGAAAAAATTTTGCAGGCGATAAGCGAGTCAGTCGGTTTGGGTGCAAAAATAGAAATAGGAGGTAAGCGAAAAGACGCGCTTGTTGAACCGACAGTCTTAACACATGTTAAATCTCAGATGCCGGTAGTGGCGCATGAAATTTTCGGACCGCTGGTTTCTTTTATTCAAGTCGCAAGTTTTGATGAGGCTTCCGAGATTATCAATAGCTCCAATTACGGCTTACAAGCCAGTATATTTACTCGCGATGAGGGGACCGGTATTAATTTTGCCAAAAATCTCAAAGTCGGTTCGGTGCAGATAAACGGTTCGCCCCAGCGGGGACCCGATCATTTTCCGTTTTTAGGCGTCAAGCATTCCGGCGTGGGCGTCCAGGGTGTGCGGTATTCGTTGGAAGCCATGAGCAGGTTGAAGCCGGTGGTCCTCAATAAGCCGCAGTGAGTGTTATGTTACGCTTTAAAAATATCGGATTGTAGTTTTTTCGCTTCTTCCAAAAAGAATTTTTCCATTTCATGTCTGTCAAAAGGCACAATCATTCTCGGGATGTCTTTCAAAACTACGACTTGAGTAAACGTTTGTCCAAGCTGAATCGGATCGATGTGCCAATCGATTTTCGCTTTAGCCAGCGAGATCATCTTTTTTAAGTCAAAATCTTTGTCTTTCATGATAAAAAAGAGATCAACAAAGTCTCTGTCTCTGGCGTGGGTATAGATCGTATGGATTTTATTTGCCGTGATATCTTCCAGGCTGTCTATTTCCAACCCTTTCCATGTGCCGCCTTTCTGTATGCGGGGAAAAGGATAATAATTGAAATCAACTTTCAACTGGACATGAGGAAGTTGAAAGACATATGAATACAGTCCTAAATACCGTTTAAATGCAATTTCTTTTGCGCCTAATTTTTTTCCGGCAAGCGCGACAAATTTATTGATGCTTGCTATATGAATTTCCTGATGTTCCGAAAAAAGATCGATATCTTCGGATTCTCTATGGTGGAGATAAAATTCCGAAAGGACCGTACCGCCCGTCCAATAAAACCGCTTTCGGATGTACGGTTCGTTTACGACAAGTTCCAAAAATTTCTTATGATGTCTTTTGAGGATGGAGTTTTTCCCCATAATACATACGTTAAGTACGCTCGTGCATTTGGATCAAGCCGATCTTTTATTTTCGGCCAGGCTTTAATGAGCTTCTGTTTTTCTAATTTTTCATGCCCCAGACCATAATTTATAAGCTGAGTCATTTTCCACAACTCGTATTCTTTGGGGTTTTCTTTCTTAAACTTTTTTTCATCTACCGACCAGTTATACATAGCTCTATTGTACCACAAATGACCATCTGTAGCCCTGATTTTTTAGGGGGTTTTGTATTGCTATTCCCACTCCATGGTGGCAGGAGGTTTGGTGGTAATGTCGTAGACAACGCGGGATACTCCAGGGACTTCGTTGACAATGCGCGAAGAAATTTTTTGAAGAAGACTATCAGGGAGCTTGGCCCAATCGGCAGTCATCCGATCCCGAGAGACTACTGCCCGTACCGCTATCACTTCTCCGAGTCCCCGGCCATCGCCTTTAACTGCGGTTGACTGTATACCGGTAGCCACGGCGAAAGAGTGAAGAAGCTTCTCATACCAGCCCGTCATGTTTACTTCTTCAACGATGATGGCATCAGCTAAACAAACACGTACAAGTCGTTCCTTGGTAACCTCTCCGATGATGCGGATGGCATAGCCGGGGCCGGGGTGCGGCTGTTGAGAGATGAATTGGCGCGGGATTCTGAGTCTTTTGGCTAACGAGCGGACTTGATCAGTGTATAATTCCCTGATCGGTTCAACCAGAATAAGCTTCATTCTTTTGGGCAGGCCGCCGATATTGTGGTGGGATTTGATATTGGCGGCATATCTGGTTCCCTTGCTTTCTATAACATCAGAATAGATAGTTCCCTGGACCAGAAACTCGACATGTGTGTGGTTTTTAAGTTCTTTCTCAAACAGTTCAATGTATAATTTGCCAATCGCTTTTCGTTTTTCCTCCGGATCGGTTTTGCCCTTGAGGACTTTCAAAAATTCCTTTTCTTTAGAAAGAACAATCGGGTTGATGCCGAGCTTATTTCGGAAGTAGGAAACGACAGTCTGTGTGGTGCCTTTGCGCATGAGCCCGTTTTCGATATGAACAGGGATTAGTTGTTTTCCGATGGCGCGGGCAACGAGTGTTGCCGATACAGTTGAATCCAGTCCGCCGGAAACGGCTGCTATGGCTTTTTTGCTGCCGACGGTTTTTTTGATGGTTTTGATCATTGCTTCAATATCAACAGACTGTTGTTTGGCAGAAAGTCCACAGATATCCAGAAAATTTTTGAAGATTAAAGCGCCATGTTCTGTATGTTCGACTTCCGGATGGAACTGCACACAGTAAATCCTCCGTTTTTCATGAGTCATTGCCGCGGCCGCAACAGTTTCCGTATTGCCGACAAACGAAAACCCCAATGGGGGAGAGGCAACAACGTCGCCATGGCTCATCCAGACACGGGAACGAGTGGAGAGGGAGGAGAATAAGCGGGTATTACCATCGATGACGAGGGCTGCCGGCCCGAACTCCTTGGTTTTACCCGGTTTGACTTTTCCTCCCAAAAGATGAGCAGTTAGCTGTTGCCCGTAGCATATGCCTAATATCGGTATTCCGAGGGTATAGATCGTTTTACTGACTGTTGGGGCATGCCTTTCGTAAACGCTGGCCGGGCCGCCGGAGAAAATGATTCCGGCAGGTTTTACTGCAGTAATGACTTCTAAAGCGACGTCTGGTTCAATTATTTTGACCTGAATTCCAAAGTCCGCTACTCTCCGGGAAATAAGATGTGTAGTCTGCGATCCGAAGTCAACAACGATGATCATACTTACGGCGTTTATGTGTTTGCTCCCGTGAGGGAGAATAAGTAGACGGTTTTTTGGTCCCGCGTGTTGGAGCCGAAATGTTTTCCAGCCGTAATTTTTTCTACGACAGTCTGTATTCCCCTGTCATCTTCATCTACTATACTGTGAAGCAAAATATGCAGTCCGTCGTTTCCGTTTGCCCAAACCGTAATTGTTTCGCCGGGTGACAGTGCTTTTGTAACAGGAAGACTATCCGGAAAAATATTAATTTGTTCGGTAACCCTCTCCAGCATTTGTACGCTCATTTTATTGTTTTCGGGAACACCATTTTGTTGAAATAGTATTTTTTTACAAAAGCAATTTGTTCATCTGTATATCCAAGCGAACACAATATTTTTTGAGCATCGTTTTCTGATGCGCCGTCTTTCGCCAGTTGTTGAGAGATGAGAGTAAGCATCTCTGTAGGTTCGTAAGGGAAAAGTATCCACTTGGTTGTTTCTTGTACGAAGAAATCAGGCCGCAATTCAGAACGTGGTTTATAAAACATCGTAGCGGTGATGATGCGCCTGGGACAGAGAGAGGCAAGATATGTAACTGCTCTTTTGAGTGTTCTTCCGCTATCTGCCACATCGTCAGCAAGCAGTATATTCTTGTCTTTAATTGAGGTTTGTAGTTTGGCCGTAATTTTGATTTTTCCTTGAGATTGGATATCGGTGTAGCTTTGGATGGTAATAGTAGATATTGGAATTCGGAGAAAATCGCTCAAAAGATGGCCAAGCGTCAGGCCTCCGCGTGCAATTGCCACAATTTCGTCAACGATAATTTGATTGGAAAGTATATCGCCGGCCAGTTTTTGCGCGAGGGCGTGGTATTCTTGCCAACCAACCGGAAGATATTGAGGGCGCATAATCTATTATCCAACGCACCTTGACGAAAGTCAACACTTCGACAAACACAGTATTGATCCCCTAGCTTGTCGAAGGGGCAATGAGGTTTTATAATAGGGACATGGAGCAGGCATCCAAAAAACCTCTCAAATACCAAAGCGTTGCTATTTCAGGTCGGCCGGGTGCGGGCCGGTCGACGCTTCTTGCCAATCTTAAACCATATCTTATGCCGCTTGGGTGGGAATTTTTTTCCGGCGGGGACTGGGCCAGACAGTTTGCGATTGAAAATAATAAACATAACGCCAATGACACTAAACATCATTTTGCTACAGACTACGGGGAAGAAATCGACCACCAGATAGATTTGGCAATGCGCGACAAATTGGCAGACCCCAACAACCACTTGGCAATTGAGTCCTGGATAGCCGGATGGAATATGCGAGGCCTAAAGCACGTCCTTAAAGTTCTTCTTATGTGTGACGATGCGCTGCGCATCGACCGTGTCGTCAACCGGGATAATCTAACGGTGGAGGAAACCAAACAACACTTGCGGGATAGGGAAGAGGCAAATATTGCCAAATGGAAAAAAATGTACGGTGTCGACGATTTTTGGGATCCGAAATACTACGACATCATTATCAACACATACTCGCACGGACCCAAAGAAACGCTTGATGTCGTTCTTCAGGCCCTCGGATATTATTCTGCCAACGGGCAACCAAAAAATGACTGATTGCATGAAAAACAGTTCTATCGCTAGCCTCTTTTTTTAAAAGTGCACAAATTTCTTGAGGATTTTCTGAAGGAGTTTCTTGCAGAAGTAGAGGGGAGAAGATAGGGGACAGTATCGGGTAGCATACCCGTTTAGATAGATATCGCTATGCCGTATCAGGAAACATCATTACCCGTCGGTATCCAAGAAGGAGGTGCTTATCGCCTATGGGAGAAAACGCAACGCCTTCTTGCGGTTATTTTTCCTGGCCAAAACTTTTTTGTAACAAGTGCCAATCATAATACTCCGACTATTTGTGCATACGATGCGATTCCAGTTACAGCGGATCGCCGTCGGGCATTAGCTCCAATTCTTGATATGTTAGGATATGGGGCACTCAATCATTTTTTAACGTCGGGCGGAATGGATACGATGGAAGTTACGACATATCATAAAGAGAGTGCCACCAATGCTGTTGAAGTAGGGTTTTACAAAGTACGAGAGCACACTGATGGAGGTATATATTTTCGACTTGAACTAGGAGGCACAGATGATTCTTCAGCGTCGATTGTATTGCGCACTGGGTGTAACGAGTCTCCGTCCTTCACGAGGGGATTTGCTCGAGAACTTGCTGTTAGCCCACCGTCTACATTTCCCATCTGTGAACTCCTTGATGGATTCATCCAAGCGAAACAAAGTAGTACATTATTCGCTAGATGAGAAGGACGAGAGAGCATAGAGAGTAATACCTATTGACATAAGTATTACTTTATAGTATAGTTATTACTATGCAACTACAATTCATGACTACGATTACCACAAAAGGACAGGTGACGATACCGGAGTCGGTACGTCGAGCATTGGACGTGAGCGTTGGAGACAAAGTGGCCTTTGTTCGTGTGGAGAGAGCGAGTAAGGAAGCCACCATTCGAATTATTTCCACAAGCGTCGTTGATAAACTCGCCGGTTCGTTAAAGAACGCAGTACCCTATACACCCCAAGCGAAGGTACGAAAGATTCTTGCCAGAGAACGTGCGAAACGATATACATGAAAACTACGCAGGCGGTCCTTTTAGACACAAACGTCATTCTTCGATTTTTTCGTGAAGATCATCCCGAACATTTCAGGCGTGTAAAAAACCTATTTCAACAAGCGGAGAAAGGAATGATATTCTGTTATATAGATCCTGTAGTTTTTGCAGAAGTGGTTTGGACACTGGCGTCATTTTATAAAGTAAACCGTTCTGAAATTACAACGAAGCTAGAAACACTTTTGGCACAGAAATGGATGGTCAACGAGCATAAGCAAACACTCCTTTCTGCGCTCTATCAGTATCAAGAAACAAATTTGGATTACATTGACTGTTGGCTTCTGGCAGTTTCGGAGGAATATGCTATCCCTATAGAAACATTTGATAAGAAATTGCAAAAACTCGTTCATGCATTGTGACGTGTATATGATTCCAACGGAAGATCAGTGCAGGCAATTGTGGGAAAAGTATCACTTGCCGGAAAAAAAGCGCCGGCACGTAGAGTTAGTGGCGTGCGTTGCGCGCTTTCTCTCTCAACAATTAACAATTAACAATTCACAATTAACAATTAATCACTCGCTTCTTGTTGCCGGAGCGCTCCTTCATGATATTGACAGCAAAGTACCTAAATTATCTGGAGAAAAACATCCGGATGCAGGTGTGAGAGTTCTTAAAATTGAAGGTTTAGCAAAGATAGCGCAGTTAATTAAGACGCATGCTTTGCATACAATTCTTGATCGACATTCTTGTCCAAAAACCCTGGAAGAAAAAATTTTGTTTTTGGCGGATAAAATGGTCAAATACGATATCATTACGGTAGACGAGCGTTTCAGGTTGTGGGGGAATGAGTCTTTGTCAGACGCCGAACAGAGAGTTCTTCGCGCGGCTTACCCCAAGGTGAAAGCTCTTGAAAAAGAACTATTATATCTTGCCGGGATTGGAAGTCCGGGACAGGTGGCAAAGTTGATCATGGAAGAGTATACTAACAAAAAGAAGGAGGGCGTATGAAACATATATTACGAATGCTTGTTATCGTTATTGTATTCCTTTTTGTTCTGTTTGTTTCCGGAGTTGCCGGGGGGTCTGTCTCTGCGGTAGACACAACTCCAGTAGCGACCCAGGCGACAAGCGCGCAAGGCGCCAAAGAATATTTTCTTCCCTACCCGGGTATCCTCCCTGACCATCCTTTATACAAGATAAAGCTAGTGCGCGATTGGATTTTAGAACGGATCATCGTAGACCCGATACGAAAAACAGAATTTTACATTCTTCAGGGTGATAAGCGCCTCAACATGGGGATTGCTCTTGTGGAAAAAGGAAACAGCGCGCTCGCTGGTGAAGTCATAAGTCAATCGGGAAACTTCATGGAACAAGCCATGCATACCCTCACTTCTATAAAGACTGCCGGTCGGGAAGTCCCTCTATATGTTTTGGAACATATGGAGAGTGCTCTCGTAAAACATAATGACGTATTAGAAACCATGCGGGTAAATCAAAGCGGCTCTGCAGAGAGCGTTATTATAGATGCACAGAAACACATACAGGCACTCCGGCAGGACATTGCAAAAGTCAGGTAGGGAGCAAAAGACGGGGACAGAAAACACTTAATTTGTGGAAAAACATTGGTTTCCGAACACAAAAATTATTCCCCGGTTTGGCAATATCGCTCCGTTGTCATTTCCAACATTACATTCTCCGTAGTATTCCCTCAAACTATAACAGGTCGAGGCTAAGAATAGACCATGAAAGGTTTTGATATAGAAATTGCCAGTTGACGCCGCTTATTTAGTGTCTTAGGATGTTTAGTGGCACCACCTATAGCGTTTTAGTTTTCATGCTTCACCAGGTACAGTAGTCGCGTTTTCGGGTGTTATAACGAAGTGAAGCATGATTTTTATTCATGAAATGTCCATATTGCAATCATAACGACACTGACGTTATCGAGACGCGCGACAGCGAGGATCTGCGAGTTACCAGAAGGAGGAGGTACTGCGCGAAATGCGAAAAAAGGTTTACCACGTATGAACGGATTGAAAGTGTTCCGTTGACGGTTATCAAAAAGGACGAGCGCAGAGAAACATTTGACAGAGAAAAGCTTAAGCGAGGTATTTTGAGAGCCAGCGGTAAGACAAAAATTACAGCAGTTGACGTGGACCGCATCGTTGACGAAGTTGAAAGAGAGCTGATTTCCGGAGACTCAACCGAAGTAAAAAGCAAGCAGATTGGGCAATTAGTAGCCAAGAGGCTCAAGAAATTGGATAAAATTGCCTACATTAGATTTGCCAGCGTGTTTCGTCGTTTTCTGGACATAGAAGATTTTGAAAAGGAAGTGAAAAAATTGCTGTAAGCAATTTTTTCATGGTGAGAATTTACGTATGGTAAAAAAGACAATTACCAAAATTAAAAAGCGAAGCGGTCGGATTGTTAAGTTTAATCCGCTAAAAATCGTCAACGCGATTGAAAAGGCATTTAAGGCTATTGGTGAAAAGGATGGGGCAAGAGTCAAGGTATTGGCAGACAAAGCTGTCAAGAAACTTGAAGAGCGGTACGATGGGAAGATTATTCCTCAGGTTGAAGAGATCCAAAATATTATTGAAGAGGTCTTAATGCAACACTGCCATTATGATGTGGCTCGGGCCTATATTTTATACAGAGATCTTAAGAATCGCGTTCGTGATATTCACTCTTTGATTGACTCGGACGAACTCGTCGGCGATTATCTTTCCAAACTTGATTGGCGCGTCCGGGAAAATTCCAACATGGCCTATTCTCTTCAGGGGTTAAACAATCATGTCTCCTCGGTGGTTTCTGCCAATTATTGGCTTAACAAGATTTATCCCCCTCAGATTAGACAAGTCCATGTTGATGGCGATCTTCATATTCATAATTTACAGATGTTGGCAGCCTATTGCTGTGGTTGGGATTTAAAGGATCTTTTAGTCGGGGGTTTCGGGGGAGTTCCTGGCAAGATTGAGTGTAAACCGCCAAAGCATTTTCGGACTACATTAGGGCAGTTGGTTAATTTTTTTTATACGCTTCAGGGGGAAATTGCCGGCGCGGTGGCAGTTTCTAATTTTGATAGCCTTCTCGCACCTTTTATCGCCTTTGATGGTCTTTCCTATTCAGAAGTAAAACAATCTCTTCAAGAATTTATTTTTAACATGAATGTCCCCACCAGGGTAGGTTTTCAAACGCCCTTTTCTAATGTTACCCTTGATCTTATTATTCCTGACTTTTTGGCCAAAGAACCGGTGATTATCGGAGGCATTCCACAAGGTAAAACGTATGAAGAGTTTCAAAAAGAAGTTGATGTATTCAACAAAGCCTTTGCCGAAGTGATGCTTGAAGGAGATGCGAAGGGGCGAGTTTTTACTTTTCCCATTCCCACCTATAGTATAACCCGCGATTTTAATTGGGATAATCCGATTTATAAAGGAATTTGGGAAATGACCCGCAAATACGGCATTCCTTATTTTTCCAATTTTGTCAATTCGGATATGAAACCGGAAGATGTCAGGAGTATGTGCTGCCGGTTGAGATTGTCAACCAAAGAACTTCAACATCGGGGAGGAGGGCTTTTTGGCGCTAATCCGTTGACTGGAAGCCTTGGTGTCGTAACTCTTAATTTACCAAGGATTGGTTATCTCGCTAAAACGAAAAAAGAATATTTTGAGAAACTTTCTCACTTGATGGACCTGGCCAAAGAAGCCCTGCTTCTCAAAAGGACAGTAGTGGAGAAGTTTACCGAAGAAGGACTTTATCCGTACTCCAAAGTGTATTTGGGGGGAGTTAAAGGCCGCTTCGGCGAATATTGGAAAAATCACTTCAACACCATTGGTTTAATTGGTATGAACGAATCGCTTCTTAACTTTATGAACAAGAATATCGGCGAGGAGGAGGGACGGGTCTTTGCAGAAGAAATTCTGGATTTTATGCGGACTAAACTTTTAATATATCAAAAAGAAACTGACCAGATGTTTAATCTGGAAGCCACGCCTGCCGAGGGGACTTCTTATAATTTGGCCAGACTTGACAAGAAACTGTACCCTAAGATTATCTGTGCTAATGAAAAGGAAATCGGCAAAGATCATGCAGAACCTTTTTATACTAATTCAACACATCTGCCGGTTAATTTTACCGATGATATTTTTCAAGCTCTTGACCTTCAAGATAACCTCCAGACAAAATATACCGGCGGAACGGTTTTCCATGGATTTTTAGGGGAAAGCTTGCCGGATACGGTCGCCGTTAAAACCATGGTAAAAAAAATTGCCGAGCATTATCACCTTCCTTATTATACCTTAACCCCCACCTTTAGCGTTTGTCCCGGTCACGGTTATCTTAAAGGGAAACAGGATACATGTCAGGAGTGCGGCAAAACGTGTGAGGTTTGGTCAAGAATTGTTGGCTACTTACGACCGGTTGTTCAGTGGAATGTTGGGAAACAGGTGGAATTTGCAGAAAGGAAGACTTACCGGATTAAAACAACCTAAGACCTCATGCTTATCAAAGGCCTACAAAAAACAACCTTGCTCGATTACCCTGGAAAAGTTTCCTGTATCGTGTTTGTCGGCGGTTGCAACTTCCGCTGCCCCTTTTGTCATAATTCTGATTTAGTTTTGGAGCCACAAAAATTACCCACTATCGCAGAAGATGATTTTTTTAACTTTATAAAGACAAGAGTCGGGCTTTTAGATGGGGTGGTTATCACCGGTGGCGAGCCCACTCTTTACTCTGATCTTTCCCGGTTTATGAAAAAAGTAAAAGGCTTGGGTTTTTTGGTTAAATTGGATACCAATGGGAGTAATCCGGAGATGGTGAAAGAATTGATAAAAGATAGATTAGTGGATTATATAGCAATGGACCTGAAGGGGCCGCTAAAGAAATATTACAAATATATTGGACAAAGTCAAAATCACGGTCGTAATGCAGAACATATTGAGACGAGTATAAAGATTATTTCGGAAAGCAGAGTGGAGTTTGAATTAAGGACCACGGTGGTGCCGACGCTACACACGAAGAAAGACTTACTAGAGATGGCAAAGCAGCTAAATAATATTGGTAATGTTAAGTGGTATCTTCAGCAATTCAGTCCAAAACAATGTTTGGATCCAGGGTTTGAGAAAATTAAGCCATACCCAAAGAGTTTTTTTGAGGATTCACTATCCGAGATTAAAAAATATTTGTCGACAACATTTTTAAGGGGTGTTTAGTCTGACACAAGGGTCGGCCTCCTCGTATTTGTGACAAATAAACAAATATACAAATAAATGACTTAATAACAAAACGGTTGAATGATTTGTAGATTTATGAATATCTATACCCGCGCCGGCGACAAAGGATTTACTTCTATTTTTGGTGGGAAGCGAGTTTTGAAATGCCACGAGCTTGTGGATACATATGGGTTCATAGACGAGCTAAATAGTTGGGTGGGGTTGATAATTTCACAACTTAATAAAAACGATGAAACCCGATTTTTTGTAGAAGTTCAGAAGCAACTGCTTGCTATTGGAAGTAGTCTGGCCGGCTGGAAGGGTTTGAAAAAAGAATTAGTAGAAAAACAAATCAAGAAGATGGAGATCAAAATAGATTTGATGGAAAAAACTCTTCCTACGATAAAAAATTTTGTTCTTCCAGGCGGATCACGCGTGGGATCAATAGTTCATATTGCCAGAAGTATTTGCCGTAGGGCCGAACGACAAACCGTTTCCTTGGCACAGAAACAAATAATACAACCGGAGATCATCAAATACCTGAATCGCCTGTCGGACTTGCTTTTTGTTTTCGCACGGTTTATAAACAGTCAGGGCGGCGTCACCGAAGTCGTTTGGTCTGGAGACGCGTCCACAGAAAAGAAACGGTAAAGATAAGAGGAATCCAGTGTAAATCTGGGGCTGTGCCGCAACGGTAGCCCTGTCGATGTCGTTTTACGACATAATGACCGGGGAGCCCGGAACTCATCTTTACCAAAAACAATCCCGAGCAGGAGAACTACGCGTAAGCGGAGAATGGAAAAATCTACAGAATCACTAACGTACGAATAGGCAACGAGTATTCGTTCGTAGAGGTCTTTCGTAGATTTTGACATAGGATCCCTCTCGGGAAAGAGAGGGTTTTTTATTTAGAGGAATATGCCATTTGCACGCGCAGAACTACCGGGTATGGGGCCACAATCATCAGGATGTTCCTGTTCTGTTGATACCGGTCTTTGGGTGAACTTATATAACGAAATTTATGATGATGTAGCAGAAAAAATGAAACAGACAGGATTGTTTTTTAACGAAGAACACGTAAAACACGAAGCGAGTAAACGATTCATGTTGCATGTTTACCTGCCAGACATAAAGAGTGTTGTTAAAGAGTGGAGAGGCGACAAGGTGATGGACGGGACAGTATATGACGTGACTAATCATGGACTGGAGATAGTATGGAAAGGTGAGAGAATAACTGCGGAGTATGAATTTGTTCTGAAGCGTCGCTCAATGGGCCTGGAAGATCCAGATGAGACACGCACGTTCTACAGAGCGCAAAAGAAAATTCTCGCCTCACCGAATGCAGATGTGTGGTTTCCGGTACACGAAAAAGCAGACGGAGAAGACCGCATACGGTATGCGGCCCACTGGGTGCGGGACGGCAATCGCGTACGCGCGGAAACGCACCGTATAGCAGGTGACCGGGATTTAAGCCTAAAAGAAGCGCGTCAGGTCATACGAGAAAAGGTCGGCTCATATGCGCCGCATGAGACAAGCAAGACAGATGCGTCGTTTGTGTTTTCCAACATTCAGGAGGCGGATCATAGGAGGAAAACCTTGCAAGCGCAATATGATCACAACATAAAACAGCAGAAAGATATCATTTCACCACAGGATATTGACATAAAGATGGTTCACGTCGAAAAAATATACAACCCCAACCGTCAAGTTGATGCGTATCCGGCCGAACATCGGGTAATTCGTGATGCAGCCGACACTTTATTACATTCTTCTCAACGTATAACAAAAGACACTACGACAGCGAGTGTAGCGTTTGCTTCTTTTTTGCGTGAATCGTTCAGGAAAAAAAAGAGAATTGATGCCCGAAGTACCATAAAAAATATTGAGAGCAGGCGACAGCAGAAAGCAAAAGAAAAGTTCATATCACAGAAAATTTTGTCGTTCTTTCGTCAATCGCAACCAGAAAGACCGGAAGGAAAAATTCGCCACAAGGTAGCCCACTGGATGCGTCGTTTAGAAAACAACGTGGACACACAGCATGTTGTTCATGCCGTAGCGAACATGTCAGCTGGTATAAGAAAGAAAATTGTGTTGTTGAGTGATATAGTTTCAAAATTTTTTCCTTGGACGAGGGGCGCGACAGGAACATTGGAAGGCGGAGCTGCAAAACGCAGGACACAATCTATAAAGGAGAAACAAGGAGAGAGGGAAAGAGAGTTTAAAAAAGCCGGTTGGTTTATAAAGCTGTTCAAAAGAGAGAACGATAAGCAAGCAGTAGAGGAACATTGGAATATTATCTGCAAAGTGCAACCGTTGAAGGCAGAAAAAATATCGCCGTTTTACACAATGCTTCGTGCGCTGGCTGCAAAGCTTCAAATATTTCCCGTCGCTTCCAAGCGGGAGGGAATAGAAATTACCACACAACAGGTCAAAGAAAAACAAGAGCTGATGTCAGAAGAGATGCTTCCGGAAGACAATCACCTTGTTCGGGAGAAGTCAATAGATATGTTTGAAACAACAAGCGACTTTTTTGTTTCAGCTCTCTTATGGTATGTATTGTATGAAGCAGATGTAGTCAATTTCGACGCGCAGAACCCCAGTCTTGTTGATGAGAAAAATATTAATGTATCGATACATCAATATAAGACAGAAAAATTGGTGCAGAGTACAGCAGGTGGAAATTGGATTCTGTTTTCTATTATTTGGTATCTGGCGATGATCCGCGAACAAGGGAAAAGACAAGGCGTGAAACAAAAGAAAAAAGGAGGATCGAAGAAAAAGACGATTATTTGGGATAGAAACACAACAAACCCACCGGCGATACTTCCGCAACACAATATAATATTTGTTTTTCGTTCGTGATATGATGAAGATATTCTTATGAACAATCTGCCCGATGATACTCAAATTCGCGCGAACAATACTCCGCCGGGGACTAACAACACGGCTTCGCAGACGGCGCCATCCGCCGGAGGCGCGTTTCTTAAGGAAGTTGAGAGGCCTTCCGCGGTTTCTTCTGAGGTGTCGATACGCCCCGCCACAGCAGAGACAGAATTACCGAAAGAGGTAGCGTCGGCAGGAGTGACGTTGAGACCCACAAGTGTCCCGATTCCGCCGAAGCTATCGCAAATGGGTGTTAAGCCTGCGGGAAACAATGTACCCACGCAGCCCAAGGCAACAACTGTCGCCCTGCCGCTTACCGATGACCAGATCGCTCAAGGGCTCCATCAGGGAATAATGAGCTCATGGAGATGGCTTGCACAGTGGTGTCTTCGCCGCCTGAAACAATTACACGTTGGACTGAAAGCAATGCACGGGAAGTTAACAAGGGTTCGCGCGTAACCATGTCAGAACAATTATTAGATCTTACCTATCGTTTGGAGATGTTTGGAATAAGTCTCCTGTTTATCGCCTTGTTTCTGGCGGGGATGGCGCTTCTGGCCTACGGCGTGTTTTTGCTGTGGAAATACCGCGACAGAGAAAAGCAATCGCTTGAGTACGCGCTTCTTCAGGTGGCGGTGCCGCGCGACAATGAAATAAAAATAGACGCATCCGAGCAAATGTTTGCAAGTCTGCATGGTATATATCACGGTGGTTTTTGGTCGTTTCTTACGCCGTCTCCGCATCTGTCGTTTGAGATTGTGGCGAAAAAAGAAGATATCCGGTTCTATATTTCTGTTCCGCGCAAATTTACGGATTTGGTCGAAAAACAAATTCACGGCGCTTATCCCGGAGCGGATATAAGGACAGTGGATGAGTATTCTATTTTTTCCGAAAAAGGCAATGTAGCCTTTGCAGCACTGCGACTGAAAAACCCAGACTATTTGCCTATCCGCATCTTTCGGGATCTGCCGGTTGATCCTCTTTCGTCTATTACATCTGTTCTTGCCAAAATGCAGGAGGGTGAAGGAGCGGCAATTCAAATACTCGTCCAGCCCACGGGAGGAAAATGGCGAAACATAGGAAGGTCATATATTTCCAAGGTGAAGAAAAATGAGGCAAACCCGGAAAAAGCAAGCTTTAAAGTGGATCAAAAGTCCCTGGAGGCGATAGAACAAAAAACCAGCAAACCTGGCTTCAACGTCGTTGTCAGGATCGTTGTGTCTTCTGGGACGAAGGAATCGGCAGACATTCATTTGGAGAACATCCTTTCCTCGTTCTACCAGTTTACATCGGATCATAATGCATTTACCAAGGTCAAGCACCCCATAAAAAAATTATTCATGCTGGATTTTATCTACAGGTATTTTCCGATTTGGAATTTTCCGTTCTTTCGTCAATATAGCGTGCTTAATAGTGATGAGTTGGCTACGGTATACCATTTGCCGAATAAATTCGTAGAAACGCCGCACGTTTTTTGGTTGAACGCCAAGCGTGCGCCAGCCCCATCACAAATCCCCTCAAGCGGGCTGTTTATAGGTGCTTCGCAATACCGAGGAGTTGACCGCCCGATTTACGTAGGCGACGACGACCGAAGGCGCCATACATATATCATTGGTAAGACAGGAACAGGTAAAACACAACTTCTGGAAGAGTTGGTTATGCAGGATATTTCCGCTGGTCGGGGGGTAGCTGTCATAGATCCGCATGGAGACCTGATCGACGGAATATTGTGCCGTATGCCGCCGGAGCGGGCAGAAGATGTAATCTATTTTGACCCGTCCGACACCGAGCGACCCATGGGGCTTAACATGCTTGAGTCATACACAGAGGAACAGAAGCATTATGTGGTAACGTCGATTGTCGGGCTTATGTACAAGTTGTATGATCCGATGAAAACAGGCATCATCGGCCCGCGTTTTGAGCACGCCATCAGGAATGCGATGCTCACGGTTATGTGTGAGCCGGGGAATACATTTGTCGAAGTAGTCCGGGTGCTCACAGACAGTTCATTCGTTCAGGAATTGCTTCCCAAAGTGGACGATCCGGTTATTCGCCGTTATTGGACTGACCAGATTGCGCAAACCGCTGATTTTCATAAGTCCGAGGTATTGGACTATATCGTTTCGAAATTCGGCCGGTTCGTGACCAATAAACTCATGCGCAACATCATCGGCCAGTCTAAATCATCATTCGATTTCCGTAAAGTTATGGATGAGGGCAAGGTGTTGCTGGTAAATTTGGCAAAGGGGAAAATCGGTGAGGAGAATAGCAATTTCTTGGGTCTTATTATCGTTCCAAAGATTCTGATAGCCGCCATGAGCAGGCAGGAAGTGGCAGAAGAAAAACGGCGCGACTTTTACCTCTATGTCGATGAGTTTCAGAATTTCGCAACGCCGGACTTTGCCCAGATTCTTTCAGAGGCCAGAAAGTATAAGCTCAACCTGATCGTTGCTAACCAGTTTATCGGTCAGATGGAGGAAGAAGTAAAGAATGCTGTATTTGGTAACGTTGGGACACTCATCGCGTTCCGCGTGGGTGTGACGGACGCTAACTACCTGCAGCATGAGTATCAGCCGACGTTTAATGAAATCGACCTTATCAATATCGATAAGTACAACGCATATGTCAAAACTATCGTGAATAATGAACCGGTTAAACCGTTTAGCCTGGATCTTACGAAAGACATGGGGAGGATCTATCAAACCCGCAATCCGCAGGTAGCCAAAGCAATTATTCAACTGTCGCGCCTGAAGTACGGCAGGTCCAGGGAGTTGATCGAGGCGGAAATTGCGCATCGCGCGCGTTTATAGCCGGTCGTTGCCAAACTCCTTCTTTACAAAATTTACCAATGCGGTATTCTACATTTCATGATTGTTTATATCAGCAACGTATCAGAAGACGTATGGCCGTTTATTAGCTCCATATCCCAGGCGCAGGCGCGTGAGTTTGAAATTCAGGAGAATGCCAATCTGGCAGAGCGCGACCTTTTTTCGTTCCCTGGCGAGGATCACTTTCTTTTCGTCTCTCCCCGGTCTATCAGCCGGACCTTTCTGGATTATTACATAGGATTATTCGGTAATAAGCATCTTTCTGTCTCAACGCCCAAGGTCCATACAGGAGTTATTTGTGAGGATATTCTGGCGGATGACGATGTCATGGATGAAATAGCGATTGCCGCAAACGGGGCCAAGCGATTAACACTTGTTTCCTACACCGCCTCACCACAGTTTTTGGCGCTTGTGTCGGAACTTCGAAAGAAAGGTTTTAACGTGTACACTCCTGAAGCACCGGAGCAGGAGGACGCATGGACGGTAAACTTTTTCGGCAGCAAGTCCGGGATACGTCAGCTTGCGCAGAAAAGTGCGGCAGTTGAACCGGACTTCGTCATGGCGGACGGCTTGGTTTGTTCGGGTATAGGAGACGCGGCGAAAATCGCAGCAAAAAAATATATTCGCGAAAAAGGCGTTGTCGTCAAAACCAATAAAGGGCATTCAGGCGCAGGAGTACTCATTTTCCGGCAGGGAGATTTGCCCGAGAATTACGATGAGTGCGAGGAACAGATAAAAACCACGCTTTCCCGTGACGGGTATTGGGAAAAATTCCCAATTGTCATTGAGAGTTTTGTAAAAGAAAACCGTGCGGTGGCCGGAGGATTTCCAAATGTTGAGTTTAAGATTGCCAAACACGGTGAAGTGGAGTTCCTCTACTACTGCGCGCTTAGGGTGACGCCGGAGGGGGTATTTAAGGGGATAGAAATTCAAGATGAAGCAGTGTCGGATAAGCTCGGAGCACGCATGATGGATACGGGATTCTATGTAGGCGAGCAATATGCCTCTTACGGATATCGGGGATATTTTGACGTGGACTTTGTCGCCAGTCGAAACGGACAACTGTATGTGACGGAGTCCAATACGCGGCGGACAGGGGGAACGCACGTGTATGAAACAACAAAAGCTCTATTTGGGAAAAACTTTATGACCGAGGTATATACATTGTCAAACAATATCTATCCATTGCCGAAACGGAAACAGATTTTTTTGGAAAATCTTTTAAACGCGCTTTCGCCGATACTGTTTGACAAAAAAAGCAAAGAAGGTTTGATCGTCGCTTCTGAGCACATCTTAAACCAGGGGGCTTTTTCCTACATCATCTACGGCCAGACGAAAAAGCGCGCTCTTGCCATCGAGGAAAAAATGGAAGAGATTGTACAAAAGTTAGTCTAAGAACCGCGTGCTCCATTCCGGTTTCATCGCAATTTTTCCGCTGATTTAGTACAATGATATCCGACGCGCCCGTAGCTCAGCGGAAGAGCGCGTGTCTTATAAACACGAGGTGCTTGGATCGTCACCAAGCGGGCGCACAATATTAAACAAATTAACAATTAACAATTAACAATGATCGAGTTAGTTATATTAGTAGATGAGCAGAATAACCAGATTGGCACGGCCGCGAAAGATACAGTGCACACAAAACATACTCCTTTACATCGCGCGTTTTCATTATTTCTGTTTAACAGTAAAAAAGAATTATTGATCACCCAACGGGCAAAAACAAAAAAAACGTTCCCCGGTGTCTGGACCAATACGGTTTGCGGCCATCCTGCGCCAGAAGAATCGATTCTGGACGCGGCACGACGCAGACTAAAGGAAGAATTGGGGATTGTTAGAACAACTAAAACGAGGCCTGGCCTCGGAAGGAGCGACAATACGCTCCCGGCGATTACTGAAGTAACTCAATATAGGTATCGTTTTGCAGACAAAAACGGTACCGTCGAAAACGAAATCTGTCCGATTTTGGTTACTTACGCAGACATTGATCCTAAGCCAAATCCATTGGAAATCGATGATTGGAAGTGGATGCCATGGAATGAATTTCTTAAAGATATTAAAACGAATAAAGACAAATATTCCCCTTGGTGCCGCGAAGAAGCGCAAATCCTTGCCCCCTTTATTTAACTTGTAGCTTGATGTAAAGCCACGACAAAATTCCGCTCGAGCGAGTGTTTGTCGTGGAGAATGTTTGACAAAAGCTAGGTGGCACGACATTGTTTGCTCTTGGCCGATTATGCCTCCCCAACTTCAACCGCCAGATCAGGAACAGCCGTAATTTTTTTCCAGTCAGTTGATTTTCCGCGGAAAAAAGCATAAGCCCCGATGTAGGCGGCGTTGTCGGTACAGAGTTCCGGAGACGGCACGTGAATTGTTATATTGTTAAATTGTTTTATTGTTGAAAAAAACTTTTCTCTAAGACGGATATTTGCTGCAACCCCGCCGGAGAGCAAAATACTTTTTGCTTTATATTTTTGAGCCGCCCGCAGTGTTTTTTCGACCAAAACATCAGTTATTGCTTCCTGAACCTCGTAAGATGATTGTTCTATTGTTCTATTGTTATATTGTTGATTACGTTTCAGTTTATCGATCTCACGAAGAATGGCGGTTTTAAGGCCGCTGAAGGAGAAGTTAAGAGAATCATCGTTTAACATAGGGCGAGGGAGGGGAATCGTGAATTGTGAATTATGAATTGTGAATTTAGCAGCTGTTTCTTGGATGGCAACACCACCTCTATTGCCAAATCCAAGCAGTCTCGCAGCTTTGTCAAAACATTCTCCAGCGGCGTCATCCAGCGTTCCGCCGAGCCAGCATAGTTCCTTAACTGATTTCATTAGATAAAGTTCGGTGTGCCCACCGGAAACAACAAGAGATATGGCAGGGAATTTAATTGTTTTGTCATCCCAGACTTGATCGGGGATCTGCGTTTTTGAAGTCAGATTCCCGTCTTCGCGGGAATGACAAGAAAGCGGCTCAAGAAAATTCGCATACATGTGCGCCAGCACGTGATTGACGGGGATTATGGGTTTGTCGGTTACATACGCAATGGTTTTGGCGGTTTCAACGCCTGTCAGAAGCGAGCCTATCAACCCCGGCCCGACTGTCACGGCAATGGCGTCAATAGAATCATTGATACATTGAAACATTGATACATTGACACCTGTTTTTAACGGTTTTAACGCTTCAATGATGACAGGGATGACGCACTTGAGTTGCTCGCGGGCGGCAACTTCCGGCACTATCCCGCCGTATTTTTCATGCATCGCCGAGGATGAAGCCACGACATTGCTTAATATTTTCGTTCCATCCTGAACTACGGAAGCAGCCGTCTCGTCACAAGAAGTTTCGATAGCGAGGATTTTCATGTGTTCAATTCTACTCGAGGCCCAGGAGTTTAGCCAGTTGAGACGTTGATGGAGTATGGATTTTAGGGATGACTGCCAGTTTGGCACCGAATTGACTAGCTTGTTTTTGTTTTTTATCTAAGATTGGGTCTCCTTCGGTAACTGCAATTACTTGGGGTTTAATTTGGTTGACCAAGCCAAAATATTCTTCATCTGATTTCATCGGCGGGAGAGTAATTACTTCATCGACAAATTTTAAAGCTTCTAACATTTTTTTCCGTTGAATTTGCGAGTGGATCGGGCGGCTGTCGCCTTTCATCCGCCGAACATTAGCATCTGATTCCAGCGCCACGATCAGCCAATCACCCAGAGTCTTAGCTTGTCTAAGAAATTCGATGTGGCCAAAGTGCAAAAGATCGAAGCAGCCGCCCACCAAAACCACCATCTTTTTGTTTTTCATAGTAGACATATTAGTCTAATGAGCCGGATAAGTCTAATTTGATATACCCCGCAAGTACACCGCCTGCCACGGACGGAAGCTTGAGTAAAATGTTTGGTCCTGAAGGGTTTGTCCGTTTTTTGTTACAAGATATCGGAAGCTCGTTTTTGCCCCCCATGCCGCCCAGTCTACTTGTTTGACAACACCCGGGGCAAGCGTGGGGTCGTCTTGATAAAGAGGAGGCGGCGGCGCGGAGATATCCCACATTTTCTGTTCAAGTATCTGGGAAAATCTTCCGTCTTTTGCGCCATACAGATCAAAGACGAGACTCATTTGAGAAGTGTTGGGTTTTGCCTGAATGAGGATATAAGAAGGAGTGTCGTTTTTGATTTTAAGGTCAACTGATGGCGCAAAGACCGTTGCGTCAATGCCGGGCTTATATCCGGCTTGTTCATAATATTGGACCCGGTATGAGTGAGCATGGCGCTCGACGATTGAGAGCCCCGCGGCAAGCGCGGCACGAAAGAGAGTTGTTGACACTTGGCAGACGCCCCCACCGTCTCCCAGCACAGTTTTGCCGTCTTTTATGATGTACGCTGATTGATAGCCGGTGGCGGCGGAAATGTCACCGACTGCATTATTGAATGAAAATATCGATCCCGGCGCAATGAGAAGTCCGTTGATTCTGGACGCGGCAAGAACGACATTGTGTACTCTGCCGGGTATGGAATGCGCAAATTTCGAATATCCTCGTCCGATAAGCTCCCTGACGCCAAAAGAGTTCGCTTGGCCCGTGGTGATGGCGGCCTGTACGCGTTCGACGGGAAGATGGATAATAAACACGTATCTGGAAGAAGAAACACCGGTAAGGGCATCCTGAAAACGCTTTTTGGCTGCGTCCGGATCCACGCGTCTCCCATCTCGCGAAGGCCGGAACGCGACGACTCTTCCGTTCGCAAATTGGAATAGAGCGTCCTGCTCTGGAATATTTATGTGTGACGATAGGTCTGACAGAACATCATCCAAAAGCTGACTGTTCCAGCGGAAATACGGCGACAAATCCGTGGATCGCTTGATGAATTTTTGATAGAAATCGGAAAATATATATCCGGAGCGCCCGACCTGATATGCCTGTGTTGCAGAAAGCGTTGCGTCATACCCCAGATCAAGTTCCTGGCCCGAAAGCGTTGCTACCTCGTTTTCAAACCGGAATTCAAATGTTGCCCGCGTGAACGGTTCGTTTTTGGAAAGCCAATATCCCTTTATCTCTTCCGGCGTTTTTCCATCGAAAACGATATGGCCCACGGATACGCCACGGTAAGCTCTCCCTTTGTAGTAATGTTCAAATGCCCAGAGGGCGAAGGATGCCGTAATAACGATAAAGACTATGCCAATGAGGATGCCTACGGAGAACGAATAAAGAAAAGATGTTTTCTGCGTTCTTCTCATGATATGATAATTGTAGCGCTTTAGTATGGATGACGAAATCGGCAAATCAACGCAATCACAAGGCGGGGTGGTGATGGCCTATCCTCCGGAAGGCGTGAAAGGAGACAATGAGCAAAATACGGCCACCGACGGGAAGCACTCCGGTATTTCGGGGGATTCTCCACAGGCGTATGAGCCGGAAACAGTCGTTGTTCCTCCAGCGGCTACTTTTTCGGCCAATGCATTTATCCCAAACATTCCGAAAGCCGGAGGATCCGGCGGAGCAACTTCCGGTGGCGCGCAAACACCATCTTCTTCCGTTTCTTCATGGAAGAGGCGGATTTTGTCATTGGCAATCCTTTTTATCATTGCGGTTGCGTTATTTTTCGGCGGACGGTTTGTCGTCGGATATCTAGCCCGTTCCAAAGAGGTAACGATTTCTTATTGGGGGTTGTGGGAGAATGAAGCCGTAATACGCGGGATTCTTAACGATTTTGAAGCAAAAAATCCTAAGATAAAAGTGCAATATGCAAAACAATCCCACAAACAGTACCGGGAGCGCCTACAAGCCGCAATTAACCGCGGTGATGGTCCGGACGTGTTTCGCTTTCACAATACGTGGGTTGCAATGCTCAAAAACGAGCTTGCGCCGGTACCGAAAAACATTATGTCACCGGAGACATTTTCCTCAACATTCTACCCGACGGCAACGAATGATCTTGTTGCCGGAGGAACGATATATGGAGTTCCGCTCATGATTGACGGATTGGGCTTATATTACAACGAGGATATTTTTACCAGTGCCGGGGTATCACCTCCTACCACATGGGTCGAGCTTCTGAACATAGTTCCTAAGCTTACAGCAAAAGAAGGCAGCACTATTATGACTTCCGCTATTGCCCTGGGAACTGTTGGCAACGTTGAGCACTTCAGCGACATTTTGGCCTTGATGTTTTTGCAAAATGGTGCCAATCTCGCAGCTCCAACAGGGACACAAGCAGAAGAGACGCTCATTTTCTACCATAACTTTGCAGATCCAGCCAATCCGTACTATACATGGAACGAGACGTTAGACAATTCAATATACGCTTTTGCTATCGGGCGTGTGGCCATGATTCTGGCTCCTTCATGGCGGGCATTTGATATACAGGAAATGAATCCCAGTCTCCATTTCAGAGTCGCACCGGTTCCGCAGCTTCCCGGAAATAATGTGACGTGGGCTTCGTATTGGGTAGAAGGCGTTTCGGAGAAAAGTAAATATCAGGAGGCGGCTTGGAAGCTTATATCGTATTTGGCAGAAAGAGATGTTGTTTCGAAGTTATATACCGAAGCGTCAAAAACCCGGCTTTTTGGTGAACCATATGCCAGAGTAGACCTTGGTAATCAATTGACTGCGGACCCAATCGTTGGGGCATATATAACACAGGCGTCTTCTGCCCGTTCTTTTCCTTTAGCATCCCGGACGTTTGATAACGGTCTCAACGACAAAATGAGTAAATATCTGGAGGATGCTGTAAATAGTGTATCCGGTGGGGTAGCCCCTTCTGCGGCTCTTCAAACAATGAACGCTGGGTTTCGCCAGGTTCTCACTACATACGGATTGACATCCGGCGCTGCCCCAAGCACACAGTGATGCATGAAGATTACCGTCCGTGAATCATTTTTGGCTACCATCGCGTACGCCGATATATTTGACTACCCTCTTACACTAGAAGAGTGTGATATGTGGCGCATCTGCACCCCTAATACTGATTCACGGATTCATGAATGGTCAAATATAGTAACGAGACTAAAAAAGCGCGACAGGATTTTTTATAGCCTTCGAAGAGATAGGTCTATCATAGATAAACGGGAAGACCGCGCCCGGTGGTCAGCAAAAAAAATCAATATAGCCCGACGCATGGCGCGCGTTTTGCGTTTCATCCCTACCATCAGGCTTATAGGAGTTACAGGCGGATTGGCTATGTATAATACCGAAAAAAACGATGATATAGATTTTTTCTGTATAGCCGCAAGCGGTACTCTGTGGATAAGCCGTTTTTTGGCAGTAGCGTTTATGGAGGTATTCGGACGCCGCCGCCGGCCGGCAGATGTGCGCGTGAAAGACAAAATCTGTCTGAACATGTTTATGTCAGAAGACGCACTGTGTGTTCCTGTACAAGAACAGGATTTGTACACGGCCCACGAGGTATTGCAGATGAGGGTATTATGGGAAAGAGGTGGGGTATACAGGGCCTTTTTGCGTGCTAACGGTTGGGTACGGAATTTTCTTCCGAATGCGTGGGAAGAAAGTTCACAGTTCATAGTTCATAGTTCACAGAAAAAACCCAAAAATAAATTATTTAAAAAAATCTTAGGGGTTTTGCTGTTAACTATTAACTATTTACTAATAACTATTGAGTCAATTGCAAAATTGGCTCAACTTTGGTATATGCAAAAACATCGGACTACGGAAGTGGTTACCGACACCATGATTCGTTTCCATCCGAAAGATGCTCGCCGCCGGGTAAGAGCGGCACTTGGGAAACGATTGAAACAGTGGAACATCCCCCTTGACAATATATTTTATGACCGTTAAAATAGCAGTCACTTCTAAAGACTGCCAATTATACTAGCAGTAATTTTTATTAATAATGATTCAAAAGGAGGTAATGATATGGCGAAATTAAATATTCATCCTTTATTCGATAATGTACTCATTAAGCCGATTGAGGCCGAGGAAAGATTACCCTCAGGGATAGTATTACCCGACAGCGCTAAAGAAAAACCACAAATGGGGTTAGTGATGGCTGTTGGGCCGGGGACCACCGATGACAAAGGCAATCCGGTTAAAATAATGGTTAAAGTCGGGCAGAAAGTGATGTATAAGAAATGGGGCGGCAATGAAGTTAAAGTGGGCGGTGAAGAGTGGACAATGGTAGAACAAAAAGACATATTGGCAGTAGTTGAATAAAAGGAGGAGGAACCTATGGCTAAACAACTTAAATTTTCCGAGGACGCACGGCAATCGCTTATACGAGGCGTCAATATACTGGCAAAGGCGGTAGTAACCACGCTTGGTCCGAAAGGACGAAACGTCGCTATTGATAAAAAGTGGGGTGCGCCCAACGTGGTGCATGACGGAGTGACGGTTGCTAAAGAGATTGATCTGGAGGATCCGTTCGAAAACATGGGAGCCCAGCTTGTGAAAGAAGCCGCAAGCAAAACCAACGACGTGGCGGGGGATGGCACCACAACTTCTACGTTGCTTACGCAAGCCATAGTGAACGCTGGTTTCAAAAATGTTACCGCCGGCGCCAACCCGATGCTTCTGAAAGCGGGAATGGAAAAAGGAGTTGAGGTCATCGTATCGGAGCTTTCCAAAATGTCCAAGACCGTAAAAAATGTGGATGTAGCCAAAGTCGCTACCATCTCGGCACAGGACGAAAAGATCGGCGCGCTCATCGCAGAAGCCCTCACTAAGGTAGGTAAAGACGGGGTAGTGACCGTGGAAGAGGGAAAGGGCCTGACTATGGAGATAGAGTATAAGGAAGGGATGGAGTTTGATAAAGGGTACGCGAGTCCATATTTTGTGACCATTCCCGAAAAAATGGAAGCAGAAGTGAGCGATGCCTACATACTCATAACCGATAAAAAGATATCGGCAATCGGAGACCTTCTGCCGTTTTTGGAAAATTTTGTGAAAGTGTCCAAGAATTTGGTCATTATAGCCGATGAAATAGAGGGTGAGGCGTTGGCAACACTAGTTGTCAACAAGCTCCGCGGAACCGTCAACGTCCTTGCGGTGAAAGCGCCGGGGTTTGGGGACCGGCGTAAAGCAATGCTTGACGATATAGCGGTTTTGACCGGCGGAACAGTGATTTCTGAAGATACCGGACGAAAGTTTGAGAACGTAACGGTTGAGGACTGCGGCCGGGCAGACAAAGTGTGGGCGGACAAAGACAATTGCCGCATCATCGGCGGTAAAGGAAACAAGGCTGCGGTAAACGCGCGTATCGCTCAGATCAGGAGGGAAATTGACGAAACTACCAGCGAATTTGATGGCGAAAAACTGCAGGAGCGGCTTGCGAAGCTCTCCGGCGGTGTGGCTGTCATCAATGTGGGCGCCGCAACGGAGATAGAGCTTAAAGACAAGAAAGAGCGTGTCAACGACGCGGTTGCCGCAACGAAAGCAGCGCTTGAAGAAGGGATCGTTCCCGGCGGAGGAGTGGCGCTTATTCGCGCCCGGCAAGCGCTTCTTAAGTTCAAGGATACTATTGAGAACACCGATGAGAAGTTGGGTATAGATATCCTGTATGGGGCGTTGGGCGAGCCGCTTCGCTGGATTGCCAAAAACGCGGGCGCCGACGACGGATGGGTGTTGAAAACCGTAGAAGAGAAGCTGAAGGAAGCGAAAAACGGCGATTACGGATTCAATGCGCTCACGATGCAGTTTGGATCCATGCTTGATGCAGGCGTATTGGACCCGGCTAAAGTGACTCGCACTGCCGTGCAAAACGCAGTCAGTGTGGGCATGATGGTTTTGACGACCGAAGCGCTTATCACTGATTTGCCGGAGAAAAAGGACGCTATGCCCGCAGGAGGCGGCATGCCGGGCGGCATGGGAGGAATGGACTACTAAAAAGTTCATAGTTCATAGAAAAACAAGATATAAAAATACAAACGTCCCCCGCTCATCGGGGGACTTTTGATATAATAAGAGAGACGATCCACACACCAGGAAATCAGGAGAAATCCAACATATTCACGTGTTAACACGTTAATATATTAGTGTATTAATATGAAGCAGTAGGCAATGTTTATTATCAATCGCTTTGGCGAGAAGTTGGAAGCACTGTGGCGGCGGCCGGTCGGCAACGGTCCGTTTCCGGTGGTTCTTTTTGTTTCCGGATTTGGGATGGATCTTCATGAGTCCAAAAATTCAAATGATGAAATATCTAATCAATTACTAAATAAAGGATTTGCTACGCTGCAGTTTTCTTTTGCGGGATGCGGGAGGTCAGAAGGAAATTACACGGAAATGACGCTGGAACGTCAGGCAAAGCAAGTTGAGGATATGTTGACATGGTTGAGGCAGAGAGGTGATATAGATAATCAGAGAATTGGAATTCACGCTACGTCCATGGGCGTTGCCACAGTGCTTCTTGCGGATTTTGCTCGATGCGCGTCACTTTGTTTTGTCGCCGGTGTTTACAATGTAAACAGAAGCATTCATCAGGTTTATGAAGAAGAACGAGGCGTCAAGATACACCATGAAGGAACCACACAGCTTCCACGCGGAAGCGGCGCAACTACTCCGGTTGGTCCTGTGTTTTGGAAAAGTATCGCCGCTTTTAACGTGATAACGCTAATTCAAAAACTTACGCTTCCTGTATTTCTTGTTCATGGCGATCAAGATACAAAAGTGTCGACGAGCGAAGTTCGAGAGGTGTTTGATAAAATACCAAGTAAAGAAAAAAGGTTAAAAATCTTTGCAGGAGGCGATCACGGTATAATTGATGTCCCGCGCTCAATGCGAGAAGAGTTTCTAAAGGAAGTTGTTAACTGGTTTCGAGAAACATTATGACTCAGGCAACCCCCGAGATAATTGAGCCATCAGGAATTGTTGAACTAGTTGATGGGCAAAATAAAATCCGGATCAATCCGCATGGCGCTAGGATATTGAGTTTGGAGCTGCAGGGAAAGCAAATTTTGGGAGATTTTATAAGGGCAGACGGTAAAGCAGGGAATTCCCATCCGGGTACTCCTATTCTGGGCGCCGAAAGAACCACCTGCTTCGGTTTGCCTCAACATGGACCTGGCCGGAATAGTCCTTGGCAAATAATTGAACGCAGCAACAGCCGCCTAGTTCTTGTTTATCAAGTCGAGGTAGAAATATATCCCAAAGGCATGGAAGTAAGACAGGAATTTATCTTGGATAAAGACGGTTTTCGTCTGATAACTACCCATGTTAATACAGGTGAGAATCCAGCGCCGGTAAATTCTGGCGAACATTTTTACTGGAACACGTCGGAAGGTTGGGATGGATTAAGAATAAACGGGGAATTGATGACGGATTTGGTAAAAAGCAACGGTGTTATTTCCATTCAACCAGACAATATTCTAGAAATTCCTGGATTGCCGAAAATTTCGCTTAAGCAAAAAGGTTTACCGTGGGCAACTTTGTGGGCAATCAGTAAGGATGGTAAATTTGATAGTCAGTATGTTTGCATTGAACCAGGAGAAGGCGATCAGACCTACAGTGATTTTTTTGCGACCAAAAGAGCCTTGATTAACCCTGGACAAAGTCGGCAAACTGAGATATTAATAAATCTAGTTTAAAAAAAGATAAGATATTTTTTGTATGAAATACAGAATTCTTGGGAAAACACATCTAAAAGTTTCAGAAGTTGGAATGGGGACCTGGCAACTCGCAGGTAAACCATGGGGTTGGGATGCTCCAGACGAAGAAGAAAGCATGAGAGCTCTTTATAGATTTGTAGAACTTGGTGGGAATTTTATTGATACAGCTTGGGTTTACGGAAGAGATGATGTACAGGATGACGAAAAGGGTAAACATTGCTCAGAAGAATTAATCGGCAAGTTTATAAAAGAATCAGGTAATAGAGACAAGGTGATTGTTGCCTCAAAAATTTCAGGTAAAAATCGTAAATGGCCAGCTTGGAAAGGTATCCCTATTTCAGAAGTTTTTCCAGAAGGTTATATCGAGACGATGGTTGACAGTTCTCTCAAAAGTTTGGGAATTGAAGCATTAGATTTAATGCAGTTTCATGTTTGGCAGGACGATTTTGCAAAAGAAGATGGTTGGAAAGAAGAGACTCAAAGAATTACAAAGAAAGGTAAAGTAAAATACTGGGGAATTTCGATAAATGACTACCAGCCAAGTAATTGTCTAAAGACACTTGATACCGGATTAATCGACACTATTCAATTCATTTTTAATATCTTTCACCAAAAACCTACAGAAAAGCTTCTTCCTTATGCAAAAGAACACAATATTGGTTTAATTGCCAGAGTTCCTCGTGATGAAGGGGGTCTAACAGGAAAATTAACATTAGATACAAAGTTTGATGACGATATGAGATCTAAATATTTTAGTAAGGAAAGATTACAAGAATTTATACCAAGAATTAAAGAATTGGAAAAAATTTTAGGCGATGAAGCAAAAACTTTACCAGAATTAGCACTTAGATACATCTTGTTTTTTGATGAAGTTTCGACAGTGATTCCGGGAACTCGAAAAGTAAAATATGTTGACGAAAATGTTTCAGTTTCTGACGGAAGAAAGTTGTCGGAAAAATTGATGGATGAATTAAAAAAGCACGCATGGGAAAGAAATTTCTACGTTGACCGTGATCCTTCAATTGGAAAAGACAGCTATATTGAGAAATAGAACCCCTATTGACGCAAGCGACATCACCGGTCACGTCCTTGTTGTAGACGGCGGTTATAGCCTTAGATAGTCACAGCATTAACTACTATTTGTTTTTCTTGTTTGTCCGATTTTTTACCCGATCATTTATATATTTATATTAAGTATGCTATAGCAATGGGAATATAAAAACTACGGGAAATATATCTTTCGGTAAAGTTGGTAAGCCTTGAGGCCAAGCCAATTGTCTGGCAAAAGTTGAAACGGAAGTTGCGGATCATCGCGCAAGATCGATAAATATCTCGTAGCACCAAACGGATTTTTAGTTGGCAAAAGGCGCGTTTGATAGTGTCGTAGTTAATATCATCAAGAAGGCGTTGCGCCTCTTCAAGCATTTGATGTGCTCCAATGCTGGTTTTGCTCTTGCCTACTGAAGCAAGTGTTAGAAAAAGAGTAAAGAGGAGTGTGTCGGTAACACCGTGGAATAGCCCATCCGTTAGTTTTAGAGCTATATTCGCGGATTTTTTGTTGTACATACTTTTTTTATACTAAACATGCTATAGCAAGTCAAGAATAAAATATTTTATTAACACAAAGCATGCGCCGCAGGGGAAAAGCATTATTTGTGAATTGTTGGCGAAAGGCAGAACTGATAGTATTGATAAGGGCATAAAGCAGGTAGCAAAATAAGAAAAAGCAAATCATGAATAAATTAATTTTTTTAGGCACAGGAAACGCTGCGCACCTTACGCGGCAGATGACGAGCTTGTGCATAGACACACCCAAAGGCGCTTTGCTTATCGACTGCGGGGACGGCATGGGAACAGTACGTCAGTTGGTGCGGGCAGGCGTAGATCTTGCGTCGGTAAACGACGTTTTTATCACTCACCGGCATGCCGATCACGTCATCGGTATGCCGCATTTTTTATTCCTTAAAATGCTTGATAAGTCTACCAGTGTACGCGTATGGGGACCTGATCAGGCGCTTCGGGTCGTCAAGCAGATATCGTTTCTCACTCACGACCTTCTCGTTATGAATAAAGAAAGAATTGCATTTTGCGTGGTATCACCCTGGAAGTCACGCGTTGTATCGAATGGTTGCAGGGTTACGGCGGCACCTGTGCGTCATATATCCGTAACGACATATGCGTTAAAAGTAGAAGTTGACGGGAAGAGTATCGTTTTTACATCCGACATGGGACCCAACGACAACATAGAGAGGCTTTCAAATGGTACAGACATTTTGATCCACGAGTGTTTTGGTTTATCCAAGGGTGAGGATCGGTTCCACGCCGGCCATAGCAGTGCAAAAGACGCCGGGGTTCTTGCGCAGAAAGCCGGAGTCAAACAACTTATTCTTACGCATTTTCCTGCGGGGGTTAATTTTGTCGAGCCCGAAGCCCTTGCGTCGGAAGCCCGACTGTATTTTAAGGGAGAGGTCCGTATAGCAAAAGATTTAATGGAATTGTGTATCTAGCCACTCTCTGTCCTTTGTGCTATGATCAAAATCGACATGAAATCGAAGCTCGGCTTTTTGCTTACGCTTATAGTATTGATAGGCCTGGGTTTTGCTGTTGTGCGCTTGATGAAGGGTAGATCTCCTAAAGAAGGTGAACTTCGAGTGGATAGCGCTCCAACCGTCAGTGTATTTTTGGACAATCAGCACCTAGGGAGGACGCCGTTTCGTAGTAAAGTGGCGGCCGGAGAACATACTGTTAAATTGGTTACCGACTCCGCTACCGCTCCGATTGCCGGTTGGCAGGGGAAGGTGGTCATAAGTACGAGCTTGTTGACATTCATCAATGCCAGTCTTGCCGAATCGGAATTTGCGTCCGCTGTCGATATTTTATGGCTGGAGAAAATATCCGGGAAGCATTCTGAATTGTCCGTCATCACCAATCCTGACGGAGCGACGGTGCACATAGATGATCAAACGAAAGGATCAACCCCCCTGAATTTACAGGATATATCTGTGGGTGATCACAACATGACGGTTACCTCGCCGGGATTTGCTACACGAACGGTGAAGATAAAAACTGCTGCCGGGTATAAATTAATAGCCTCCCTCAAGCTTGCATTGTTTGACGGTATGACTGCGGAAGAAGCAACCGCTTCAGCCACGCCTTCCGCTCAAATCAAAGGAACTCCAAAACCGACAGCAAAACAAGAAGCGTCACAGCGTCAGAACCCGCCACCCAAGCCATATGCGGTTATAAAGGAAACACCCATAGGATATTTGCGCGTACGCATGGAACCCACGACCGTTGCTACAATTGCCGGTCAGGTAAAACCCGGTGAACAATACACAATTCTGGAAACAAAAGAAGATGTTAAGGGAACCCCTTGGTACCAGGTTGTTTTCGATGGGACCAACAAAGGTTGGATTTCCAGCCAGTACGCGGAGAAAGTGGAGTAGTAGTTAACCTCCAATGCCGTAGATGACGATCAGCACCGTCAATCCCCAGAAAACAACTGTTGAAAGAAGCGGTAAGTCAGATGTGAGTATTTGTTCAGGCGACTCTCCTTTGCCTTCATAAATAAGCTGGAGATACCGCATGATGCCGTAAAGAACGAACGGGATTGTAATCATCATCCACTTACGCTCCGGAAAATCAGAGATAAAACCAGGATAGCTGCGCATAAGAAATCCACGACCGATCGGGCGCTCCAAGAAAGTATAGTACGCATAGGTAATAAACGTGGAGTTGGCAAACATAGCCGTGTATGTATCCAGAAGCTTTTCGGAATATCGGGAGAGACTTGCCCGCGTGTCTTTGGGGAGTATTCCTTGATATCCCTGAATAAGGGTAAGTTCTGCCCTTCGTTTCCCGATAGCCAGAAAGAGCGCCAAAGAAAGAGCTGCTAACGCAAGCCAGATAGAAATATGGTAACCGGTGGCCGCTTCTCCGGCATATACACGTATGACATAGCCGGTGGTGATAGAGAGGATGTCTACCACCGGGATGCGTTTAAGAATCAAAGAGTATGCATATTGAAGGAGAATAAAAACGGTCGCGATAAGAAAAAAAGGGTATCCCAATCGATAACTTATAAACAAACCGATACACAACGCGGAGAATGAAACCATAAGCGCAATAGGTATCGGAAGCTTGCCGCTTGCCACGGGCCGGAAACGCTTAAAAGGATGCTTCCGGTCTGCCGGAGCATCCAACACGTCATTTGCGATATAGTTCGATGATGACAGAAGGCAAAAAGCGATGAATCCAAAGACGCTTATCGTAAGCAACCTGTGTTCAAGTAGTTGACCGGTGAAAAGGACAGTGGTAAACAACGCGAGATTTTTTAGCCACTGTTTTGGTCGTGCGGCTTTGATAATTGAGAAAAATAGCTCATCCATATCAGAAATCCTCCGACAACAACTGCCAGAACTAGAAACGTAAACAATTTTTGTCTGCTGTTGACAGTGAGCGCTATCCAGCCCAGTATAGCCGACACGCTCCAGTAAAACAAGGCGATGCGGCGTTTCCCCCATCCGAGATCCAGAAGACGATGATGGAGATGCCCGCGATCAGCAAGCATCGGAGATTTATGACTTCCTAACCTGCGGAACAATGTGTATGCAGCATCGATCATGGGGACCCCCAACACAAGAAGAGCAGTGCCGAATTTCCCAAACGAAAGGATTCCCAGAAGCGCCAAAAAAAATCCGGCAAGCGTCTTGCCTCCGTAACCGGGCATAATTTTCTGAGGATAGAAATTCCACGGCAAGAATCCTGCGTAGGCTCCACATACAATAAACGCCAACATACTTACCCATATCTGTTTGGGGTCACTGGCGACAAAACGGAGAGAGAGAAGGCCTAGGGCAAATGCGCTGATTGTTACAAATCCAGGCATTTGTCCATCAACCCCGGCGGACCATCCGACGATATTCATCGTCCACATGATCCAAATAAACGCCAGGATATCAGCCCATACGAGAATCGAGTGCGAGCCAAAGAAGCTAAATGTTATACGCCATGAATCCAAAGGGAGTATGCCTCCGGTTAATGGGTTTGTTATATACGGTATGCCAGCTCCCGCACCGATGACAGTGAGTGCCGCAATGACATTTGTCGTAAGTCGTATATAAGGATTTATATCTTTTTTATCATCAGCGAGTCCGACGAGCATAAGGATAACAGAGGCGATTATGATGCCAAACGTTAACTTTGATAGCGGAATATACAGAAGCATCGTTATTACAATACCGGCAAATAATGCAAGGCCGCCTGCGCGTGGAATAACTCCTTTATGTGTGTGCGCCGGATGATACCGTTTTTTGGGGTCGTCAACGAGGTTGAGTTTATGAGCAAAACGCTTAACCAGGGCTGTAGAAAAAAATGTAATGGCGGCTGCTATAATCAACGGTTCAAAAAAGACTATTGGAGTCATAGTTAAGTGACAATGAATAAAATATTTATCAACGTCGCCAGAGTCATGATATTTACGAGTATCGACGTAAGCTGAAGCACTTTGGTGAATGTGGGGTGATCTTGTGTTATTGTCGTTGCTGCACCAACATTGGTTAGATAGATACAAAGACTTGAAAATGGAAGTAAAAAGAGCCACCCCGGATGAGCAAGCTGTTCCTCTCCCCATGGGCGGCTGTACCATAGCGGCACGGCAGGCGGGAGCAATTGCCAGGAAGATACAATTGCCGCGCAGGAAATGATGAAGCCCGTGACAGAAGTAATGGTAGCAATTTTACCGATCCATCCGCTATGGAATTGTCGTAAAACACCAGACACGAGTACGCGTGAAGGAAATTTTGGCGCTATGGTCATAGGTTTTTGTTATTGTGCGAGCGGTATAGCAGCATCCAGTTTATATACAATTTCAAATGTTCCGTCCTCTTGGACAAGGAAAGCACGCATAGGGTATGGAGGGAAATCGTTGACTAATTGATCGGAAGACACTATGGCATCTCCTACGTACCATGGAAATGGCGAACCATGCGGATTGTAGAGGTATACGCGATCGCCGGTAAGTGAAGATCCGGGAGGGCGTACGCTGTAATATATAGACTCGAAAAAGATAAGCGGACTTGCGGCGAGAATGACATCATCGTCTTTATAGAGAACCAGTATCTGTTCGAAGGTATTTCGGATAGGAAGTTTGGGGTGGTGAGCTGGATACCACAGGCTAAAAGCTATGACGAAGATTGTCATCACCGATGCCAACGCTGCTCGGAATTTTTCCCTCTTCACGCTGCCGATGGCAAATATCACGACGAAGACTTCACTTATAGAGACGGGTATAAGGTAACGGTTGACAAACATGGGCTTAACAAACGAGATGCCCACAATAACGGCAAGAGGAACAAAAATCATCCAAAGAAAAAACAGGACGAGCCGCCGGTTTTTTTTCTTCCGAAGTGCAAGAACGAAAAAGCTTATTAATATTAGCGATAGCCATGCCGTATATTTCCATCCATACCATGGGGTTCCCTCATAACCCAGGAACATATTTCCGAGGACTGACTTAATAAGCTGGAAATTTACCGGGAAAAACCAGGATTGTCTAAGCCGCGATAGTTCTCTGATGATTTTGATAAGCCAAGGAGCGATGAACAGGCCTATTGCGGCAAAAGACAGGACGTGCGGATCGCGACATATTGTGCTTATGCTTTTACGCTTTTTGGCAGAAATAACCTCCGTAGTCATCCAGTGCAACGCTTGAGCAAAGAGGAATACTGTGAAGTAGATATGGGTGTAGCATCCGAGAGTTGACCATATGACGTACCAAACCCAGCGCTTTTTGCAATAGGCATACATTGATGCGGTTGCAAAAAATATATACCAACCATATGCCCGTACCTCAAAAGCATAGTAGAGAAGCATGGGGTTTGTGAAGAAGAAAAGAGGCATGAACCACGAAAGCCAATGTTTTTTGAACAATTGTTCTGCCCAAACAATGACGATGAGTGTGGCAAGCGCAAACCCCAAAAGAGATAAACTTCTGGCAGCGACTTCACCCGTGCCAAACACTTTGAGCCAGAAGTGCAAGAGCGCATAGTAGACAGGCGGTTCAAACCCGAGGTTTTTTACGATAAACGGAAGCGATCGCTGTGCCGTAAGGATAGAAAACGCTTCATCACGCCAAAGAGACTGGGTTAAATACAATAAAGGGCTGTGGTTTAATAAAAAATTAAACATTTTTTAAGCACCTATCTCTATTATATCTTTTCCGTAACCCGATATTCCAGACGTTTGCCCAGAAGCAGTCGGGTATGTGCATCAAGTCCCGGGAGAGCAGAAAGAAAGAAAGAAATGACCGGTAACGTGATCCATTGCAAATACAGGAGCGGTAGCTTCCAGCGTGGGTAATTCTGTGGCCGTGGCGGTTTGATGCGCCAGTCGATCATAAATACGACAATAAGAAAGATAGTAGAAAGCGTAAGTATGCTCGAAGAAATCCTGGCCAGATTATGCCCCAGGACTGTCCGGCCGAAAAGCGGATTGATCAAAGGCGGGATGGTGCTTCCGATAGTCAAAAGAAACCAATTAGCCGGCCAGAAAATATGATGCTCCATCAGAATCAATAAGCGCTTGACCCGGTCAATCAATGAAATTTCCGTATGAAGCACGGCACCTCTGATGACATATGGTATATCCGCCACTCCCCAAGCCCAACGTTTCGCCTGTTCGTATTGGTTGATAAATGTAGGGAAAAACCCACGGCTTTCTGCTGCATCGACTAATATGGGAAGAAAAATCGGCTCGACGTGCACCTTATCACCAAGTTCAAAATATATTTTGAAGAACATATGATAATCTTCGGGAATGACATCGACAGACCAAAAACCTACCTTGGCAGCAGTAGCGTATGGTAAAGAATAGGTAGAAAAGTTTATTAACCTGTTTTTTTGAGAAAGAATAGCCAGATTCCAAATGCTATTTAATGTGTTAAGAAACCTGTTAGGGAGGGGGATGCGCCAGATATTATTGTGGAAAAGTATAGCACCCTGCCAAAGGTGAAATTTCCGATTCGGATCTGTCAAAAACTTATAGGAAAGACAAGAAAAATATTTCGGGTGCAGAAGGGCATCAGCGTCACATGACGTGACGGTGGTAAAATTAATCGGAATCTTTTTCTTCTGAAGATACCCGACAATGCTTTTTGCGGCATGAGCCATATTGGAAGATTTGCCTGCGATTTCTCCGTAATGAAGGACATGTCTGGTAATCAGGAAATGTCCAAAGCCCGCGCCGAAATCGCTCTTTAGTTGTCCGGCTACTTTTCTGGCGTTACTGTCTTTGTCCTCGGTAGCCAATACGATGATAAGTCGTTCTTTAGGAAAATCCTGGTGAGCAAGATTTTCCAGTGTGCGACGGAGTATGTGGATCGGTTCCTTGTACTCCGGAATAATGACGATATGATGGAGTTTCCCCCAATTGGGCAAAACTTGAGCGAGCTTTTTCCAGTCGACAGCGGTGTGGGCGGTAAGATTCACAAATGATCGAAGAGAGTGGACAACAAGGGCTAGTGATTTGTAGAACCAATAGACGTCAAAGGTAATAATTACATATGCTACCATCGCAGGGTGCCAGAAAGACAGCCAAAAAGGAAGGGTAATCAACATCCATGAGGAGGACGGCACTAATATCTCCAATGCCCGGCGGGTCTTATTTGGATACAATTTGAATAATCGGCGCATAACAGCAGTCTAATTATAACACGAGGAATAAGAATTGTTAGCGGATGTCAGGAAATCCGATTTTATCCGCCCGTCGGAACAAAAAATAATAAGTAAATGCCTTAAATATCCGCCAGAGAAGCACCGGGCCTTCATTGCCCCGCCGTCCCGAGCTTAAGACAACGAGATCTTGTCGAAAAATAACGTTCCCTTGGGACTTTAATCTCCTCATCATTTCCAGATCTTCGGCAATCTTAAATTCCGGGGGGAATCCGCCAACCGCCCTGCCCGCGTCAGTTTTAAAAGCCATGTTTTGTCCGGCGGCCATCAGGATACCAAGCCAGTAAAGAATCTGATTAGCAATCTGCTGGATGGTGTTAACCCAAAACCGATACACCCACCAGCCGGAAGGTACGCGAAAAGTACCAAAAACCCCTACGACACCCGGGCTGCTCAAGGTTGTATGGATTTTAGTCAGCCAATCGGCAGGTACGACAGTATCAGCATCGGTGTAAGCGGTAATCTCGCTTTTGACGATTTCAAGCCCCTTTTGCCGGGCAAAACCGATTCCACGATGGGGGACCCGAAGAACTTTAGCACCCATTTTCCCGGCGATCTCAGCGGTTTTATCTGTGGACATTCCGTCGACAACGATAATTTCGCTTGGTGGAGTGTCTAATTTTTGCAGCGATCTGAGCGTAGTCGGCAAATATTTTTCTTCGTTAAATGTTGGAATGACGACAGAGATGGTCATATTTTAAAAATAGAGATACTAAGATATTAGGATACTAGGAAAAGAACATTAAGGCAACCCAAAAAGCGCACGGGCATTACGCATGACTGTTTCCTCAATTGTTTTAACCGGAATATTTTTTAGTTCTGCAGCGCGTCTGGCTATAAGAGGGATATACTTCGGTTCGTTGCGGGAGCCGCGGTGGGGAACAGGGGTAAGGTACGGTGCGTCTGTTTCCAAAAGTAACATTTCTAAAGGAATGTGGGGAACAATCATCTGAAGTTGTTTAGAATATGTAACATTACCGTCAATACCCACATACATCCCGTATTCCTTAATCATTCTCAGATCCTGTAACCCGCCGGAAAAACAATGGAAAACGCCGGCCGGCATTTTCGGCAGGTTATCCAGAACATGAAAGCAGTCCGCAAAAGCTTCGCGGCAGTGGATAATCACTGGCAGATTATGTTTAAGCGCCAACAAAAGCTGTTCTTCAAACAATATTTTTTGTACATCTTTCCTGCCCGCTGCTAACTCACCTTTATACATGTGATAATCAAGCCCGCATTCGCCGATGGCGATAATAGTTCTTGGTTCATAGTTATTAGTTCTGAGAAAAGATTCTAGTTTGCTTATGTCAGGTTCATGAACTGCTTCATAAGGGTGGAAGCCGACCGCGGCATAAACTACGCCGGGATATTTTTGGGACAGCTCGATTGCGGTTTTAGAGAAGTAGAGATCACAGCCCGGGTTAATGAATTTTTTGACCCCGGCTTTTTTGGCGTTGCCGATGACCATTGCCCGGTCTTGGTCATATTCCTTGAAGTTGAGGTGGCAGTGAGTATCGATGTACATACAATGCTAAATGATAAATGACCAATACTAAATATTATACTATTCTTGGGAATAGTGGTTGTTCAGACTTGATGGTCGGTCCGCCGAATTGTTTTAAAATAATTTCAGCAGTTTTTGGAAGAAAGGGTTGTGATTGAGTAGCAATAGTTCGAATGTTTTGTATTGCCTGTTCAAGAATCTTCTGAAGCGCGGTTCCTGATAGAGTCCATGGCTTTTTATCGTTGATATATTGATCCGTTGTTTTTATCGTATCCCAAACACACGCAATCGCATCATGGAGCCGAAATTCCTCGATAGCTTTTTTATAATTTCCTATGTATACATCTTTGTATTTAGCATTTATCATTGGCCATTTAGCATTGCTTGCCAGCTTTGCTGTGCGGGCAATGACGTTGCCCAAGCCGTTGGCAAGATCTGCGTTATAGAGTTCCTTAAACCGCCGTTCGGAAAAGTCGCCGTCGGCAAAAGGCGGAATTTCGCGAAGTAAGTAATATCGCAGAGCATCGCTTCCGTATTTTTCAATCATAACAGATGGGTCAATGATGTTGCCGATAGTTTTGCTCATTTTTTGTCCGTTGACGGTAAAGTAACCGTGGACAAAAAGAGTTTTAGGAAGAGACAGTTTTGCTGAGAGTAAAAAAGCCGGCCAGTAGACGGCGTGGAAGCGGATAATGCCTTTGCCGATCACATGGACATCCGCCGGCCACCATTTATGATACGTTTTTTCGTCCCACCCAAAACCAATTCCCGATTGGTAGATATTTAAAGCGTCAAACCAAACGTAGATTCGTTGCGTAGCATCTCCCGGTACCGGCACACCCCAATTTTTTGCCCTGGCATTCGTGCGGGAAATACTAATGTCATGAAGCGGTTGTTTAAGGAATGATAATACTTCGTTTTTTCGGAAATCCGGGACGATTTTTAAAGTATCGGAAGAAATGAGGTCAATCAGCTGTGTTTGGTATTTGGATAATTTGAAAAAATAATTTTCTTCGCTGACTTTGTCGAGTTTCTTGCCGGGATGCTCAGAGCATTCGCCGTTTGAATCCAGTTCATCCGGGGTATAAAAAGCCTCGCAACCCAAACAGTACAGTCCTTCATACGGCTTTTTGTAGATGTCGCCATTTCTGGCGCAAAGCTCCCAAAGTTTTTGGCTGGAAGGGAAATGGTGAATTTGGTCGCTGCCTTTTTGGAAAATATCGAACTGTACATTAAGCGACTGGGCTAATTTTTGGAAGAGTTGGGAATAGACGTCAATGAATTGTTTCACCGGCACGCCGGCTTTTTCTGCCGCCTGCACGTTTTTGAGTGCGTTTTCGTCTCCGCCGGACAGCAAACACACTTCGTCACCAAGCAAGCGCCGGTAACGCGCTATCACATCCGCCTGAACGAACTCAAGAGCGTGCCCCACGTGCGGAGCGGCGTTGGTGTAGGGAATCGCGGTGGTGAGATAGAACTTTGCCATGAGCTCCATTGTACAGATATGGCGTGGGTTCTTCAAGAAAGTTTTTTATTAATCAGATCAATCTTCTTTGTTAATGCATCAATTTTTTGTTCAACCCGTTCCTGCTCAATATCCTGGCCTTTTTCCGTGAAATAGGAGGCTAGCGATGCGGTAAAGTAGGAAACAAGGACAGTGCCGACAACGATAAGAAATATCGAAACCGCTTTGGCCTCTGGTGTTTCGGGATAGACGTTGGCATAGCCGCCGGAAAAAGCGTTGACGACAGTCAGCCACAAACTTTCGGCAAGATTATTTACCCCTGTTTCGACATTTTGGTCGAAGTTGTACGTCAGTACGGTTCCCAATCCGATAAGTCCCAGAAAGACGAGCAAGAGGTAATTGAACCCGAAGCTGGAAAAAACGGTTTTTACCTCTGTGGTAAATCTGACAAACACGGCTAGTACACGGGCAAAACGGAGAATCCGAAGCGCCCGGGTGCTTCTGGCAAGTCTGGCTCCACGGGCGAGCCGCGCAACGCGGAAGATACGGAATATCCGAAGGAGAGGGAGAGCCACAACTAGGACATCGATCCAATGAGTGCGCAGGTATTGCCAGCGATTTCCGGAAAGATAGGTTTTAACTGTCAGCTCCAGCGCGAATGCGCCCCAGATAAACCAGTCAACAAGCTCTAAAACATGCTCAACAGCCGGATCAAGTGTCAACACAATCGGAAGGACTAGGGTGATGATCATGACGATGACCAAAACAAGCATCGGCACCTCGGTATACCGTTCGATTTTCTCAAGTAATTGTTCTCGATTTAATTTTGTTTTTTGTTTCATACGATTCCCCTTCCTTTTGCGTAGACGAAATCTAAGCAAGAGGAAAGGCAGTTGGATCATGAAGGGCTTGAGCAGATTGCTCATCATGATACACCTTGCGGTGCGACCAACTGTCTTGTTCCCGAAGGTTATAGAAGTACTTGAATGCCAAAAAGGCATATAGCCATGAATATTAAAATCAGCAATAGTATGGCAACTATTGCTGCTGAATCGTCTTTCATTGCTCCTCCTTGTTTATCCGAATGAGATGAGAAGCCATGCAATCAAGGCCAGCCCGATAACAAAGGTTGGGCCCATGAAGGCCAAGGTGGCACGTATAGCCCTTTTTCGATCTTCTGGCGGTGAATATCTATTTACTTGCACCACCACCATGGTCAAAAAAGCAGCCCCAGCCGCAACGGCTGGTAAGAACTGACTCCAAAAATTATCAGGCATCTTCTTCCTCCTTTTAGGATTTCAGAATGGCTAGGCAGGTTGCGAGTCCGCCCAGCAGAGTGAAAGCGAAGATTGTAATATAAAATACTGCAATCAGAATGTTCAAGATTATTTTTTTGAATTTCATGATTTTCTCCTCGTGAGCCGAATGGGATTTGGGTTTGGTTGGCTCAGCCAAGCTAAAGCGGAAAATTCCGCCTCAAATCGGCTAAGCCAACCTTTGTAACTTTTTTATAACCTTCAGGAATGTTAAAGAGCGAAAATATGCAATAAGTATATTCGCTTTTGAATAGCTTATAGCATATATCAATGCGTAGGATTATAGCGTCATGACCATTTTTCTACTTGAGTTGATGCTGATTTGATTCTGAGGCGAAAATAGTGTATAATTCACCTTTATGAAAATAGCTCCTTATTATCAGAAATTGCTTGAGGCTGGCATGCAGGCTGCCAGTAGTCTTGAGCCTATAACTTTCGCGGGAATGTCGGACAGCGGTATTGACTATATTTTTACTTTATCCGTACCGCTTTTTACTTCCGAACTGGGAGGTGAGATAAAACCAGTTTTTCTCGATATTTCCGGATTAACCACGGCGGAAATGATTAGTGCGGAAATCAGTGCAATATTGTCTGATGAATTTGGTCAAAATATAGATAGCGATTATTCTTCAATTTCAAAGGCAGTAAAATTATTTACTCAAAAAACAAAACTTGTTTTCGTGATGCACCTCGGCCACGACGGATTTCAGGAGAGTTCATTATTTGTTTTCATCAACCATTTACGAAACCTTTTAGGTTGGAGATTTTCCTATTGTATATTTACTTACGCTCGAGTTTTGTTTCAAGATAACGTTGCCGTCGTTGACAAAGTACTCAAAAGGAATATTGTGCCGGTGTTACCGCTTCTTCCGCCGGACGCACAGGTTGTACTGGGAAATTATGAAGAACGATACGGGGAAAAAACATCAAAGAACGCCAAAAATACCATCATCAGTAATTCTGGTGGAAATCCTGGCCTTCTTAAAGCTCTTTATTTACAGGCGATTCATGATCCCAATTGGAAAGAGCCAAATATTTTGGAAGAACAATTATATTTTCGCCTCAACAACATCGCGCTTGACCTTTCCAAAGAAGCAAAAGCCTATATCCAGAAACAAAACATAAAAGTGAATCCGCTTTTGGAGTATTTATTGTTTCGTTATGGGTACATACAAAAAATAAGTAAACATAACAGCGCATTCACACCGCTCTTAGTGGATTTTTTGCAAAAATACCAAAAGAAGGCTCCACAGTTGCCAATAATGAAACATAATGCCATTAATGAAGAATTATTGTATTTTACTAAAACCCAAAGGAAAGTTATGGATTATTTACGGGAGCATACCGGCGAGTTGATTTCTAAAGATACATTGGCGCAAGTGCTTTGGGGAGAGAACTGGGCCGATCGGTATTCCGACTGGGCGATTGATCAGCTTATTTCAACGTTGCGTGATAAGCTGCATGTTGTAAAACACGAAGGGCAAATAATCACAAAGAGGGGCGAAGGGATTATTTATTTATCAAAGAAAATTTAGTATGAGCACATGGCTACCAATATGTCCATCAAGTCCGGAGTTTTCGGGACCCTATGAACTTGTAGAGGTAGATATTCCCGTGTCGATTAACACCGGGAATCAGGCCTTACAGACAGAGCGGGGTCCAGATAGAAGGGTATGGTTTAATCGTGCGACAGATGATGTGGTTCATGAGGATCTTTGTGAGAATCGGTCGTTTGCAGCAATTGTTTCCGACTTTGATGGGGTGATTGTAGATTCCGAAGGCCCGTATGGTTATTTTGCCGTTTCGTGGCGGGCGCTTTTTCGCGAAGCTGGTATTCAAGGATCGGATGAAGAATTAGAAGCATTACGTAAACTGGTTTATGGTTGGAGGAACGATCTCAACACCTCGGTCTCTCTGATGATTGAAAGAATAATCAGTGGCAGGAGTAAAGACGGTGGTGCTCTTACTGAAATCGAGAAGGAGAAGCTTCGTCAATTGATAGACGTTTCGGTGTTATACAAATGGAGTGAGTTTATGGATTGGCTAATAGCAGGAGATAGTTTAGGTGAAAACGTGGTTCGTATAATAGCGGATCGTAAAGAACAGATAGGTAAAGCAATATTGGAAGAAGACCCAGCCCGTGTTTTGACGCTCGCGCCAATACTGCCGGGAGTTAAAGATTTTTTTGAAGCTCTACCACCGGATGTCATTGTCGCGTTGGCTTCAGCCTCGCGCGTTGAGACAACCATCAGGCCGATTCTGGAAGCACATGCGAAAGTCGGTAATGAATGGTTGCTAGCAAGATTCAACGGGCTTATTTTCGGGGAGGGAGATTATTGCGGGTACAGCAAACCTCACCGCAGGTTCTATGAATACGCGACACTTCGGGTAGGCACGGCGTTGTATGATAGGGGTATGTTGCCTCCAGGAGGACTCACCGTTTCTGACATGCTTTATATAGGGGATGTGATTGCCCGTACGAAAGTTGGGGATCTGCCGATGACCAGGAAAGGAATGCACCACATTGTATTTCAACGGGGGAAAGACACAAACGCTTTCGGTCCACGTGCGGCAGTGGTTTCTGATTTTCTGGCGCTTCTTGATGTGGCAGGAAGTAGGAATATTATAGACAATATAACACTTCGAAGGCTCGCTTTGACACTTCAAATTCGTTAACCTACGAGTTTCGAAAGACAAGCTCCAGAGACAGAAGAGATGCTATCAGGAGTCCAAGATACATTGGCTCATAGAGACCCCATAATCGTAAGAACAGGAAAACAACAACTCCACAAGCTATCAACAAGCCACGTCGCACATTATTTAATACATAGAAAGACAGAAAAACCGTTGAAAGAAAAATAAGAACAAAGAATATTACCAAATATATTGTTTTTCCCGGTGCAATGAAATTGACGAACGACACAAATCCAGTGAGATTAATAATACCCAACATCAACCACCAAAAGTCTCTTTTTTTGTGTCTCATTGTTTTAATTGTAAAACCATCAGTAGCAGTGTTACAATGACTGCGTTATGCAGGTTGATTTTATCATTCTCGCTATTGCCTTAATTGCCGGTTTTGTGTTTTTGGCATGGTTGGTGAAGCGTGAACTTTCCAAGCTCTCCGAGAAAAAAGAAGACACGACGCTTACGGAGTGGCTCAAAAGCATGCAATCGTCGATTGAGTCGACCAACAAAGCACTCAACGAAGCAATGCGCGGTCAAACCAGTGACGTAGCTAAACTTCTTCAATCGAATACGAAACAACTTAATGAACGCTTAGATACTGCCGCACGGGTTATCGGTGACCTGAAGAAAAATTTAGGGGAAATGTCGGAAGTCGGCCGGGGAATTAAATCACTGCAGGAGTTTTTACAATCGCCAAAACTGCGCGGTAATATCGGCGAGCAGGTACTCACGGACATGATTGGGCAGACCTTCCCAAAAAATTCTTTCCACCTGCAATATTCTTTCAAGTCTGGGGCGAAGGTTGACGCAGTCTTGAAGACAGACGCAGGACTTCTTTGTATAGATAGCAAGTTTCCTATGGAAAATTTCACTGCCATGCACAAGGGTGAAACCGAGACCGACCGCAGCCGTGCCAAAAAAGAATTTTTGTCAGACGTCAAAAAGCATGTCCACGACATAAGCAAAAAATATATCCTGCCGGAAGAAGGAACGATGGATTTTGCGCTCATGTATATTCCTTCCGAAGCAGTCTATTACGAAATCGCTAACTTAAATGATCTTATGGAATATACCAGGAAAATGCGGGTTTATCCGGTTTCTCCCAATACGCTTTATGCGCACCTGCAGGTTTTGCTTTTAAGCTTTCAAGGTAAAGATCTAGAGCAAAAATCCCGTCAAGTGTTTCAACTACTTCGGGCAATCCAAAAAGACTACGGTAAAGTAGAAGAAAATCTAGGTGTGATGGGACGGCACGTCAATAACGCCTATAACAGCATGAATACCGTTTCTTCCTCTTTTAATCTTCTAGGCCAAAAACTTTCCCAAACCCAAACGCTAGAGACAATAGAAGAGGCTAAAGAACAATTGACACTGAAGCCTTAATTTTTTAAAGTTTAAAGAGAGAATAGATAAATAAAAAAGTATGACACAAGTGTCAAGAATTCCATTGCGGAAAGAGATAGAAAAACGGGTATACGAAGTACTTTTGGAAAGCATTGTATCTGCCAAGACGAAACAGCAAATACAGCAACTCATTGACGATCTTTTGTCGCCGACGGAACGGCTGATGTTGGCAAAACGTCTTTCGATTGCGCTCCTGCTTCTCAAAAAATACGATCAGCGGACAGTTGCCCGTTGGCTTAAGGTCAGCTCAACCACGGTCAACAAAATCAGCCTTGTTTTACAAAAAGGGACAGGTGGATATCAAAAAGTAATATCATTGATACTTATGAAGGAGCAACTAAAGGAATATTTGGAAAAAATTGATGATACTATTGCAAATATTTTACCGCCTCCGGTTGGGCGCGATTGGAGTCATTGGCGCCGCAAGCGATGGGAAGCTAAAATTCAAAGCAGAAAGCCATTCTAATACACGCAATTTATGGACGACGAGCTTGTAGACATTGTCGATTGGAACAATGTGATAATTGGTAAAACAACGAAACAAGAGGCACATGAGAAAGGCTTATTACACCGTACGGTAATTGCGGAAGTAATTAATCCGCATGGGAAATGGGCGTTGGTTAGGCAGGCTTCTGATCGCCAGGATGCCGGTCAGTTTGTGTCTCCGGTTGGCGGTCATATCCGTTCAGGCGAAAGCGAAATTGAGGCTTTAAGACGGGAAACAGAAGAAGAAACGGGAATTACTGAATTTACCAGTAAGTATATCGGGAAGGCAATATATAATAGGCGTGTATTAGGAAGATGTGAAAATCATTTTTTTATCCTCTTTGAAATCTATACGAATCAAAAACCACGCTTAAATCACGAATCGGTTGAATATAGATGGTTTTCTCCACAGGAAATCCGGACAACGATCGCTAATAATCCCGATATTATCGGAGACGCGTTGCATTTCGTCGCACGGACTTTTTACCCCAACTTACTAATCAAATAGTTAAAGATAACTAAGCAATGTTTTTGATATCCATGTTATCATGTTTTAAAACAAGATAACATGGAATTAGGGAAAGAATTTACATTTAGGTTATCAGAAATATATTATGAGAAGTATTATGAAAAGTATAATAAGATTGGGGGTATAATATCGGATATGCTGCAGAAAGCGAAACACCACATTGGGAATCTGCTGCCGGCACTACGGTCATATAACTTCCGGTTGTATTTTATCGGCCAGGGGGTATCGCTTGTCGGCAGTTGGATGCAGACGGTTGCCGGACAGTGGCTTATCTATCCGGTTTTGACCGGTAACAAGTCGTATCTTGGTTTGGTAGGCGCGATCAATTTGACTCCGACACTGGTATTGGCGCTTTTGGGCGGAGTTTTGGCCGACCGCGTCGATAAAAAGAGGACAATGATATTATTTCAGTCTTTTTACGCTGTCAGCGCTTTCACATTGTTTCTATTAATTGCGACGCAGTCGATTCGGATTTGGCATGTCTTTTTGGCTGCCGCCGTAAACGGTATCATTTTCGCTTTTGAGATGCCGCTGCGGCAGACTCTCATGCTTAGCCTGGTTGAGAAAAAAGATATCGCCAGCGCGCTTTCGCTTAATACCGCGTTATTTAACGGCGCTAGATCCATCGGACCGGCTATTGCCGGACTTATTATCGCCGGGTTCGGCATTGGACCGGCGTACCTCCTTAACTCTTTAAGTTTCGGCGCTGTCATTTACGCCATAATGATCATGCGGCTGTCGAGTCAGAAAACACAGGAAACACATCGGGGGCAGAGATCAGTGCGGGAAAGCTTTCAGGAAGGAATCCGTTTTATTCGATCGAATAAATATATCGCCGTACTCCTTGGGCTTCTATTCCTGTTAGCTTTATTTACCTGGCCGGTTGCGACTCTTTTACCGATTTTTGCCCATGACATATTCGGGAAAGGCGAAGTTGGGTTCGGGATGCTCCAGAGCTTTTTCGGTTTGGGAGGGGCCGCCGGAGCTTTGGGGTTCCATCGGCTATTTACCGCCTGGAAAAATAAATTCCCGCTGCTGGTTATTCTTTTCGGTACGGCATTTTTCTACATTGCTGTTTTTGCCGTAAGTAAAAGTTTTTATCTGTCGCTTGCGTTGGCGCTTTTTGGCGGCTGGGCGGTGGCGACCGCCATTACCACGATCAACAGTCTGGTGCAGATTCAAACTCCCGATGCTCTGCGAGGACGGATTTTGAGTTTTTATTCGGTAACGCTCATTGGCGGCATGGCCTTGGGTGCACTTCTTGCCAGTGCGGTGGTTGGCACGATTGGCCCGCGGATGACGGTATTGGCAAGCGCGCTTGCTTTTGCGATTTTAAGCGCATTGATTATGTCAATGACCGGAAACAAACTCCGCGCCAAGCTTGCAGCGATGGTATAATGACGATATGTTGAAAGGGAATTTGGTTAAAACTGTTACTTCTGATGGACTGGAACATGCCGGTTTTTGGATGGACGCGACAAGTGAAATTGCTGTGTTTCATTCCCACGGTACCTCGGGAGATTTCTACTCGCATAAGTTTATAGAAGTTGAAGCAGAGAAACTATCTGCTCAGGGAATTTCTTTTCTTACTGCAAATAATCGCGGGCATGATGTTTATGCTGATATCAGAAAGCCTGTCGGGAAGAATGTTGAATGGACGCAAATCGGAGGAGGATTTGAAAGGTTTGAAGATTGTGTGTTGGATATTGGTGCATGGGTTGATTTCTTGACGGAACACGGAGTGAAGAAAGTAATTCTTCAAAGCCATAGTCTTACTTCTAAAATTCTGTATTATCAACACAAAAAGCACGATCCGCGGGTGATTGGTCAGATTCTTCTTTCTTCACAAAACGACGCGGGACTAATGTTTTATGCGCTAGGCAAAGAAAAATATGAAAAGACAAACCGCGAAATTGTAAAAATAGTTAGAGATGGTAAAGGGAGTACATTACTCCCTAAAGAATTATCACCGGTCAGTTACCAAACGTCTGCCCTCATGTACTTGGGATATTTAACAGAAGAAGGGCCGGGCACACTAACCCCTTATCACAGCCCTGATTCTCCTCAATGGCAAGTATTAGAAGAGACTAGAGAACCGTTATTGGTAGTTTACGGAGGAGCCGACAATTACATGAAGCCATCGGTTGACGTGGCCGTAGACCTAATCAAAAGGTACGCTAAATCGACTAAAAAGTTAACTGTCAAAGTCATTGAGGGCGCCTCGCACAGTTATATCGGTTATGAGAATATGTTGGTAGATACCATTCTTGATTGGATAAAAAGTAACTGCGTATGAACGCCGAAACATCCACGGTTTAAATCGTAAAATCGAGTATAATATCTTCACTGTGATAAAAACCCCTGTTGACAGGCGAGTGCTTAATGTGGAGCAAAAGCAGGCGGTCGAGCACGGGGAGGGGCCGCTTCTTATCATTGCCGGTGCGGGCACCGGAAAGACAACCGTTGTGACGGAGAGGATAAAGCACATTATTTCATCCGGCCGCGCTCTCCCTCAAGAAATTCTGGCTCTCACGTTTACGGAAAAAGCGGCACGGGAAATGGAGGAACGGATCGATATCGCTCTTCCTTATGGTGTCACGCAGATGTGGATTTCCACGTTTCACGCCTTTTGCGACCGCGTGCTTCGGGCAGAGGCGATTAACATCGGGTTGGATCCTGCGTATCACCTGATGACGGAAGCAGAAACAATCCTTTTCTTCCGCAAAAATTTATTCAAGTTTAGTCTCAAGTATTTCCGGCCATTGGGCAATCCGACCAAATTTATCGGAGGTGTGTTGCAGCATTTTAACCGACTCAAAGATGAAGACGTGGCACCCAGTCAATACATTGATTGGGTGATGTCAAAAGTCAAATGTCAAAAGTCAAAAGTCAAAGATCAGAATCAAACGGAAGATAAAGTAGAAGAATTAGAAAAATATCAAGAACTGGCTGTTGCGTATCGCACGTATGAGGAATTGAAAGAGAAAGAAGGGGTGGCAGATTATGCCGATCTGATCAGCAATACACTCAAGCTTTTCCGGACGCGGCCGAAAATCCTACAACGATATCAGGAGCAATTTACATATATTCTTATTGATGAATTTCAGGACACGAATATTTCGCAGAACGAACTTTCGATGCTTCTTGCAGGCAAAAAACAGAATATTACAGTCGTGGGGGACGATGATCAGGCTATTTATCGGTGGAGGGGCGCAGCCATTTCCAACATTATTCAATTCCGCAAGCGATTCAAAAAAGCAAAAGTTGTCGTGTTAACTAAAAACTACCGTTCAACGCAGGAGATACTCAACCGTTCCTATGACCTTATCCAGCACAATAACCCGGACAGGTTGGAAGCAGTGGAACACATAGAAAAAAAGCTCAAAAACATGCGCGGAATTCAAGGAGTCAGCATTCAATTTATCCATCAAGACCGAGTGGAAAACGAGGCGGAAGAAGTTGCGAAACAAGTCAAAAGTCTAAAGTCAAAAGTCAAAAGTGACGGAACAGAATATGAATGGAAGGATTTTGCGATACTCGTCCGGGCAAATAATCATGCGGAGCCATTTGTACGGGCGCTGTCGCGGGCCGGAATTCCGTACCAATTTTTAGGGCCGGGACAGCTTCTGCGTAAGCCGGAGGTCAAAGACCTCATCGCGTACCTTAAGGTGCTGTATAACTTTGAAGACAATGTCGCCATGTATCGGGTGTTAACGATGGATTGGGCGGGAGTGAGTGCACGGGATGTTGCAGCGCTACTGAATTTTTCAAGGAAATACGGGATGTCGCTTTTTGAAGCGTGTGAACAATCGGAGTTGGAAAACGTTAAAAAATTAATTGCGATGGTTCATCGACACTTAGGACTTATCAAAAAAGACACCGCCGGACAAATTCTTTATTATTTTTTGCAGGAAAGCGGGCTCTTACGGCAATTTACTTCTTACAAAACCACTAAAGAAGAAAGGGTAGCCACAAATATCGCAAGATTTTTTGACAAACTGAAAACTTATGAGACGGACCACGACGATGCCAGCGTGTTTACGGTAGTAGATTGGATAGATATGTCCATGGAGCTTGGCGAGTCGCCTCTGGCTGCGGATTTGGATTGGACGGAAAACAACGCAGTAAACATATTAACGGTCCATTCGTCAAAAGGTCTGGAGTTCCCGGTTGTGTTTTTGGCGAATTTAGTTTCTGCCCGTTTTCCAACTATAGAAAGAAGAGAGCAGATTCCAATTCCGGAAGCATTGATTAAAGAAATTTTGCCGCAAGGCGACTATCACCTCGAGGAAGAACGCAGATTATTTTATGTAGGCATGACACGTGCAAGAGACCTGCTTTACTTTTCCGCGGCAAACTATTACGGAGAAGGAAAAAGGGAAAAGAAATTATCTCCGTTTATCGCGGAGGCATTGGGAGAAGCATTTGTAAGCCGGCTCGCCAGTACGCCTACGGCAAAACAATTACATTTGTCGGACTGGGAGAAGATTGATGAAAAAGAAGAGCTTTCAAAAAGTCCTGTCGTTATTGATAGATTATCATATTCGCAGTTAGAAACATTTATCACATGCCCACTGCAGTATAAATATCGGTACATACTTCGTATTCCGGTACCGCCATCAGCCGCTCTTTCTTTTGGGAGCACGATGCATCAGACGGTGCGCGCATTTTATGAACTGGTGAAACAAGGGCAGAAGCCGAAGAAAAAGGAGCTGTTGGAGCTTTATGACAAATATTGGTCGTCTATCGGTTTTCGTGATAAAACATACGAGGCAAAAGTCCGCAGACACGGGAAAGAACTCCTCAGCGAATTTTATCACAAAGGGTATGACCCCTCCGTCACTCCTCTTGGGTTGGAACAGTCATTTACCATAAAAATTACGCCGGCCCTGAAGCTTGTTGGGAAAATAGACCGAATTGATCCGTTGTCCGGAGATAACATAGAGATTATTGATTATAAAACAGGCCAAGCCACCAAAAGCCGTAATGCCGGAAGCGACATGCAGTTGACTGTGTATGCCATGGCCGCATCAGAGAAGGGTGTTTACGACAAGCCTCCGGAACATGTTGTTGTTTCTTTTTATTTTTTTGAAGGGCAGGAGAAGATATCATCCTCACGTACAAAGAAGCAGCTTGATGACGCACGTTTAGCTATAGAGAAAACAGCAGTGGAAATAGGAAAAAGTGATTTTCGCCCCACGCCGGGCAAGTTTTGCGATTTTTGCGAATTCCGGCTGATATGCGAAGCCTGGAAATAAAAAATCTAAAATAGCTATTTTACAATTGGGTAATAGAGCGATTTACCGCCGAAGCCTTCCTTAAATTTAGTAAACCCGATCCATTCTTTGTAGTGTTGCGTATTTCTTTCGTCCCATACGCCGACGAAATCAAATAGTTTGCAGCCTCTGGATTTTGCAAGTTTTATCGCTTCCCATACCAGGAACGTCGGAGTGAAGAATTTCTTCCCGTGTTTACTTGCGCAGGCTATCCAATAATACGCGACATGATTCCAGAAAAGAAGAAGGATCCCGCCGAGCGGCTTGTTGTTCTGTGTTTTTTCTGCGTGGTAAGCAAGAAGAATAGCTGTGTGTTTTGGGGCAAATATCTGCCAGAGCTGCCGAACACCGTATGTGGTCATGAATCCCAAAAATCCGGACGCTCTGTTTTTCGTTTTGATAAATGTATTTATATCCATGGACTCCCTGATGATAACCCCGTGTTTGATTGCGCGGCGAACACCCCGGCGCTTGGCTTCCGAAAACGCTTTGAAGATCAACTGTTCCGGGCGCGAAATATCGATAAGTATTGTTTTGGTGGGTATATATGGCGTTTTGCTGATTTTGAAATGACGCGAAAGACGGGACGCCCAACGATCAAACGCCGCTTGAGCAATAGAAGTGTCCGGCTCTATAATCACGGTCCGGACATGATGGTGCGAGAGCGTGGCAGCCAACCCGGTAACTTCAGGCAGCGAGGTGATTCTTTGAATTTTTGCCAGTCCTCCTATGAAAGGAAAAGATTTGATAAATATATATTTTCCTTTTTCTCCGATGACACGCCACCCCAACGCACGGACATACCTTTTGTATAATAACGACTGTTGGACTTCCATATCAGGCATATTAACGTGTTAACACGTTAATATATTGAATTTTACATTTCTTTATTACAGCTTCTTTTTGAAATGAAGATATCTCCATCGAAGCGCATCGGCGATTACATAGAGTTTGTATAACAGGGGGTGTATAACTAAATCGTACGATCCGATATACTCTACAAGACGCGGAGAATATCCCTGTTTGAAACGGTGGAATCCGTACCATGGATCATCGGTCCGCCGGCTGGCGGATGGTCCAAGCGCTCCCCACAAATCAAAATATTTGAATCCTTTGTGTTTGGCCCAACGTGCAATTTCCCACAAAAGAAGATTTGGAGCCATAACATCGCGGTGCTCACGGCGTGAAGTTCCATACGGATAGTAAATAGTATCCCTCCAGGAGAATATAATCCATGCAGCAAGGGTTGATCCCTCGTAAGAGGCGGTGAATAACCGGGCAATGCCGGATTTGTGCATGATGTTCCACATTCGGCGATGATATGCTTCATCATGGGCGTGGAATTGTTGTCGTCCGGTGGTTTCAGACATCAACGTAAGATACTGCTCAAATGCTTCTTGGGAGCTATCTTCTTTAATTACCACTCCGCGTTTTTGGGCAAGACGAATATTATAACGGGTTTTAGGGTGCATGGCGGCCAAAAGCTCTTCTTCTGTTTTGGTCAAATCTAAGATAAAAGAGTATTTGGTAAACAACGGATGATGAGATTGCTTGAAGAGGACATTGTTAAATTGTTTTATTGTTATATTGTTGACTTGCACATTAGGTTCTAGCTGGATAAAAATGGCGTGTTTTTTCCTCCCGAGTTTTTCAAGTTCTCTAAACATGCGAGGAGTTGGCACCGGGCCTTTAGGAAAGTATCCGATGGTCCAATGGGTATATGGAATATGATGGAAGGTTATCTGCCATACTTCGGACAAACGATGGTCGGGAACCAGCCGTACGACATCTATTCCCATTGAACGTCTAAATTCTCCCCAAGCCCATGTCTGAAGCGGGTGAGAAGCGGCGGCATCCCAAGATCGTCGGTCTAACGCCATAGCAGGACGGATGATTAGAGTAAGCTTTTTCACTAACGCTATTATCCCTCTTTTTTGTGTGTGGTACAATGGGGTTGATGAGAAAGAAAATGAGGAAGAAAGTGCACACCTCTGGTTCGCTTTCATGGCTTCCGATAGACAGCCGATTGCTCCCGCCTTTATTTTCTTTTTCGTACGTGAGAGGCTTTGCCCGTTGGTTTCTGATCGTGGAGATGTTATTGGCGACTATAACGGTTTTCGGAGCAGTACTGCTGATTGTATTGAAATTCATCTAAGGGCTCGTCCGTCCCGCTTAGCGGGACGTATGCGGCCTAAAGCAATAAGTCTTCCTCATGAAAGCCCCTGGTGGCATCAAGAGATACATGAAGCTCCAATATCTCCTGCGGGATGTCTGCTATGAAGCGCGATATCATATTTTGCGTTCTGGTTCCGAATATAAGCCGGCGGTTGGCATAGAGAAGGTAGAGTCGCTCTTTGGCTCGGGTAATCCCTACATAGCACAATCTTCGTTCTTCCTCGAGCTCATCTTTTTCCACAAGACTTCGGCTATGGGGGAACAATCCTTCTTCCATGCCTACAATAAATACTACCGGGAATTCTAACCCTTTGGCCGCATGGAGCGTCATAAGCGTCACTACTTGTTGTTGTCGTCCGTGTTCTCGTATGTGTTGTGGTGTGTATTCCTGCTCCATGAGCGCAACGTTTTCCAAAAAGTCGGAAAGCGCCGGAAATTCCATAGCCACAGAGCGGAGTTCTTTGATATTTTCCAGACGATACGCCTCGTCTTCTTTGTTGGCGTCGTAAAGCTCAAGGTAGGAAGAAGCTTTTAGCGTTTGGTCAAGGATCTCCAGCGTGGTGTGGGCGACCAGTTTGGTATCTTGGGTCAGTTCTTGGGTAAGTTGCAAAAAATTTTGGAGTCTGGATTTTCCGAGTTTTTCCACGCGTTTGTATGAAACCATATCTTTGGGATTTTGCAGGAGACGAAGATATGAAAGGACATCTTTGATCTCTTTGCGTTCGTAGAAACGCATACCGCCAACGAGCGTATACGGGATTCCAGAGCGAAGGAACGCTTCTTCCAAGAGTCTCGATTGAGCATTTGTACGGTAAAGGACGGCAAATTGGTTAAATGGGCGGTTTGCCTGAAGGATTGTTTGAACTATAAACGTGGCCTCATCGTGTTCGTTGCGAGCTTCGTACAAAAGAATTTTTTCTCCGTTTCCGTTTTCGGTCCACAAATTGAGGATCGGATGGGATGTGTTTTTTGATATAACAGCATTGGCCGCTTCCAAAATCATCCGGGTCGATCGGTAATTTTGTTCCAGATGAAACTCCCGAAGCCCGGTGAAATCCTGCTTCAGAAGAAGCATGTTGCGGAAATCCGCACCCCGCCACCGGTAGATGCTTTGAGATGCGTCTCCGACAACGCAGATGTTTTGATGTCGCCTCACAAGCTGCTTGGTAAGTACATATTGCGCGCGGTTCGTATCCTGATATTCGTCAACGAGCACATACCGAAAACGCTCCTGATACTCTCCGAGAATAGCGGGATTTTGCTCAAACAGCTTCACGGTTTTCATGAGAAGATCATCAAAGTCCGCAGCGTCATTTTCCACAAGCACTTGCTGATATTTGAGGTACACTCGTGCGACGGTTTCCTGAAAGAGACCCCTTGCGTACTCTGGGTATTCAAGCGGGCCGATAAGCTCGTTTTTTGCCTGCGAGATCGTGTGAAGGATAGACCCGGGTTTGAAGTTCTTCACGGAAATGTCCAGCCGCTTCATGACGTCTTTGATCGCATCCAGCTGATCCGACTCATCATAAATGACGAAGTGTCGGGACAACCCAGCGTTTCCGGCGTATTTGCGCAGTATCTTGGCACAAAGAGAGTGGAAGGTGCCTGCGAAGGGGAGTTCGTGGTTCGCGGTTCGTGGTTCGCGGTTCGTGGTAAGAAGCTTTTTGATCCGTTCTTTCATTTCGCCTGCGGCTTTATTGGTGAAGGTGACCATCAGGATATTGTGGGTCGAAATATGTTTTTCCACGATTAAATAAGCTACGCGGTAAGTAATGACCTTCGTCTTTCCGCTGCCTGCTCCGGCTAAAATCAAAACAGGTCCTTCTGTATGTCGTACCGCTTCCTGCTGATCGGTATTGAGATCATTGAGTAAATCTTCCTTCATAAAGTATAATCTTAACATACCATGGGAAAACAAAGAGGACTTGTTATTGCAGGAAACTGGAAAGAAAATATGACCGTTGAACAAGCCGGTCAATGGCTTGATGAATTCAACCGGTTGTTATCAGATTCCCCGCTGGCAGAAGTCAATCTCCGCATCGTTCTTTGCCCTTCCACTACAGCATTGTATGTTGTGAATGAACACATAAAGAGACTCTCTCCCTTAAAAGATATGGCAGAGAAGGGGTTGTTTGCGATAGGAAGTCAAAAAATTTCTCCTTCAGGGCAACATAACCGTACAGGAGAAATAGGGCCTGATCTTCTGCTAAACGTTGGGGTGCAATACGTTATTATCGGTCATTCCGAGCAGAGAGAGTTTATGGGAGAGACGGACCAATTGATTGCCGAAAGGATGCAAATAGCCTGCAGTCATGGTTTGATTCCGATTTTGTGCGTAGGAGAAACGGCCGACGAATACGACGCAGGCGAAACGGAAAAGGTACTCACGAGGCAACTGGAGGTATTAAGAAAATGTACGGATGATCAGAGGAAAACAATAATTATTGCCTACGAGCCTGTATGGGCAATCGGTACAGGACGTACACCAACACCTGAAGACGCCAACAAAACAATACGGTTTATAAAAGACAAAAGTAGCATACCCGTTGTCATATACGGCGGCAGCGTTAACGATGAAAATGCCGCTGATTTTTTCTCGCAGCCGGATATAGACGGAGGACTTCCCGGAGGAGCCAGCTTAAATCCGAACACGTTTTACCGTATCGTCGAATCCGCTTCTCATTTATTATAATTAATTCATGCAGACAAAAATCAAACGGATGCTTCTGCCGAAGACTCTTCGCATTATTGCCGTTTTGGTGTTGCTGCTTTTTCTGGCAGTGTTTTCCGGAATAATTGTAAAGACTCAGCGGTTCATGCAGGCAACGAGTATGACACCGGGCGCTGTGATCAGATTATTGTTTGATACGGGAGCAAAACTGCAATCAGAGAATGGACGCACCAATGTGCTTCTTTTGGGTGTTCCCGGCGGGAATCACGCGGGCGCCGATCTGACGGATACTATTATCGTGCTTTCTCTCGATGTTCCAAGAAAGACGGCGGCGATGATTTCTATCCCACGGGATATATGGTCAGAGACCCTTAAAGACAAAGTAAACAGCGCATATCACTACGGTGAAGAGAAGAAAAAAGGCGGAGGGTTTATTTTGGCGAAAGCCGTCGTGGAGGACGCCCTCGGGATTCCGGTGCACTACGGCGTGCTTATAGATTTTTCGGGTTTTCAGAGCATGATTGACGAGATCGGTGGAGTGACCATCAATGTACCGCAAGCATTTACCGATACAGAATTCCCCATTGCGGGGAAAGAAGACGATACGTGCAATAACGATCCAACGTTTGCCTGTCGGTATGAGTCAGTGCATTTTGACGAAGGAACCCAAGAGATGGACGGGAAGCGAGCTCTTATATACGTGAGAAGCCGTCATGCGAAAGGAGAGGAAGGCACTGATTTTGCACGAGGCAGGCGCCAGCAGGAAGTGCTTCTTGCGTTGAAGGAAAAAATTTTTTCTCCCAACATTTTATTTTCTTTCCGCCGTATAAAAATATTAGTACGGTTGTTTGACGAAGCGGTTGATACCGACATGACAATCGTAGAGGCGCTGACTTTCATAAAGCTTGCATCCCGCACTCCACGCGATCACATGAGGAGCTCTTCTATAGAAAGCATGCTTCAGTCGCCACCGATATCCTGGTACGGGCGGTATGTGCTTGTACCAAAAGAAAATTGGGAGGCAATCCATAGCTTTGTCAAAGAAGCATTGCGAAAAGATTAGAATATGAGTCCAAGCAGGAGGAGAAATATCCCGCCTGCTATGGCAGATGCTCCGAGAATCGATGGGCCGGTACCGGCAACCGGCACCTTGGGCGTTGCGATAGGAGATGTGCCCGGCGTTACCGCGGCGGCAATAGCAGCAGTTCCTATCCGGATAGTTTGTTTACAGGAGTCCGGTGTGGATGAGTAAGTGTTGTTATTATCTCTGACTCTGCAGGAGGCCGCAAAACTTCCTTCCCGAATGTATGTATATGTGGTGCTGATGGAGCCGGGACTTCCGACATCTTTATCGATGGTTTTGGTTTCTTCATTCCCAAAGTTGAATTCTACGGCAAGAATCTTCCCGTCGCGATCTGCCCCTGAACAGGTAAAGGTGGCAGTGAGTGGGACTGATGTTCCGGTCGTAGGAGCGATTGAAAGCCCCGTGCATTCAGGAGTGGTATTTAGCGAAGTTCCGGGTGTTGGCGTGGGAGTAGGTGTTGGCCCGCCCGGTGTAGGCGTGGGAGTAGGTGTTGGTGTTGGGGTAGGTCCGCCCGGTGTGGGCGTGGGAGTAGGCGTTGGTGTGGGGCCGCCTATCTGGAAGCTTAAAGTGCATGCAGGAGCTACTGCTTTGGGAGTTGCCTGGGGGACTGTTGGGGCCACAGGCGAGGTCTGTTTAAGCTTTTGGGACATAAGGATCGTGACAACGCCTGATCCAAGCACGATAAACGTGATAATCAATAACCGCCAGTATTTTCGTATAAAGTTCATACTATTATTGCCAAACGCCGTTTCTATAAACTTCCGCCTCGATGACAAACTGAGTAACTCCGGCCGGTATGGTAAAGCCTGTAATGTATTCGCCGCTCGCGTTTTTCGTGGTCGTTTCCGTCCATGCGCCTCCGTTGACGCGGATACGCGCTTTGACAGCGTTCGTTCCTTTGACTGCGATAATGACCGCATCACCAGCCCGGAGTGTAGAGGGATCTACAGGTGAACCGTTTTTATAAATTTTGATATTCTGGCACTGCGGGCCCGGCGGTTCCGTGGGACCAGGCGTAGGAGTCGGGGTCGGGAAATTATCGCAACTTGTTATTCCCTCAAGATGCTTCCAATAATATTGTTGTCCTGAAGGACAACCAAGGTCCCATTCGCTGCATTGGGAAATAAACGGATCAGGAATGCAGATTTTGTCACCGGGGTTACTGCAATTATCAGGAGGTTTAGGGCAACATTGGCCATTGGTTAATTGCCATGGGCATTCAGGCGTCCCCCCGCATGGCGCCCACGCAGGGTTAGGGCCGCCGCTGGTGTTTTCTTTACATTCCAAACAATTACCCTTTGGACTTGTGGTGGTATCTCCAATAACATCGCACGCGCTCCACGGCGGATACGGTCCCGGTATTTCTGCTGCCCTGTTTCTGATATCAGCAATTTGCTGGTTTCTCTGGGAGATAAAGTACGCGCCGACAGGGACCGTAACGAGAAGAAGCAGAAATACAGCCAGCGCTCTTGCTGCGCCGGACTTTTTCTTTTTTGGTTTTTTTTCGTCGTTTTTCAAAGCCGGAACAATAACGGTTTGAGGCGGTGGAGGTGATGATGCTGGTGAAGGCTCGTGCACAGCGGGAGCTTCCTCCGGTTTTACCATGGGTTCAGGAGCAGGTTCTTCCGGAGGCTGCGGAGGAGGTGCGGATGTGGAGGCGCCCCCTTGTTTAACTGCGTCATCAATGATATTTTGCGCCGATTTTATAAGATCATCCATACATTTTCAGCATATGACACCTGGTTATGCCAGTCAAGAATATCTTTACAATATCTTTACAACAAAGCCTCCGGTCAGAAGTCCGGCTCCCAACAGGAACAATATTAAAGTAGGCAAGGTTGTACCGCTTGTTGGTACAGGTTCTCCCGCCAGATCTACCGGTGTTGATGTGGCAGAGGGACTTGCAGGCTCCGAAGTGGGTGTCGGTTCAAGCGTTGCCGAAGGTGTTGCTTCCCCCAATACCTGCGTGCCGCTTTTGAGAATTTCAAACGTATGAGTGAACGCGACGGGTTTACCCTTTTCATCTGTTGTTGTTGCCGTGACGCTTTGCTTGCCCGGCGCTAACGGTTTTGGAGGGGTATAGCGCCAAATGCCGTCGCTACCGACAATTGCCGTTCCTCCGATCGGAGAAGTTATCCCTATGGTAAGCGTGACTGTTTTTCCGGGTATTCCGGATCCGGCTATAAGCGGGGTATATGTAGCTAGGGACGCTCCTTGCGCGGGTCTGATGATGTCGAACGCGCCATTTTGTCTTTGGGTTGTTTGCCCCAGAACCGAAGAAGCGTGAGAAACAGAGGATGCAAGATCATTTGTTCCCGTTCCGGCCTGTGTTTTTCGAAAGTCATATGTTTTACCGATGACCATCGTCGGAACCGGTGCGTCGTTGAGCGTATCGGAAAGAGCAGTTGTTTGCTCTCCTTCGTATCGGACAAAAATTGTTTCGGTTATGCGTTCTTCCGGGGTGACATAGACGGATAGGTCTTTGATCCTTGCGAGATTAAGGGGGATAAGCCATGTTCCGGAGGATTGAACAAGGGTAGAAAGCATCTGGCTGTTTTCCAGTGTAAGATAGACAAGCGCCCCTTGGGCATATTGTCCTTCCGAGGTAACAACAGTTCCGAAGGCAGGTTCCAGGCTATTGCCGGGAGAGGCTAGAGTTTCCGGGGTTCGGATTCGATATGGAACACCCTGGCTTGTATAAGGTTTTCCGTTTGAAAGGATCACAACTTCGTAATTCATCCCGGGGTTAGCATATCGGAATGTTATCGAATGGGTAATATATTTCCCAAGTTTTCCTGTATACATAGAAGAATGATATCCGATATCACGGTCGTCAAATACCGTTTTCTTTTTTTCCGATGCGCCGGTAACGGTTAACACCCCTGTGGCCGGAGATTCTGTGATCCAGGCGACAGTAAACATGGTGTCAGTGACATTAGTAACAGCAACAGACGTCGGCTCGACAGATAAAGACGCTTTGGCGTTTTGACGAACGATATTTTCAAACATAACACTGATCAATGCTACCAGGATAATAACAAGGAGGATCCCAAGAAGCGTAGGAATTTTTTTCGGCGTTGGCATAGGCTATTAGTAAACGTTTTTACTTTCTATGATTCCAATCGTCTCCGTATCTATTGTAGGGGAAAGTGGTTTGATGATTTTTTGCATATTCGGTGAAATCGTTGATGTTTTTGTTGTTTTTGTCAATTCAAACAAGATCCAAATTGCCACCGTAATAAATGTAAAAAGAGCTACATATAAAATATCGCGATCTTCTTTCTGCATAGCTAGTTGCCCCCTGTATAGTATGCCTTGAACTTTAACGTAATCTTTAACAGATTGTCTCCCATGGTCTGTGCTATTGAAGTTTCATGATTCAGATTTACCACTTCCATAGTTAACACCCTCCGCATAGATAGTATACCATCTAGGAATGACCGAATGACGATGTAGGTGCCGCTTAAAACGGCATTAATAGTAAGCTCTGCGACAGATTCGCCGGTAGCCTTTCCGCTCGGTGTTGCAGTAGCCGCAATAGGGACACTTTGTAGCTGTATTGCAGAAATAGACGCACCAGCGGCTCCCGCAAGGTTGCGAAGTTGTCTGACGACATCTACTGCCTCCGGGGTAGAAGGATCAGCCTGATCAAGCACGGGAAGGCTGCCGCTCACGGTTTCATACGCAGCTTGTGCTTCTATTAGGTGTGTAATTTTTTCCTCCATTTGTTTGTTGACCTCTGTCTTATCTTTAATCTCGCGTCGCAGATACAGAATGGTTTGGACGGTGGGCTTGATTGCAAACCAGCCAAACAACGCAGTGGCAAGAAGCGAAAAAACAGCTGCCGTAGATGCCCGTTTCTTCGGCTTATTCCATAACGGCTTCAATTGTTGATAGAACCTGCGGTACTGAGAAAAATCACGCGTTGGTGCTTTTTCCATATTTTTATTTTTTGCCTGCGCCTACCTGTGCGGTAAGCTGAAAAGTGATGCCTTCTGCCGGCTTTTTTTGTATGTCACTCAATGATACGTCATTGAGTTCTTTGCTTGTCTGAATGAGGTACAAAAAACGGGAAAATCCGCTATTCGTGCCGGCTACAGCACGGATAGTCAGTTTACCGCCGTTATATTCAAAATCATTCAGATATACGTCGGGCGGGAGGTATTTTCGGATAAGATCAATAGTATCGACAGCTTGCGGTTGTTCGGAAAGGAGCGTTTTGAGTTTGGCCAGCCGGTCCTGAAGCGCGCGAATTTCTTCTTCGAATGGAAGATTTGCTTCTATGATCATTTGTTTCTGCTCTATTTCTTCTTTAAGGTCGGTGAGTTTTCTGTCCAGGCTGAATCTCGATAAAAACGCCATGAGTACGACTACTTCGGTGAGAATCATGATGTATCGTCCGTACGTTGTGGCCCACGTGACAATGCGCCCCCAAGGAGTGAATTCAAGGTCTGTTGTACCGAGTAGATTGATTCGAATTTTTTTGGCAGGCATGGCGTAATCAAATATCAAATTATGACTTACGCGTGCCAGCTTCGCTGGCGTTTGATTCCCGAAATTAGAGTAGCTTCAATTCCGGGAATCTCGCGTAAGTCCTAATGTAAAACTATACAAGAATAGTATAGCAGGGTGGGATAGCGGTGTGTATAGGAGCCTATTTTTTCCCGAGGAGTTTAGCAAGTCTCGATTTAAGACGGGCAGCTTTGTTGTGGTGGATAATATTGTGTTTTCCCGCCTTATCAAGAATTTTATAAGCGGCAGCAAGCGCCTTTGGAGTGCGAAGCTCCCGAGCTTTTTTTACTACACTTCGCACATTTGCGCGCACTTTCATGTTTTGGACCGTGCGCTTCCTGTCCCTTCGAAGTTTTTTGGCTGCTTGAGCGATGACTGGCATGGATGTGAGTATATCGTATCGTCTCTATACGCGTCAAGAGAGATTGGATTATAATAAGCTGGCGATGTCAAAGATGTGGACGATTTTTACTAAGAAGCAAACATCCGTTGGCTCTGCGGCATTTGTGCTTATGCTTATGGTATTTGCCTCGCGGGTGCTTGGGCTGGTACGCGACAGGTTTCTCTCTGCTCGTTTTGCTCCCGATGAGCTTGGGGTGTATTTTGCGGCCTTTCGTTTACCGAATCTTCTTTTTGAACTTCTCGTCATGGGTGCACTCACCGCTGCATTTATTCCCGTCTATACCAAATACATATCGAAGCAAAAGGAGGGAGATGCACAGAAGATGGCATCGGTTCTTATAAATCTCGGTGTTTGTGTGCTTGTTTTGTTTTCTATCCCGGTCATGATCTGGACGGAAGATATTTCACGATTGTTAGCTCCGGGATTTACCGGTGCACAGATTGCCCAAATGGCGGAGTTTACCCGGTTTATGGTTTGTTTGCAGGTGACTCCACTTCTCGTAGGCAACTTTTTTACCGGTATTCTTCAGGCGCATAATTATTTTGTCATACCGGCATTAGCGCCCGTTGTTTACAATATAGGGATTATCACAGGTATCCTTCTTTTCTCTCAACAGTACGGTTTATGGGCGCCGGTCATCGGGGTTGGCATCGGTGCTTTTTTCTTCATGCTTATTCAGCTGCCGTTGCTTTTGCGGGTAGGATATCGGCACAGTCTCAGTGTTAATCACAGGTTGGCGGGGGTAAAGGAGGTTGTTGCCCTTATGGGGCCGAGAACCTTTGGTCTGGCAGTGTCACAGATAGACACGACAGTGGACCTCATGCTGGCCACATTACTGGGTGCACGCATGGTGACTATTTTTAACTTTGCCCAGCATTTACAGCAATTGCCCGTAGGTTTGTTTGGTGTTACAGTGGCCCAGGCTGTGTTGCCGACGCTTTCGTTTCAGTCAGCCAAGGAGAACGGGGAAGATTTTAAGCGAACAATTTTACGATCGTTTCATCAAATTTTATTTCTTATATTACCGGTCTCCGCTTTATTTATCGTGCTTCGTATTCCAATCGTCCGTTTGGTTTTCGGAGCCTCACGATTTGACTGGGAGGCTACGGTATTAACCGGAATGACGTTGTCGACATTCAGCATTTCCCTGTTTGCGCAAGCTGCTGTCCAAGTGCTTGCGAGGGGATATTATGCGCTTTATGATACGAAAACTCCCGTGGCTGTCGGCGTAGTGTCTGTTTTGGTGAATACACTGTTGAGTATAGTGTTTGTCATGATATATAAATTCCCGATATGGTCGCTTGGGTTGTCTGCGTCCATAGCAAGCATTTTGAACGCAGTGCTTTTGTTGATTTTTTTGGATAAGAAAATCGGGCATTTTTCCCTGAAGGAACTATTGGGTCCGACAGCGAAGATGTTGATAGCGTCGGTTGCTACAGGAGTGGCGCTGTATGTGCCGCTGAAGCTTTTTGATCAGTTGGTATTTGATACCACGAGAGTTTTTGGTCTGTTGTTATTAACAGGCATCGTTAGCGCCATAGGCCTTGCGACGTATGTTTTACTTTCTTGGGTTATGGGGGTCGGAGAAGTGCGGTATGTGTGGAGCCTGCTACGACGTGTGAGGCGTGCGCAACCGGTTCTTTTGGAGCCGGCAAGCGAGGTAGTAAACGGAGGCATGGAGAGCAAAGTAAGCTGACCTGGTTAGTAGGCGGGACCTTTGAAGTCTGGGCAATGTATCTTTGCCCAGTTAATGAATTCAGGTGTACATTCCTGTTTCACCCCCATATTCGGTCCCGGCATACAGTCAGCCCATTCGGTATCCGGGCAGGTATATCCAATCGAGGGTGTACTGGTTGGAGAGGGGCAAGGAGCAAATTCACAATTGGGGTCGGTTCGGCCGACATACGATCCGTCGGGACAAACTTTAGCCTCTAAGGTGCAAATCTTTTTGCCGCTTACCCAGGTAGGAAGCCCATATTTACCTAAAAAGAAGGCGCCAGTTGCTACAGCAAGTAAAAGCAATAACCCTGTAATAAACCAAATACCTAGTCTTGATTTGCTTTTTGTTGAACAAGCAGTTTGAGTTGGGGCAACAGGTTGAGCTTCTGCCATATTTTTTGATTCGTCTTTAAATAATTATATCATCTAGATTAGATTTACTAACCCCCGAGGTAAGTAAACAGAAAGTGCTATTTTGATACTAAAATATATAGTTGACCCAGAACAAATAGTCGGGTAGTATCAAACTACCGTGGATAAGAGGATTACAAAGCGGCAAAAAGACCTGCTTTCTATAGTCTACAAACATATCATAGACACAGGGTATCCTCCAACATTTGAAGAAATGCGGGAGTGTCTCGGTGTTTCTTCTAACCAATCAGTTGTTGATCTACTCTCTAAACTTGAGGAAAAGAGTTTTATCAAACGAACTGAATCAGCGGCTCGCAGTGTAGCAATTTTGCCTCTCGGATATGAATTGCTTGGTAAACCACCTTTGGCGCCATTCCTCGGGGTGACTACGGCAGGTATACCAATTGAACCAATTGAAATATCGGGCGAATGGCAGCAGGTATCACAAGACGCGGCGCTTCTGCGCGAGGAGGTATTTTTGCTCAAAATTCGTGGCGATTCCATGATTAATGCTGGTATTGATGATGGCGACGTAGTATTGGTTAAAAGCGAAAAAGAATTTGTATCCGGTCACATCGTGCTTGCGGACATCGATGGCGAAAAGACTGTTAAACGGTTCATTTCTGACGATAAGCCTCCATACGTTTATCTGAAGCCCGAAAATCCAAAATATTCAGTCATTCCCGCCACAGATAAAATGCGGCTAGTGGGTCGCGTGATTTCTGTCTTAAAAGACGGGTATTGGAAATCGGCGAAATAAAGGAGGGTATATGCCAACGATAAAACCAAATAGTGCCAAAGAGATTATTGATACGGTTTTTGGTGATGTTACGGTAGCCTATGGTCTGAAAGAATTTGAAGGCATAGAATTCTCCGAAGTACTGGACATCCGAGAAGAAGAGCGCGGTATTTTTACTATAAAAGATTTAAAGTCTGGCAATAGAAAATTGGTTTTTGATGAGGCCAAACAAAAAGTGAGGCCCGAAGAAATTATTCGTCAACTCTGGCTTTATAAATTGCATGCACAGTACGGCTATCCGTTTGATCGGATTGATACGGAAAAAAGTATTCATTTCGGCCGGGAAATTCATACAAAAGCCGCGGATATCGTAGTCTATAAAAAAGACAAAATTACACCATTCATCATTGTTGAAGTTAAAAACCCGACTGAGAAAAAAGGCGTTGACCAACTCAAAAGCTATCTTTCATCAGAAGGATCGGAAATCGGCGTATGGTCCAACGGGAAGGAGCGCGTCATTTTATATCGTCCGTATCCCAAAGAATACCAAGATACATTAAGTGATATTCCACGCGTTGACCAGACGATTGATGACCTCTTTGAGATAAAAAAGAAATGGTCAGATCTTTCACCGAAATTTGATTTTGTAGAAATCGTCAAGCGCATAGAAGAGCTTGCGCTTGCCGGATCCGGTGCAAATGTATTTGAGGAGATATTTAAGATCATTTACGCCAAACTTTTTGATGAAAAGCTTGCTCAAGAACGAAGAGAAGGTCAAGAAGTTCTTTTCCGAAAATATCGAGATTCGGAAAAAACGTATGAGACCATTAATCAGCTGTTTAAAAATGCCGCTCGCGAGTGGCCGGACACGTTTGAGTCGTCAGACCGGATTCGGTTATCTCCCGACCGCCTCAATATCTGCGTTCCGCTTCTTGAGAATATTCGTTTATTTGAAATCGGGCAAGGAGAGTATGAAATTATCGATAGTGCATTCGAGTATCTGATTACGGAAGTTGCGAAAGGAACAAAAGGACAATATTTTACACCCCGCCATGTGATAAAAATGTGTGTTAAGATGCTGAATCCTAAAGCAGACGAATACATTATAGATCCAGCTTGTGGGTCCGGCGGGTTTATTCTCCACGCTATGTATCACGTGTGGGATCAATACTTAAAAACCGAAGCGGCACAAAAAACGTATGCTGGCCGGTACTTATTTGGTATCGATTTTGACGATAATATGCGCCGTATTTCGCAGGCGCTCATGCTTATCGCCGGGGATGGTAAACATAATATTTTTAAACGCAATTCCCTAGACGCTCGGGAATGGCAAGGAGCTGAAAGCGAAGACGCGCGTGTAGCCCTCAAACCGCGTCTTGTGCAGACGGATAATCCACAGGATACAAAAGAGAATCAACTTACGTATCGGTATCTCAATTTTGATATTTTGATGACAAATCCGCCCTTTGCCGGTGAAAACCCCGAGCAGGGACTCTTGCGTCAGTACAAATTAGCTAAAAAAGACGGCAAACTCCGAAATAACGTCGAGCGGCACATTCTATTCATCGAGCGTTCCCTTGATGCTGTGCGTCCGGGCGGGAGACTTGCTATCGTTTTGCCGCAAGGGGTTCTCAATAATACAAACATGGAATATATCCGGCAGTGGATATTTGCTAAAGCGCGCATTTTGGCAATTGTTGGCCTCCATGGTAATACGTTTAAGCCACATACCGGAACCAAAACATCGGTCCTCTTTTTGCAGAAGTGGCCTTCCTTCGCTGAAGCTTCGGCGGGTAAAGAGGGCGAACAGCTCAGGGATTATCCGATATTCATGGCAGTATCCAAAAAAGCAGGGAAAGATAACTCCGGCGACTACGTCTACAAAAAAGACGCGGCTGGTAACTACGTTCACGACGCCCGTTTCCGCAAAGTTCTTGATCATGATTTAGATGCAATTGCAGATAAATTCATCGATTTTGCTAAAAAAGAAGGTTTTCGTTTTTGGAGGTAAATATGTTAATTCCATTTGTTCCTCCGTTTAATATGCGAGTAAGCGCGATAGCACTGCTACTAAAAAAGAAAGCGTAATATGGTTTATTCAATCATTCAAAAATCCCAACTCGAAGGCGCACGCCGGCTGGATGCGGAATATTACCAGCCAGAATACCTTCATTTGGTTAATGATTTGGTACGGACGCACAGTTATAAATCTTGGAATGGTATAAAAGGTAAATTTACAACTGGGCCATTTGGATCCGAATTTAATGTAGAAAACTATGTAACTGAGGGAAAATATAGATATATTCGTGGAAAAGATGTTAAGGAATTCATTATTGCAGACAATGATAATGTTTATATTCCTGAGAAGGATTTTGAAAGACTCAAAAAATACTCTCTTGACGAGGGTGATATTTTGATATCAGTTGTTGGAACTCTCGGAAATGTCGCAATTGTAGACAAATATTCCCTTCCTGCAATATTTAGTTGTAAAAGTACCGTATTTAGAACTGATAGTATCAATCCCCATTATTTAATATCATATCTCAATTCCAAATACGGTAAAAATCTTCTGTTACGCTGTATGAGAGGACATATTCAGGTGGGGTTAAACATAGATGATCTCAAATATCTATTGATATTTATTCCTCCAAAGGGCAAACAAGAGGAAATAGGGAGATTATTTTTGAAATCACAAGAATCTCTAAGTGAGTCAAAACGGGTATATGTTCGCGCGGAAAAGTTACTTTTAGATGAATTAGGTCTTGCGGATTTTCAATTTTCTGAAGATTTGACGTTTGAGGTGAATTTTTCGGATGTGAAAAATTTTAACCGTATGGATGCTGACTACTTTCAGCCAAAATATCAATTGATAGTTGATAAGATAATTAAAAAGAAAAGAATGTTGGGGATAGCCAAAAGGATAAAAAACACAGTAAAACCCACGCCTGATATAGAATACAATTACATTGAAATAAGTAATGTCAATGCAGGCAATGGCGAAGTAACTTTTAATAGAATTTTGGGTAAAGAGCTTCCTGCTAATGCGAAGATTGGCTTGAGCGGTAATGAGCTTATTATTTCAAAAGTTCGACCAACGAGAGGTGCAATAGCAATAATTCCACAAGAATTCTCTGATAATTTCATAGCAAGCGGTGCTTTTTCTGTTTTTAACGTAGGTTATCCAATGAGAGAATACTTGCAAGTAGTTTTCAGGTCAGTTGTTGGCAAGTTACAGCTCGAAAGACCAACGACCGGGACTTCTTACCCAACTATCACGGATGAGGATATAGAAAATACGTGGGTTCCAGATTTATCCCTCGATATTCAACAAAAAATCGCTGATTTAGTGCAACAATCCTACGAGGCGCGCAAAAAATCTAAAGAACTTCTCGAGGAAGCAAAGCGAAAAGTTGAAGAGATGATAGAGAAAGGCATGAAGCATAGTTGATAATGCACTTTTATTGCTTCGTTAATTCCAACACCGCCACGCTTTGAGCAGGCATATAGACTTGTTTTGTCAGGGTCGTGTCGGAAACGGTTTCTTGGGATGTAACGTCGCGGCCGAGTAACAGTCGTTCGTGGTACGTGTATGTTCCGGAGGGGAGATTTTCGAAGGTGATTGGAACGGTTTCGACATGGTTACCGTTTTGGTCAAAGTTTACCAAAAGGACGCGTATGGTGTTGTCCCTGACGGAAGCAAATCCGGTCACCCATGTGCCTTCGCCGGTAAGTGCCAGACGGGTTCCTTTCATGGCATCCAGAAATTCATAGACCTGATACCGCGGTTTGGGTTGTGCGCCGTTGGCTTCATGAGTAATGATGCCCCATCCGTCCCCGGACTCTTGGTCCGGTCCGTCTTTGAGTTGGAATGAGAATAAGAGCGTGGGGCTGCCGGAGATAAGCTGGCGCACTACAGAAGCAGTATAGGCGGCAGCGTATGATGAGCCGTAGCGCGTATCTTTGGCTCCGGAAAATCCGAATTCAGTAATAAGTTTAGGAATAAGCGTATATTGGGGATACGGCATGAGCCATGAGACGACGTTCCGTTGATCGGATGCAAAGCGCGTCGGATCGGGATAATAGGAATGCCAGGAAAGAAAATCAAGGCGCTCTCCGCTTTCAACAAGCGCAATGACCCAGTTTTTATATAAACCGGTTGTGGCAGGACCGCCAAGAAAAAATCTATTGACGCCGGTTGCACTATTTGCTCCGGAGGCAGCATAACGGTAAAGCGTAAGATAGTTTTTATCCCCCCTCAGGCTCCATTTTCCAAATTGTTCCAGGTCCGGTTCATTCCATACCTCGTAATAGACACCGGGAATATTTTTTCCCGATTTACCGCTGTAATGCTCAATGGTTTTTTGTACCACAAGCGCCCAGTCTTCCCAATTATCCGGCGCGTTAGTAACCTGACCGTCTTTGGCAATGACACCAGGCATGTACGAGAGAGAAAACACAGGCGTAGCTCCCGATGCGCGTATTGTCTCAACTGTTTCATCAAGCTTGCCCCAGTTAAACATGAGGCTGTTATGAACTTTTCCCACGACATCGTAATGATCATAGATATGGTCGATGCGGATGTATTGAGGAGAAAGATTTTTGACGTGAGAGAGTACCGGAGCCAGCATATCGACGCTTTCTTCCCCTCCCTGCGCAAAAGCATGGTAGAAATCAGTATGTATTGGTTCAAGATGAGTTCGGGTGTTGATAGTAATACGGGCTCGGGTTCCAGTTGCTCGCGTGAGAATGCGTGCCGTTTGATATGCAGCCAAAAGGAGAAGCGGCAAAAAAATAATAAGAGTTATGAACGAGACTACAGAAATAATGTTTGGTGAGACGCGTTTTGCCAAAAACATAGGCGTATTTACCGTATAACTACCGGAGCAAGCAGTCCGAAAACCAACAAGAGAGAACCAATTATCAAGAAGAGAAGCGTGCTGTATGTGTTTCCGGCGGTCGGTATGGCGCTTTCCGATCCGCCCCCTCCAAGTCCTCCGATTGCCGGAACTACAAAAGAGGTTGTACTTGTTAGCGTATTTCCGGTTGACGGGTCCTGGATACTCGCCACGACGTCATGAGGGCCAGCGGGAAGCGGATCGACAGGTGTATAGGTCCAATTGCCGGAAGAATCGGCAATGATAGTTGTAGTAATCGGATTAGAGTAGATTGTCAGTGTTACTGTAGAGTTGGGCGGCGCTTTTCCATAAATAGCAGGTTGTTCTGTTACAACATTTTCCCCTTCTTTTGGTGAAAGAATTGCAAGCGCAGAGGGAGAGGCCTCTCCGGATTCTGTTGCAAGAGGCCCTGGTGTGATGGTAGGGGTGGCAATAAGATACGGTGTCGTGGTGGGAGTAGGAGAGATTTCGTCGGATAGCGCACCAACAGAAAGGCCGGAATCTTGTATGGTAACTGTCGCATTTGTCGTACCTACCAGAACATTCGTCGACCCCTCACCCAGCGCTCCGACAAAGGTCGTTGAGTCAAATTTGACTAACACCGGTGAGGATGTTTTGGCGGCGGCTTGGAATGTGATGACTGCTGCCGTACCGCTGCCGCTTACAGGGGACATTGTATTGGTAGCGCCTACGGTAATTCCTGCCGTACCTTGTCCGGTAGTTCCGGAAGCGAGGATATTAGGAAAGAGAGGTCCGTTGGTAATTGTTTGTACTGAAAGAACAGTCGGGTCGAAAGAAACATGAAGCTCCGCGGCAACTACCTGATTGCCTGCTGTCTCAATATGAACTTCCAGAGAAAACGTGTCGCCGACATTTTTTGTCACTTGCGCCGGTAGAAACGAGAGCGTAGTTGCCGGCGCAGCTTTTTTCCTCAACTCCTGCCGTTGTTTGGCAATAAACACTACAACAGGTATTGCCAAAAACGTTAGGAGTGTAAATAATATGAGAAGCAGTTTTTTCACCGTACGATTATTATGTCGAAGCACCGGTCAGTTGGCAAGAGGGCACTGCCTCTTGACAGTAGATTAGCACTCGTTGTATATTACTGCTAATTCATATACGTTATGAAAACGGTAAACGAATTAACACCAAGACAGGTTCAGATATTAAAAGCGATCATAGAGGAGTATATAGCCACCGCTGAGCCGGTCGGCTCCGATACGCTTGAAAAGAAATATAATCTTGGTGTTTCTCCGGCGACGATCAGAAACGAAATGATGAAGCTGACCTCTATGCAGCTTCTGAAACAGGTTCATACTTCTGCCGGCAGGACGCCCACGTCTCAAGCGTTGAAGTATTATGTAGAGCACCTCATGAAACAGAAAGATTTGTCGGTGTCTGACGAGGTAGCTGTTAAGGAAAGCATGTGGGATTATCGTCAGCAGGTAGATAAATTACTGCGTGAAGCCACAAAAACCTTAGCGCAAAAAACAAAGACATTAGCGCTGACAGCAACGAAGGACGGAGATTTGTATTACGCCGGGGCGGCAAACATATTATCGATGCCGGAGTTTTATGATTATGAACTTACCCAAAGTGTGCTTACATCTCTTGATGAGTTTGATTTCTGGTGGCATTTGCTTGAGGAGCATGGCAATCCTTTTGACGTTATTTTGGGAGATGAGATGGAAGGAGGAGGAAGGCAGCTTTCTCAATGCAGTCTGGTATACCACAGGTTCAATACGCCTCATGTGTCTGGCGCCATAGGGGTTGTAGGTCCGTCTCGGCTGAATTACTCATACATCGTGCCGGTGGTACGATATGTAGGTGATCTTATTACGGAATTCGGACTAAATTGGTAAATGCGCACGGGCTCGCATTATTCACGGCAAAATCCTTTGCAGATTATCTATGAAAAAACATACAGATGAACAAAAAAGAGAGTTACAGAAACAGGTAGAAACTTGGAAGTCCAAATACATGCGGGCTTTGGCGGACTACCAAAATCTGGAGAAAAGAACGTTTGCAGAAAAAGAAGAAACACGAAGATTTGCCGTACAGATTTTTCTTGAAAGACTTCTGCCGGTATTGGATACGTTGGAGCAAGTTCATAAGCACACCAACGATCAGGGTTTGAGCCTGGCTCTCAAAGAATTGAATGTTTTGTTGTCCGAATACAATGTTGAGAAGATGAAGACAGCGGGAACAAAGTTTAACCCTCACGTAATGGAGTGCATTGAAGTGGTAACCGGTGAAGACGATGTGGTAATAAAAGAAATATTGGCAGGTTACAAAATGCACGGAAAAGTCTTAAGAGCGGCCAAGGTGAAAGTCGGCAGAAAGCAATAATTATTATAAAAATTTATACA
>JAHJMO010000033.1 GCA_018821245.1 Patescibacteria group bacterium
CAATCTCTATATTGCCGCCCCCACCTTAAACGGTGGTTCCACCGCTACCAATACCTATGCTTTAGTGACAGAACCAAATACCGGCAACGTCGGCATCGGGACGACGGGACCGGGCGGGACATTGGAAGTGGCTCAAGCTGTGACGGCCGCTTCAGCAGGAACTTACTATCAAACCAAACTGGACAATTCTTATACCGGCACCATGGTCAGCGCCACTCCCGTGACATCAATTTATGGAATCTACAACCGGCCCAACATTGGCATTGGCGGAACTTCACCGCAACTGACAAATCTTTTTGTGGATTATGTTTCCGCCAACATTGGAATTGGGACCACTTCGGTTGTGACCAATCTTTACAATCTCTATATTGCCGCCCCCACCTTAAACGGTGGTTCCACCGCTACCAATACCTATGCTTTAGTGACAGAACCAAATGCTGGCAACGTCGGCATCGGGACGACGGGGCCGGGGGCAAAGCTGGCTGTGAATGGTGGTGGCACTAATCAGTTGTTAATTGGTGTTATTAGCGACGTTACAACATACAATGCTATTTCGTTTAATGGCACACTCACAGACGCTGGCAAACTTGGCTTGGGTGGTGGAGGAGGCACTGATAAAAATTTATATCTTGATGTACCTGCTACTGGAGAATTTCAATTTCGTGTAGCTACGGCTGCTAAGGTAACGATTAAAACAGACGGCAACGTCGGCATCGGGACGGGGGTGCCGGCGTCAAAATTAAATGTGGTTGGTGGTTCATTAACTGTAAATGATACAGGTCAATTCTATGGTCACACGAATACTCCGAACGTTGGTGCGTCTGCAGAAATTGGGTATTATACAGCTGGCGGCACAGCGTTTGTTCAAGGCTATAATAGGGGTGCAAGCTGGGTTCCAATGGAAATGGGAGGTTCTTACCTTACTTTTGACAATTCTGGAACAGAGGCAATGAGAATCATCAGCGGCAACGTCGGCATCGGGACGACGGGGCCGGGGGCGAAGTTGGAGGTAGTAAATACAAGTGCGGGCGCCATAACTTTGCCCTTACTTTTGACAAACGTTGGTGGTAGCACTGATGGGTCAGGTGTGGGCTTGGTATTTGATGCATTTGATGCTGGCGGGACTACACCTACAGCTAAGATATTAAATTATAGGAAAGGCTCGTCCGATTATCCTCTGACTTTCAATGTTTTGGATGGGTCGGTTGTCATGCAGGAAAGGATGAGGATTGATAAGAACGGCAACGTCGGCATCGGGACGACCAGTCCCCTTCAAAAACTTCATGTTGAAGGCCAGTGTGTTACCGGGGATACACTGCTATCCTTAAAAACAGAAGGGTCGCACCCTTCCGATATTACCTACACCAGAATTGACCAAATTAAAGGCGGAGAGCAGGTTTTATCCTTAAACGAAACCACCGGTAAACTGGAACCGCAGCCAATCAAAGGCTTGCTGGACATGGGAGTACAACCGGTCTATAAGCTGACGACTGAAGACGGCAAAACCATCAGAACCACCGGGAATCATCCGTACCTCGTCAAAAGCTATTCTTTAATCTCCACTCCTGATTCGGAAAGCAAAAACACCTTGCCAGAAAATTCTGTAGAAGAAACTTCTTTTAATAATTTCCCCATGGCCGACTCTAATTTGGAAAGCACTGGCGGATGGACTCTAAATACAACAATACCGGATAACTTGGCTGATTTAACTAGTTCTAAATTGGCGAAATCTTTATCGTTAGTCAGCAAGACGCAGGATTCTTTAGTGGCTAAGGACAAAACCGCGCCGTTTTTTAATCCTTTGGGAGAAACTAAAACAGAAAAACCCGCTTTTTTCAAAAAAGAAGCTAAACGGACATCAACATTTTCATCAAGCAAAAACTTGAGTTTGGCTGGTTTCTCTGTTAAAGGGGACATAGCTGACTCCTTTGATCTGCTCGGCGGCAAAATGGAGAGTGGATTCGACAGCACCGGAGGGCAAGGTGGGAAAAGCAGCATAAATGTCTCCGGCAGTCTCACCAGCTTCCAAAAGCTCCAAGACCTGCCAAACCATAATTCTGGTACCGTTGAAAACGGGTTTACCATGACAAATTTCGGGGTTAGTGATGATGGAAGGAAAATTTTTGCTTCTCATAGTTCTCATAGCAATTCTAATTATATAAATACTCCCGCAAATGTCAACCCCGTTAGAGAGAACTCCTCTAACGGGGTCAATGTTTGGCCTGCCGGCCGAAGCCTTGGCGCAGGCTGGACTAAGGTTATTTATCTTAAAGTTGGCGATGAAATCGCTGTTCAAGATGGAGAAACCATCGCCTGGCAGAAAATCCAGTCCATCGAATACGCTGGCTATGAGCAGGTCTGGGATATCGAAGTAGAAAACACCCACAACTTTGTGGCTAATGGCATTATTGCCCATAACACGTATATCTCCGGGAACGTGGGGATCGGGACGACGAATCCCTCTTCTTTTGCCTTGGAAGTAGCCGGTAACCTTGGGCCGGAAGCCACCAACACCAGAAACCTAGGTTCTGCTTCCCGTTACTTTAATACTATCTATGTTAATAACATTGTGGGTAGCGGGGCTTTGGGGTACTGGAATAGGACAGGGACGGTTCTTTCTCCGGCTACGGCTGGTGATATTGTTAATGTTGGTGATGGTACAGTTGCCCTCCCTGCTTACTCCTTTACCAATGATACGGATAGCGGACTTTATCGTATTGCCAGTGACAAGATCGCTCTTGCCACTGGGGCAACGGCCCGTATAGCGATTGACGCCACGGGCAACGTCGGCATCGGGACGACGGGACCGGGGGCGGCTTTAGATGTCAATTCTGGTGCCGTGGGATTGGTAGCCAATTTTAACAGTACTCATGCATCCGGTGGATATATTCGTTTCCAAAATAGTGGTTCTGCCGTTGGTGATGTTGGGACGGGAGGACAAATTCTTTCTGGTGGTGCTGCAGCAGACTTTGGAATCAATGTTCGTGGTGCAAATAATATCGTCTTTGGTATCAATACTGCGGAAAAGGTGAGAATCAATAGCAGCGGCAACGTCGGCATCGGGACGACGGGGCCGCAGGCAACCCTACACATTATAGGAAGCGAACTCATTGGAAGCTATAATGCTGGTATTGCAAATGCGGGAAAATTGCAGGTTAATCAGTCGGCTGATACTTCTTCAGGAGGAATTGCTCTTGCGAATACTGTCGGTAACGATACTTCTCGTATCTGGATAGATGGGCTAAATGGTTTGAAAATATGGGCTGGTGGAGCTGGAACAAGTCCTTTGCTTTTGTATTCTGGTGACTTCACTTTGAATCAAAACTCTATCGTGCCATTTACGAGTGTGTCAAGTGGAGCAGTGGTAAATACGTTATACTTGAAGCAAGGCAACGTCGGCATCGGGACGACGGGACCTGGGGAGAAATTAGATATAGCTGGCGGACTCAGGGTTAGAGGTGCTGCGAGTAATCCCGTAGGTGCAGATTATGGACGGCTAAATATAGATACAGATAGTTCAGACATAGCAAGGTTTAGGATAACGGGAGCAAATAACGGTGTCTATGGACAATATCAATTTATTGCTCAAAAAGGTGATGCTTCTGACCCGTTGACAAGGATGGTAATTTCAACAGCTGGCAACGTCGGCATCGGGACAGTGTCTCCAGGGTCAAAGTTAGCTGTTTCCGGAAATGCTGTCATTGGTTCAGGATACGCCACATCAGCGGGTCCAACGGACGGATTAGCAATTCAAGGCAACGTCGGCATCGGGACGACGGGGCCGGGGGCTAAATTAGAGGTGGCTGGTGATTTTATAGTTGGGAATGGAACAAACGATTTCTTAACTATAACAAGTGGGGGTGCATTCACTTTTGACAACACTGCCGCTGAGGGCGATGTTACTTTCAATATGGATTATGGAAATAACTTTAACGTTAACCTCGAACCAAGTGGAGGAACTCCGTATTTCAATGTTTCAGGTATTGGCGGAAGTGCGTTGTTACGGGTTACAAATGCTGGCAACGTCGGCATCGGGACGACGGGGCCTGCCAATAAACTTACTGTCTCTGGAAATGCTGATATTACCGGCTGGTTGGGAATTGGCACAACAAGTGCTAGCGGCGCTAACAAGTTAGAAGTTAAGGGTTCTAGTACTTCGGGTCTTGATTATATTAGTACCGTAATGAATTCTGCGGGTGAGCATTTGGCTACGGTGTTTGATGAAGATAATAATCTTTGGATTTACAGAGCTTCGGGAACTGCAAGACCAATTGCGTTCTCTATGACAGGGACAGAGGCAATGAGAATAACAACAGCCGGCAACGTCGGCATCGGGACGACGGGGCCGCAATCCCTGTTATCTCTTGTGCAATCGGCTAATTCTACCGTTGGCGTTAGTGTTTACAATTCCAATGTTGGCGCTAGTGCAATGGCGGCGTATTATCTGCGTAATATAACTTCAGGGTCTGAAACAGCTTATGGCGCGTATCTTGGGTTGGACACTGGAAATAACTTGAACCTGTTTAATCAGTTCGGTAATGATTTAATATTTGGCACCAACAATGCTGAAAAAGTGAGAATTAAAAGCAACGGCAACGTCGGCATCGGGACGACGGGACCAGTTAGCAAATTGCACATTCACGGTAATTATACCAACGACGGGACTGGTGGTTTTATGCTGGATGCAACGGACACTAGCGACCCAGAAAAATATGTTTTGAGA
>JAHJMO010000027.1 GCA_018821245.1 Patescibacteria group bacterium
CGAGAGGAGGGTTACCCCTTTATGCTGCAGCTCGTACCAATATTAGCAATAGCACTATTTGCCGCCTTTGGCGCAGCGGGCTATATAGTTGTTCAGCAAAACCGGCAAATTGAATCATTATCGAGTCAAATAAAGTCTCTTCAAATAACTCCAACTGCTTCACCATCACCAATTACGACACCGATCGTGGAACCGACGCCAACTCCGACATTAAAACCATACATAAAACCTACTTATGCACCCGGTGAGGCGCCAGCAATAGAGCCCGATTCAAAACAAAAAGCTTTAATAGAAATTGAAAATAAAATGGCAGCAATAAAACAACAAATACAAGAATATATGAAGGCCATTGAAAGTTATAAAGGAACGCGTTTTGAAGGATCAAGTTATGAACATTTGGTTTATGGTTTCATCGATGATTTGAATAAACAATATCAAGAGCTCGAAAAATCGAGATGGCAGATTATGTCTCAGCCATAACGAGAGGAGGGTTACCCCTTTATGCTAAAATCAGCCGCAGGGCAAATATTTTGGGGAGTTATAGCACGATATGGGTTACCGTTTTTACTATTCGCTCCTTCAGTTGTTGGTATATTTGTATGGTCGCTTTTTCAATCTCGTCAAGCAACGAATTTATATATCCTAACATTGGGTTTATTAGAGCTGTATTTGTTAATAACTTCTGAAAGAGGAAAGAAATATATAGATAAATCAAAATGGTCAGATAAAGAAGTGGTTTTACTGCAAAGATATAATCTATATTTTCGTTATCCGTTCACCTCAAAATCTTTGTCCAAGGCTTTGTCTTTAATTCAACTTATGTCGTTTGTTTGGATTCCATGGCTTCTGTATAACAGACTTTGGATTCAAGCTATTATCATGGGACTTAGCTATATTGAAGCTGGTGCTCGAGCAGCCGAATTAAATCCAAGGTTTTATTTACACGATGCCGTAGAAAAAAGACATATGCTAAAATATTTACAGGATATGCTAACGGTGGATTCTATTTGTGAAAAACTTTCAAAATCAACATCTGAAGACGTGTTAGAACCAAACAAATTATAGTTATTTTTAATCATTACATTATGAAATTTAAATCAATTGTTTTTATTGTGGCAATATTTATTTTAGGTACACTTTTCGGAATATTTGTTTACCCCAAACAAACTAAGACCAACAATGATGCAATCTCTAAATATGCAATTTTGAATAAACTTTCTCCTGAAGTACAGATAAGTTATTTTATCCATTTATTAGGAGAACCTGTATATAAGAATATTCTTAATGAGAAAGATTATATATATCTCAAAAAAATCTCCAAAGATATAATTGTAAATGAATATATTTTTGTTGATATTGATTATTATGTTCAGGCTATTACGGATGAATACGACAAAGTAATTTCATACGCCATCACTTCCAGAAAAAAAGATTTTACCCCTACCTTCAAGATGGAAGGATTATTTGACATATCTTTAAACAAAACACCCATTAATGAACTTAGTGCAAAAAGCACCAATAAGGAGTGTTACAGATTCTTAGGCGCTCATGACCCCGCTTATTATTTTGAAAAAACCTATTTTGGTAATCCCGGGAACTATCTAACATATTTAGTGGGGGTGAGTAACATTGCATGGTCAAACAAAGGCATACCTGAATACTTTGATGAAAAAGATCCGTATGGTGGCTGGCAAGGGACTATTGACTGCGATAAGGTGAGTGAAAACTATAGAACAACAGCGTTTCCAAATACTTTTATCGTCTGGACAGATTCTATCCCAACAAACGAGGAGGGAGAACCGTCTTTATCTTTTTTTGGACCACAACATATACAAGTAAGAGCTCTTAATGAATAAAAGTTCCTAAATAAATATGGTATTGATAAAAAAACTTAGCAAAATTCAAATAGCGATTCTTCTTCTTATAGGCGGAATTACTGCCCTAATAGCATTAAATGAATTATCGTATTATTACCGAGACTATTATGTATCCGCAGCAATTAGTAAAGCGTTCTTTTCGGCAATCTTAATGTTAGTCATATCCTCACCTTTTCTGTATATCTTTAGGAGGAAAGACAAAGGCGAGAGTTAAACATGCTGGTTAACGGTAATTGATATCGTTTTCACTGAAACATCAAATGAAAAATAAATCTCAGCCTGATGGTTATATTAATAAGCTCCGCAATGCTTCTGTCCGAACTAAAGAGGTAAGTGGCGAGATATTCTCAGTAAAACAGGTGTTCGAGTACTGTCTTGATACGCTGTTCTTGGGAGTACGCGTTATAATGACACCGCTCTACGTTTACTTATCCATTCCTGTCTTTCTTAATCGTTACTTTCTCGAAATACCTCCACTCATCCGCGCAATGATCTATTCTGGGATGGTATTGCTTGCATTGTTTTTCTTTGGCTTTTATAGCATCGGGCCGATTATATTTTTTATGTCTCCTATTATTCTTGCCGCTCTATTTGCCGCTTTTCACTTTTTTTGGAATGCACTCAAACATATTCTTTCGCTTGTAAGCGATCTGACAGCCTTGTTTCAATCAGCGAAAAAACCTAAGGGTGAAAAGGTGGCTATTCGCGCTCTACGGGCATCGGCAATGCTAATCATTGCCGCAATGGTAAGGAATGGTTTGTATATTTCAGTACCAATAGTATGTCTGCTGTTATTAATCTTTGGATTACGAGTGAGTCGGTATTTTCGCGAGCAGTTATTCGCAGATTTACGTGAGTGTAACATAGCGGAGTCAATAGAGCGGGTAAAAAAGGCAACTGTTGCGGTTGTAAATTACGACAATACTTACGACCTTATCCCCGATAAAGAGCTAAGTCGTGGAACTGGAACAATAATTCGTCAGGATGGATTCATATTAACTGCGGCGCACGTTATTGAAAAGGTTATTGAAGGTGAAAATGTGGGTATCTTGTTCCAAGACGGAAAAGTCATTCCGGCAATAGGAGTTCTTTATGATAAACAGGCAGACATGGCAGTACTAAAAATTAATGGAGAAAACTACCCATCAGTTAAATTTCACGATAAACAATATTTATCTCCGTATATATTTGAACCGCTTTTTGCACTTGGAACACCCTCCGACGTGCCAGACAATAGACCTAATCAAGCACCCATAGATGCACTGGTTCAGTGGGATACCAACCTTGACGTTTTGATTTGGAAATTAGCAGGTAAGCTTCATCCTGGTTATAGCGGTGGTCCAATATTTACGGTATGCGGAGATATTATTGGAATAGGAATAACATCCTTGCCGTTGAGGTTGCCATATGTCAATCAAGGTGCCTTCATCACCACTGCACTTTCCAGTGAAACCATACAAGAAAGGATAGAAGATAAATTGGGCTTCAGTGCTTCATTACCCTAATCATATACCTGTTACATTGTCTCTGGAAAATCATCGTCTCATTTAACAATCAATAAATCTTCTCTGCCCCAATCTTTTAACCATTGGCCAATGATCGACTTATTAACCGGTGCTATACAATTTTCTTGGATAAATTGTTCGTCCTTATATGCGTCTCGAGCAGCTTTTCTGCATGTGTCGATATTGTCTTTGTATGTTGAATATAAAGCTTCAATGTGACGCTCTTTATTGATTTTGAAATCCTGTTGATTTACCTCGTAATTTTTTTGAGTTTCTTGAAGATTTTGTACAAAAGATTTTTTAGTTTCGCTATAGGTATCCAACTGTACTTTATATATCAAAAATACACCGAAAGCTAATATGCCAAGTTCAATAATCATGATTAATCTGAATATTTTTTCCATATTACTCACCTCCTAACTTTTATATAAGCAATAACTAATGTTATCAAATTCATTTTATGGGTTGAATGATGGAGTTTTATACACATCATTTTTGTTGTAATTATACGTTGGTGGCGTGTAAGATGGTGGAGAGTAAGTGTCAAACGATGGAGGCGAGTATGTTGGCGGCGAATAAGAGGGGGGTGAATACGATGGGGGTGTGTAAGATGGTGGTGAGTAAGAATTATAAGAAGGCACTGTATAAGAAGGTGGTGATAAATACGAAGGGCTATCAATGGAGTTATTGTAACTATCAAATGGCGTTGAATATTTACTTGTAACAGGAGCTAATGAAGGAGGTTTGTAAAGATTATTTGAAGGATTTGATAAATATGAAGGTGAATTGAATGAATTATTAAGCAATGTGGAGTCAAAATACGTCGTAGTGCCTCCTGGTGTCCAGGCCGTACCGCCACCCACATTGTCAAAGTCGTAGTACGTCGTAGTGCCTCCTGGTGTCCAGGCCGTACCATTTGTTTTATTAAGATTGAAATATGTTGTTGTACCTCCAGGAGTCCACGCTGTGCCACTACCTGCTTTATCAAAATTATAGTATGTAGTAGACCCTCCAGGAGTCCACGCTGTGCCACCTAATGAATCTGTATTGAAATATGTCGTTGAAGCGAAAGACTTATCAAATGGAGTCAAAAATAGAATAGCGAGAAATATGCATTGAGCAAATATCTTTAAGAGCTTCATATATTTAAAACTACTTAATCATATATACACAAGTTAATTATTGCAAACAATGGTTACAATTAAAGTTAAATTAGAATAGTGATTGTATAATGGAGTTGGTACAGAGGAATATCTCTAAAATGAAATTAGCTGAGACAGATTTTTTGAATGCGTCATACGAGTTGACAAGGTTATTATTGTTCGCGAGTTGTTATGTCGGCACGAAATCACTCCGTAGACTGAGGACATCCCTTGGAATCTCACCTGGAGGTTTTGTTGGGAACCAAACTGTAAGGAATACCAAATATACAGTTTGGGTGAATGTCGATAAAAAACTTATAAAAAAGACGGAAGAAGGCATATTTTATATCACTGACAAGAGTAAAAGACTACAACAGACACTCCAGAGAGTACAAAGTATACTTTTACTGCCAGTTCACAATTTTGCCCTTCGAGTGAATCTCGATCCGTATGGATTGGAACACATTGTATTGTTCAATAGCACTCCTGAAAGTGAAGTAGACATGGCAAATGTCCGGGTTGTAAGTTATGGAGGAAATCCCATCTATGAATCGGGCGTGTATATTCAAATTACCCCAAAAACGAGAGTCGGAGATCTGGAGGATTCGTTCAAGTTCGCCCAAATGCATTACGGGAAATTTTTTAGTCTAACGGAGGGTCATAGGGATCAAAAGGGAACACAAGAGAAAAGAGATATAAATATATATCTTACTGTTGAGAAGTGTTTGGGAGAATGGATACAAACGCAAAGAGCTGGTAGAAAAGATAAAGAATATGATCAAGTTCAAGATACCTACATCTCACGCACAATTGCTCTTGCTCTTGAGGAACTTGGAATGAAGGATACAAAAAAGAATAGAGACTGGATAGAACATATCTATTACAGAATTATTGATCGATATCAGCTTCCTTTGTTTACAGAGCTCAAAACTTACTTACAACTTATCCGTCGCTAACCCGTAAGCGTCCCCGAAAACCTCGTGATAATGTTTCCTCAACGCTAATAGATATCGTATTTATTAGCTAACCCAAATTATTTTATTTGAAATCGATATGACAAATATGAAATTTTCGTATCAGTCAACGGACATCGTTATAGCCTCGACACTCTTTTACCACGGTTTTATCCCTACTGCAGTTCGCGATGAGAACTATCGAAGGGCGATATTTCATTTTGGTTCTGAAGTCACCTTATCCGATTTGCTGGCAAGATACTGGAAAGGTGAAGTATCGGTCGAACCCCGTCGTTATTCCTCATGCATCCGCGAATTGAAAGCTATGGTTCAAGCGTGTATTCAAACCGGTCAGAGAGACACAGAAAGTAGCCATATCAATCGAAAATGCTCGAGGATAAATCATGTCAGGTTAAAAATATGACCATATTACCGAAGGAAGTTTTAAAAAAGTTTCAAGTGTTGTATCTACAGCATTATCATACTCGTTTGTCGGATGAACAGGCTGAAGAAAAAGCGCTTCAGCTGCTGCGCCTGTTTCGGATTGTCTATCATCCAATTCCTAATCAGATTGAGATGAAAAAATATGAAACGAATAAAGCTTAAAGCAATACATACACAAAAAGCAGACTACCGTCGCTTACTCTTTGATGTTCGCCTCAAGTGTGCTGAATGCTTTGGGTATTTCGCCGACGGATACCAAGAATGCACCCCTACTGAATGCCCACTTCGTCCGTATTTTCCAACCAAACAGCAATACAACTCAATAATAAGGACTAAGGAGTACCAGAGAAGGAAACATGAGGCGTTTTCTTGAAGCTAACGTATAGGGTCATCGACACCTGAAAGGGCTGAATATCATGAAATCGATAGAAGATACCATCGAGACTAAGGACTTATATCTTGCGAGCCTATGGTATACCAAGGGCTTACTGATGGAAAACGTCCGCCACGAAGGGAAACAATGTTACTTTATTTTTCAGAATGCTGGTGCAGCAAAAGAGCTTGAGCGACGTTATTTTTCGAAAGAGGAGTTAGTAATTGCAAAAGATTATGTTAACGCGGTCAAAACCTTAAAGGAACTTATATTCCGTTAGGTAACGTTAGCAGTTAACTGTTATATGGATATTAAAGATTACAAGACTGTTAACAGTATTAAACAGTTAACAGTACATCCAGCTATCGAAGATGAAAAGATTGAGGATACTCTTGACGGAAAGGCTCAACTTCTTGCAGATATGCTTGAGGATCAGAATAGTATTGACTTTTTTAGAATTTTAGTTAGAACCACCAATCCTGAACGATTATTGGACTACGCACATCAGACAAGAACAAGGTCTAATGAAAAACGACTGCATATTCCAAAAGCAAAGTATTTTATGAGTATTTTGAAACGAGTTGGTATTAATGTTCATTTCAGAAAGGATAAAGATGGAGGAAAATAACCGCCAAATGGGAAAGCCTATTGTGCAAAATTGTGCAAACTTCGTACCTAATACCAAGATGCGCCGATGGTTTGAGGCTGCGATGGACATCAAAAGCCAATCCCCATCGAGCCTCTCAAGAGCTACAGGTGTTCATAGAAACACTTTTTATTACTGGCGCACAATCCCAGGTTTCATTAAGTGGTGGAAAGATGAATTATGGGTAACGCGCATGGAAACAACGGCTAAACTCATTGATATAGGTATGCAAAAAGCGGAGAAAGGTAGCTATAAGCACTGGAGGTCGATGCTTGAGTTTCTTGGTATGCTACCGCCAAAAACTTGACTTTGAGTGTGTTTAGAGTGACAAATTGACTGAGCGAGGTATTTTTATGAACAAGTACTACATCTACTGCCGAAAATCGTCGGAAAGCGAGGATAGACAGATTCTTTCTATCCCGGCCCAGATTGATGCGTTAAAGGAAATTGCAAAAGATCATGCGTTGCATGTAATACGTTCTTTTGCTGAATCAAAATCTGCAAAATATTCTGGAAGGCCAGACTTCAATGAGTTGAATAAAAGAATAGAAGCAGAAGAAGGTAATGCTGTATTGGTTTGGCATCCTGACAGATTATCACGAAATCCGGAAGATTCTGCCAAAATAATCTCCCTGATGGATGCAGGGAAACTATTGGAAGTAGTTACCCCAACTCAAACTTTCAGAAATAATCCGATGGATAAATTTATGCTTGGTTTTTTTATGATGAATGCTAAATTAGAAAACGACAATAAAGGGGTAAACGTCAAACGAGGTCTCAAGGCGAAAGCAGAAAAAGGCTGGCTACCATCTGGGGCAAAGCCGGGATACACGAATGATAAATATGCGGAGAAGGGCAACAAGACAATCCAGAACGACCCAGTACGCTTCCCGCTTATCAAACAGTGTTGGGATCTCATGCTTACCGGTGCCTATACTGTCCCACAGATACTCGAAAAACTCAATAATGAGTGGAGTTATCGCACGACGACACGCAAGTCTATCGGTGATAAGCCAATGGGTCGAAGTCAAATCTATAGAACATTTACTGACTCGTTCTACTACGGCATGTTTGAATTTCCTGTAGGCAGCAGCATTTGGTACAAGGGCAGCCATGAACCGATGGTGACAAGGGAAGAATTTGATCGGGTGCAAACCATCCTCGGACGTCCGGGTAAGCCACGTCCCAAAATCAAGGAATTTCCTCTCACCGGCCTCATTCGCTGCGGGGAGTGCGGGGCTATGGCGACCGCTGAAGAAAAATGGCAGGTAATCTGTCCTGTTTGTAAACTTAAGTTCAACTCCAACAACCGCTCCGCTTGCCCGAAATGCACAATTACCATTGAGGCAATGCGGAAGCCCACGCTTCTCCACTACATTTACTATCACTGCACGAAGCGTAAAGATCCAAACTGCACGCAAAGGAGTATTCGGACGGAGGAACTTGAGAAGCAAGTCGACGCGTTTCTTGCCAAAATAGGCATCTCGGAAGAGTTCAAAAACTGGGCTATCAAGTACCTCAATGTTCTCAACGATAACGAGGTTGAAACCAGAAACGCCTCTCTCTCCTCACTTCAAAACGCCTACAATGCCTGTGTCTCTCGTCTGGACAACCTGCTCAAGTTCAAGATTTCACCGCAAAATACCGATGGGCGCTCCTCTCCGACGAGGAATTCAAGGCACAAAAAGCCCCCTTAATGGCTGAAAAAGCATCTTACGAGGAGAAGCTGGGAAACACAGGCAAACGAGTAGACGAATGGCTGGAAACCGCCGAACAAGCCTTCAACTTCGCCGTACACGCCCGCTACTGGTTTGCTCATGGCTCACCACAGGAAAAACGGGAGATACTCGTGGCGCTCGGTTCGAACCTAATCCTTCAGGATAAAACGTTGCGTCTGGACGTGCAGAAGCCATATTGCTTCTTGGAAGAGATAATACATGAGGAGCCGACGACTTCCCTAATGTTCGAACCTATACAACAGGGCTATACGACGCCACAATTAGAGGCATTATGGAGTCAAACCAGCGCTTTGCTCCCCCGGCTGGATTCGAACCAGCAACCTTCTTCTTACAGTGACCCTCTTGTTACCAAAAGGACTGGACTATCTCATCCCCGATATTATATCCTTAGGACACCATCGGGGTCAGGTATATAGTCTCTACACATTTCCGCGTACCACGTAGGGTACACGGTTTAGCTCGGGATAGCCCGGATGATGACGAAGTCATAATATCCGGAGTCCCCCGAATTAGCCTGATTTTTCATCCCGAATTGCTTCGGGAAGCTGCCTGATCGACAGGAAGCCGCTCTACCGTTGAGCTACAGGGGAATGTATTAACTTTTTAACAAACAATCTACCTCGATAACTTTTTAGTTGTTTCTCTCTTGCCAATGCATCTTTTCTCGTGAATAATTCTTCTTTATATATAAGCTTCCATTTTCCAGAAAATCTTGATGTGAATGAGTGCTTAAACTCTTTACTATTATGTAACTTTAACCGTTCATCAAAATTTTTTGATTGACCGATATATATTTTATTATTCTCCTGATTATAAACAGCGTAAACATAATACATGTCTTTATTATAGCCGCTCTACCTCCGCCAGCTGGCGGAGAGCTACAGGGGAATATTTAATTGTCAAATTGCGAATTATCCAATTGCAAATTATTGACGCAACCGTAATTTTTTGACGATTGCAAGAAGTATTTTAACAATTTCACCGCTCTCTTGCAAAAGTGGCCCCATCTCGGGTTTCGGCGCCAACCCTGACTCCAGCACAAGTTCCAACCAATATTTTGTCTCTTTTGCCTCCTTGAGGGAGTAATTTGCAATTACTCAAGATAATCTCTTAATTTTTTGCTCCTACTAGGGTGTCTTAGTTTCCGCAGTGCCTTCGCCTCTATCTGCCGTATGCGTTCGCGGGTAACGCCGAACTGCACGCCCACTTCCTCAAGCGTCCGTGGCCTGCCGTCCTCAAGGCCAAACCGCAGGATAAGAACCCGTTTCTCGCGGTCGGAAAGAGTCGTCAGTACCTCCTCCATGTGTTCTTTGAGAAGCTGCCGGGATGTCTGGTCATATGGCGTAGGGCCCGGATCAGAAATAAAATCACCCAAATGGCTGTCTTCCTCATCCCCTACGGGCGTCTCCAGACTCGTGGGTTCCTGGGAAACTTTCATGATTTCCCGAACCTTAGTAACATCCACTTCCATGACTCGGGCAACCTCCTCGGGCATAGGTTCACGCCCCAGGTCCTGCATGAGTCGCCGGGAAATTCTGGCAAAACGGTTAATCGTCTCCACCATGTGGACAGGGATTCTGATGGTACGCGCCTGGTCTGCGATGGCGCGGGTTATCGCCTGCCGTATCCACCAGGTGGCGTATGTGGAAAACTTATACCCCTTCCTCCAGTCGTATTTCTCCACGGCCCGAATGAGTCCCTGGTTCCCCTCTTGAATAAGGTCCAATAGACTCATGCCGCGGCCGATGTACTTTTTGGCGATGGAAACCACCAGGCGCAGGTTGCTTTCGGTGAGTCTTTTTTTGGCTTTTTTGTCGCCTTTTTCGTAGCGCTTGGCAAGGGAAATTTCATCTGCAAACTTCAGAAGCGGAATCCTGCCGATTTCCTTAAGATACATCCGGACGGGATCGGAAATACTCTCCGCGCTTGCGCGTACCAAGGCTTCAATCTCTTTTTCCAAATCCTGTATGCTTTTACTGGCTTCTTCCATGTCCTGAGACGTCGTCTCAAAGACATCGATACCTGCCCGAATCAACTTATTATAAAGCTTGTCAAGCTCTTCTATCTTGTCTTCAGGTTTGGGGAAAAGAGCAAGGATGTCATCCTGGGTGATAAACCCGTTTGATCTTCCTTGTTTGATGAGGTCGTCAACACTGGTAATAACTGCTGTCTTTGCCATAAACCGCTCCGTCAACCGCTGTCGTTCCGACAAAACAATCCATTGCCGAAAAACAGAAGGTTACGCTTTGGGTACAGGATCGAGTATATCAAATTTTGCTCTATTTTTCCAGCTTTTTGAGCTCCTCAGTCAGCTCTTTCTGTTTGATGTGAATCTTTTGGTACCCACTGGCCTTCCCGTCCGGCTCCGATTTCAACGTCTTGGTGAGATTGCCCATCTTAGCACGCAATACAAGCCGACGAAGCTCCAGAAGCGCTTTCATCCATTCCCGATTGAATATTTCCTCATTCTCCACTAAATCCGAAACATCCCAGAGGAGTGCGTCATCAAGAGTGGTCACAAGCTCCTTGGGTAGGCTATCCGCAAAATCTTTGATGACAAACTCCAGTTGTTTTTCCAAAAATATTTTGAGACGTTCAAGAATCTTGCGGACTGCTACAGATGCCACGTCGGAAAGTGGTATCTGTTCTACGATATCATCCCACAGGGCTCCTGTTTTCCCCTGCAACAGCAATGCTAATATAAACATCTCGAGCTTTTCCTGGCGGCCCGTGGCCGGCTTCACCACGTCGGCCTCGGGCTTTCGGCCGATCCCGGGCTTAAAGCGCTCAGTCTTACGTATGCCGTCAGCGACATGCTCCTCTGTAACATCCAGCGCTTTTGCAAGAGCGCGGATGTAATGCCCCTGCACGATCGGGTTTTCGATTTTGGCCAAAATCGGCAAGAGCTCGTCTGCTACTTTCCTTTTCCCGAACGCAGTTGCAGGATCAAAGCGCGTGCAGGCGCTTTGTATATAATAATCATAGATGGGGACGGAGTCTTTGATGGCTTTTTTCAAAAGGCCCGGGCTTTCTCTGGCTGCGTCATCCGGATCTTTCCCCTGAGGCAAAATAACAACGCGCATGTCAAATCCTGCTGATTCGGCTATTTCAATCCCGCGGCGGGCAGCCGCGTCTCCCGCCATATCGCTGTCCAAAGCAAACGCCAACCGCTCGGTATAGCGCCGAAGAAGCCGGACGTGGCCCTCGGTAAGGGCTGATCCTTTGATCGCGACTGCGTTGGAAATCCCCGCCTGAAACGAAGAAATCACGTCCAGCTCACCTTCCATGATAACTGCTTCATTCTCCTTTTGGATTGCCTGCTTCGTCACATCTATGCCGTAAAGAACGTTGCTTTTGACATAGACCGGTGTTTCGGAAGTATTTATGTATTTGGCCTCCTTAATCGCGGGATCAAGAACGCGTCCGGCAAATCCAACGATATTGCCGCGATGATCTCTCAATGTAAACATAAGCCGCCCACGAAAGCGATCATACCCGCCTTTGGCCGAAGGGATCACCAGGCCTGATTGCTCTAAAAGCCCGCCATCATATCCCTTTTTCTTAAGAAAATTGGATAGCGCGTCCCAACTATTTGCGCTGTACCCCAGGCCGAATGTTTTGACGGATTTGTCCGTAATTTTGCGGCTTTGGAGGTACACCCGCGCTCTCTCTCCTAGGCGATGTTTTGTAAGAAGATATTGGTAGTACTCACTTGCCAGATGGTTAACTTCATAGATTTTTTGTTTGAGTTTGGCTTGCGGCGTATCCACGCTTTTCCGCTCAAGTTTGACGCCTGCCTTCTGGGCAAGCTGCTCAAGGGCCTCCAAAAAATCTACGTGGTCATATTCCATCACAAAGTCGATAACAGATCCTCCCTTCCCACACCCGAAGCACTTGAAAATCTGCCGATCCGCAGAAACCATGAATGACGGAGTCTTTTCCGCGTGAAAGGGGCAAAGCGCCTTAAAGTTGCGCCCGGCTTTTTTGAGGGTAACGCGCTCACCTATCACATCGACAATATTCAACCGTGATTTGATCTCGTCCACATCGCTCATATGTTAGTACGTATAAATCAGCATGAATAAAGCGCCACAAACCGGCAAGCGTAGAATACCACATAGGCACTGATTATATCTTTATCAACTTGCTTTTCGTCCGGCGGTATGATGTGCCGTCCAGCATTGTCGGGTCAATCGGGGTGACGGAGATATACCCTTTGTCAACTGCGGCAGTATCGAATTCCAAATCCTTCACCTTGTTGGTCTGGCTGCCCGGCGGGTAGTAGAACCTGTTTGTTTTTGCATCCATTACCGCCGGCGGCCAATAATTATATGTATTCATAAGTAGCTTGGTAAAACGCATCGTGTTTGACGTTTTTGCCGGCATATTGATGTTGAGAAAAGACGATCCCCAAAAGTTATGTTCTATGGACTTGAGAACAACTCCCGCCGCCGCAATCCCTGGATAATCAAGAAATCCTTTCAAGGAGTCTTCCCCATTGTGTTTTTTGTTAAATAATTTGTGAGGCGAATCCCAGCTCATTGCCAGAGCCCGAGGCGCCAGCTTCAAACTTATTGCCCGGAAAGCTGCGGCGAACGTCCCCGAGGAAATCACATTTCCCCCAACGTTCACCCCCAAATTGATACCCGAAATAATCAAATCAAATGGTTTGGGAAAATACGATCTCGCGCATTCCACTGCGTCTACCGGCGAACCGTCGACCCAAAATCCGGCAACCCCGTCAATCATCACTTTATTCCATGTACCTCCGGTGTAAGCGTGTATAAGTCCGCCAACACCGCTTTGCTGATTCTTCGTTCCTGCAATCGTAAGATCGTAGTTATCTTTCAGAAAATGAATAAGCAGCCGCGTTCCGATCGAATTATACCCATCGTCACCTGTCAAAAGTATATTCTGAATTTTCATAATCTCGTCAATAACAAATTCTTTCTATAGTACCAAAATTTGTCATCCTATCAATGGGTCAATATAACCAATATCGGAAACATCGGCGAAAATCATAGTTAACCGGTCAATCCCCAACCCCACTCCAGCATACGATGTATCTTTCATACTATAAAGCGCATTCAGGAAATCTTCGTCAATCGGCGGGCTTGTAGCTCCGGATGCGTTTCTATTCTCCTGTTCTACCTCCATCATGTTCCTGATCTCCTTGATATTGGTATTCTCGGTATTTCCGTTGCCGGTCTCAAGCCCTCCCATGTAAAATTCGAAGCGCTGGGCGTATGACGGATTATCCTTCCGGCGGGCGGCAAGCGGAGAGACGCGGGACGGAAAATCTACGACAAAGCACGGGTCGTCTCCCACGTGCTGTTCGATTTCATTTAAAAATATCTGGTGAAACATCTGTTCCCAGGTGGCATGGTCCGTGCTGTAGCCTTTTTTTCGCGCGACAGCAACCATTGTTCTATCATCCAGAATGTCATCCAAAGACACCTTGGCGTGTGATGCAAACAAGTGTCTAAGCGACACTTTGGGCCAACGGTTACCCAAACGGATTGTCCTTCCCTGATAGGTTATGATGTCGCTTTCCGGCCTATGCAAATACCTGTCAAGATCGGTCTTTATCCTGGTCATTAACGCCCGAACGTCTGCCACGATGTCATCTTGTGTCGCACCCTCCCTATACCACTCAAGCATGATAAATTCCGGCCTGTGCCACCGGCTTAATCCCTCGAGATTGCGGAATGATTTGCTTATAGCAAAACAATTGCCTATGCCTGCCGCAATCATTTTCTTGATGCCCGATTCCGGAGAAGTGGCAAGATAGTGTGTGCTCGCGCCTTTCGTGGTTTGCGCCACGGTCCGGAATGCATGCACGTTGGGCTCCAGTGGAAGGCTGGAGCTTAGGACGGGAGTGATGACTTCATGAAATTTCCGGATGGAAAAAAACTTCCGGACTGATGTTATCATTCTCTCCCTGATAAATGATGGTTTGGGATCTTTCATATATTTATATTAGCAATGCTATCGCACAGTCCGCATACGAAATCCGGATAGGCACAACCCAAATAGCGCGAACCCCTATTGGCCGTCTCCCATGTTTCTACATTGTGCTTAAGATTGTTAACAATATTCTTGATCGGATCGCTGATCGTGCCGATCGGTACAGGACCCTCGCAGCATCCGTATATGTTGCCATCCGACATCAAGGCAATCTGATAGCAACCTAACTCTTTGAGAGGGAACGTCGTTTTATCTCGCATGATGCGCACAATCTGCTCTTTATCCAAAAAATCAAAACCTTGTATTTTGCCTTTGATATTTGAAGTAGGGTGATTTTGTAAATATACCATAGGCTTACGGGGATGATAGGTAATGGGCATTTCTCTTCCCAAACGCTTCGCAACATATTGTTCGAACCTGGGTATATCAGGATAATTTTGTTTCGTTACTATAGAAAATATGCCAACATGAAAGCCCGATTTTTGCGCTTTTACCAAAAGAGCCATGCTTTTCTTGAAATTGCCTCTGCCGCGATTGGCATCATGATAACCCCTAAGTCCGTCAATAGAAACGAGCATATTGACTAAGTTAGGATAGGTAAATTCCGCAAGCCTGTCTATTGTGCCGTTTGTGATGATTTGGATGAATAAGTGTCTTTTGCATAGAAGGTTGACGAGGCCGGGAAAATACGGCAGGACAAATACTTCTCCTCCGCAAAAGGTAATTGTTTCCAGTGGATATTGTTTTTGGTATGCGCCGATAAACGCAACAATCTGTTTTTGAGTAAGCGCGGAAGAAGTTTTTCTGGTATAACACACCGCGCAGTGTAAATTACACCGCTCAAGCGGACTTATGTACAGGTGTTTGGTGACAGATTGCAGATGATTTTGTATTTTCTGCTTCATAGAAAAACAGGAATTGAATACACGAAGTATACCACTGTGGCTGCATTGCGGGCGAAATTGTGTGCGGCGGTGTGCGTTCGAAAAAATTCGAACAGATTTCGCCCAAAATTTGTAGGGCGGGCGGAATTCCCCCCACGCCCCCCTTCCGCCCGCCGCACCTGTCCGCCTCTGGCGGAGAAGCGACCCTTTCGGATTGAAAAACTGCCAAAGAACCTGAAAAAATATCGGCTCGAACTTCATTTTGGGCCAAAAGCGGGCTTCCCTCATTTTTAATTGGACTAATTTCATTTTATTTGGTAAAGTTATAGTAGTAAAATTTATCTCATTATCTATACTAGTATAATTATACTATGAAGTCAAAAGAATTACCAACAATTGCA
>JAHJMO010000028.1 GCA_018821245.1 Patescibacteria group bacterium
ATTTATTCTCGCAAGGGAATTAACCCGATAAATCCCTTTGGGATCGTTGATATCCATAGAAAAACCCTCGCCCCAAGCTTTTGCGTATGGGAATTTCAAATATGTCCAATCCTCTATTTTTTCTGAGATGAAATCTGTGTACTGATCATATGTAAAGTCCACATAAGATCCATCCGGTTTCATCAACCTAAGCTTGCCGTCGTACAAATTAAGCGCTCCGTCATCTGAAACGGTGCCGAGGAATCCGGTATTTATTACTCCAAGGGTTTTAACTGCATCCAGGTATTTTGGGAAGATACTATCTTTTGCAAAAGCCATGGAGAATTTTGCAAATTCAAGAACCTCTTCTGCCATAGGAAGAAGTTGATCCCTTTCTTTCTGAGTTAAAGGTTTACTGAATCCTCCCGGGACAGCAGTTACAGGATGAATTGATTTGCCTGAAACAATATTGAGCATCTGCCCGGCAAGGTGACGGTTACGCACAACTTTCTTTCCAATCTCCGGATTACTTTGTGCGATGCCAATAACATTCCGAACTGAATAGTCAGAATCAGGTCCCATAACAAAATCGGGACCGGATAAAAAGTAGAAATGCAAAATGTGTTCTTCTGTATAAGCAATACTGTTACATAATTCGCGCAGTTTTTTTCCTGCAGGAGGTATTGTAACACCAAAGACAGCATCAGTAGCTTTTGCAGAAGCCAGATGATGCGACCAAGGGCAAACTCCACAAATGCTTGTAACTATTCTTGGGAGTTCTTCAACTGGTCTGCCGATACAGAATTTTTCAAATCCACGTAACTCAACAACTTTGACTTTTGTATCAGCAACATTTCCAGAATCATCAAGTTAAATAACAATTTTGGCATGCCCCTCAATTCTTGTAACCGGTTGTATTACTATTTGTTTACCCATCTCGATTACCTCCTTCCTGTTGTTGGTAAAGGTCTAAGTCGTTTTTGTCCGCCTATATAGCGGTTGAAAGTAGCTCGTCGATCCTCAACAAGTTTTGCATCAAGTCCTATAGATGAAAGAGCGCCCATCATATCAACCATTGGGTTGGCATCGCTTCTTATCGGACCGAAACAACCGCGGCAGGGCATATATCCCTTAACGCAGCGAGGAATATTTTCTTCTCCGTTCATGGGTTTTCCGCATCCCGATTTTGTAACAGGTCCTAAACAAATAATTCCCTGCTCATTAAAACATCTTAAAGAATTATATTCTCCCGGAGTGAACTCTGCATCTTGTAATGGTCTTTTCAAATTGAAACTGCTCTTCTCTTCACGTTTGGTTGGACAATCATCACAAACACTTCTTTCGGGAAGTGAAAAAGGTTTTCCGCTAAGAAGTGCAGTCAATGCTTCCACGATGATAGCCGGATTCATCGGGCAGCCGGGAATAGCGAGATCAACTTTTACGACTTCATCAAGAGCGTAAACCCTGTCGGTAAGTGGAGGAAGATCAACAGATGGAGTATTATTCGATTCGGTACTTTTTGAATCCCGGAACACTTTATTATATAATTCTTGCAAATCATACATATTAGCCAGCGCAGGAATACCTCCAAAACAAGCGCATGAACCAAGTGCAATAAGAGTTCCACATTTTTTCCTCATCTCTTCTGCAACATGTCTTTCTTTCTCGTTTCTTATTCCACCGGAGATCATTCCTACATCGGCTTGAGGAATCTCAAGTTCAGTTTTTTCACCAGTCTGTCCGTAGTACTTGTGATCCATTAAAACCGGCATATGGACAAATTGGAGAGATGGAAGTAGATCGAGAAGTTGTTCTCCTATATCAAGGATGGATATTTCACATCCTCCGCAGATATTGAGCCATTCTTCAGCTACAGTTGCCATTAAGCCTCCTTCTATACATATTGAACAATGAAGTGTATACTACTCACCACTTCTTCTATTTAACGATTACCTTCAATTTTTACTTCGGCTGCTGCGCGCCGACTATAGACAAAATATTTTCCATCTTCCTCTATGAGTTTTGTCTCGAATCTGTCTTTAGAATATTCATCAACATTTTCTTTTGCCGCAGATTCGGATTCATAATTTATTCCGTCCCACATAAACTTTTTGCCATCAATTATTTTTACATTTTCTGCCAAGTATTATCTCCTTAACTACGTTGCCGCTAACCGTTAGCACAGAACAAAAATGCTATACTGAAAAACAGTTTACCCCGCTCTGCGGGGCTGCCCATGTTAATCAGCGGGATTAGACATAACTTATTTTAATAAAACAAATTTTCTTGATAAAACTTTTTTCTCTGCAACTAGGCGATATATATAAATACTACTAGCTAATCCGCTTCCATCAAATTTTATTTCATAATTTCCCGGCAATTTTTCTTCATGAATGAGTGTTTTAATTTCCCGACCAAGTACGTCGTAAATCTTTAATGTTACGAACTGAATTTTCGGGATTGAATATTTTATTGTGGTAGTTAGATTAAATGGATTTGGATAATTTTGATAAAGTTCATACGTAAAAGGAATAGACTTATTTTCTTCAATACCAGTAGGAATTTCAACTGAAAATTCTGAAGTATTGCCATGTATATCAGTTGCTGTTGCAGTAACATTTGGGCCAATTAATTTGTCAGGTTTAATAAATTCAAAATTTCCTACACTATCTGAACTAGTCGCGCCCTCATAAACTTTCCCCTCGTTCTGAGGATCGGAGAAAATTTCTATCGTACAATTAGGAGGGGCACTTCCCGTAACACATGTATCAGAGATACTGGAAATTACCGGTGGACTAAGTTCTATATTTCCACCGTTCTGATTAATTATCCCCTCATGATTATTATTAGTAATGGAGTTGCGACTTATTGTATTACCGATTGCTATGCTTCCCCTTATTCTAACACCATAGTTTGCATTATTAGCAAATAAATTTCCCGGACCTATATAATTGTTTGATGCATTTTCAACTCTAAGGCCATACGTATTACCTATAGCAACCGTTCCAGTAGCATCTGTACCAATGAAGTTGCCTGCAATCCAATTGTACTCGATACCAGCGTCGGCAATTTCAACTCCGACATCCCAGCCGCTAATGACATTTCGTTCTCCTTCGGTAGTACCCCCAACGAAGTTATGTCGGGTACCCTCATTGATGCTTACCCCTATCCACCATGCGTTTAAGAGAGGTCGGATACCATTGACATCGGTTCCTATATAGTTACCAAGGACCAGGTTGTTTTGTGAAGAACCACCGATATTAATCCCGCAACCATTGCTGCTACTGATGTTCCTCTCCCCACTTCGCGTCCCGCCGATTCTGTTAAAGTCAGCGTTCCAAATCAATACGCCATTATCGCGATTTGCCAGCGCAGCCGTGCCAGTTGCATCCGTACCGATGAAATTGCCGATGACCGTATTGTAAGCTACACCTGAAAGAACGACACCATAGACTCCGTTCCCACTGATGATGTTCTTTTCGTTCGGATTTGTGCCACCTATTACGTTGTTGAATGGGCCATCCTCAATCATCACCCCGATGACGTTACCCAAAGCCTTTTCTCCAGTAACATCTGTGCCGATGTAGTTGCCTACGAAAATGTTACGAGTAACGCCTCCTAAGATTAAGACGATTCCACAATCTCGGTTACCGCTGATGATGTTTCGCTCCTCCGGCGTGTTCCCACCCACTCTGTTGTACGAAGCCCCACCCGCGATTCCTATACCAGGATTGTTACCTAATGCCGTCGTACCACTGGCATCCGTGCCGATGAAATTGCCGACGATCGTGTTGTTTACCGCGTTCGTGCCTCCAATCACTAGGCCACCTTCATTGTTCCCGCTGATAATGTTTCTCTGGCCCGCTACAATCCCCCCGATGAAGTTTCTCTGGCCTCCCAGTTGTAGTCCACCCCAGGCATTACCTAAGGCCACAGAGCCCGTCGCATCGGTGCCGATGAAATTACCCTGAACAATATTGTCCGATCCGTATATGTGTAGGCCGCCCGTAGGACCATTGGCTGAGATGACATTTCCTTCACCGGTCGGTCCATTGCCAATTGAATTATCACCACCGATGGTATTGAAATCCGCATTTTCATTCAACATTATTCCATTTGCAGGGAAGTTTAAAACTTGTAAGCCCATAATTTTGTTGCTATCCGAAGCCACCAAGAGCCCAAAAGTGCCTTCTGGTGTATTACTTCCATCTAAAATTACACCGGCATTGCTGGCGTCAATAGTCAGATGACCCTGGGTCAAGGTTGGAAGCGGGGCATTGAGTTTGATTGGAGTAGCACTTGTCGGCGGAAAAACGACCGGGTCAAAAGTGATGGTGTCGCCAGCTTTTGCATTCTCCAGGCAATGCCGCAGTGTTCCAGCTCCACTATCGGCCGTGCTCGTTACGATGCAAGTACCTGTAGTATCGTATTTACTGGTGATCTGCTTTGTTGTCTTCTTAAGAATGAGCAGGCCACCAAGCCTATCAGCGACATAAACATAATCTCCAGCCAAGGTCATATCCGTGACCCATCCTGGCGTGTCATAGGCCATGATCAGTGTCGGAGTGAAGGGATTGGAGACATCTACTATCTGTATACCCCCGCCACCATCGCTTACATAAGCTGTCATGTCGGAGATAGTCACACTCATGGCACAACCGGGTGTGTCGAAGAACCCCATTTCGGTTGGCATACTTGGATTGGAGACGTCTACTATCCGCAACCCCGACTGAGAATTAGCGGTATAAGCTCTGCTGCCGGTAACGGCCACACCTTGAGTAGTGCCTGGCGTATAGCAGCTACCAACTAGTTTAGGATTGAACGAATCAGAGACATCTACTATAGCTACACCGCCAGTTGAACCGGCCAAGTAGGCAATTGTCCCGGAAACAGCGATGCCAATTGTCGGTTGTCCCTTATCCCAGAGGTTGATGAAACCGATTTGGTTCGGAGCCGTGGGGTCGCTAACGCTAATAAGTCGCAGACCCCATTCGTCGGCGACATAGACTATCTGCCCTGCAACAGCTATCTCACGATAAGCCCCACCTGTACCTGTTCTAATCCCCCCAGTCATTTTCGGATGGGTGGGATCGGAGATGTCCACGATATGGAGATTATAAGACCCATAGGAAGTACTTACGTAGGCGTAGGTGCCACTGATAACCACGTCGGTGGGAGAGCCGCCCTGAGTGTCGTATATCCCAACCTCTTTGGGGTGGACTGGGTCAGAGATATCAACGACGCGCAGAGAAGACCCCGCTCCCACGTAAGCATAGTCTCCGAGAACAGCCACAGCCTCAACAGACCCCATTGCGCCATAGAATCCGATCTGGGTCATGGTTGTGGGATCAGAAACATCCACCACTCGCAAACCCCAATTGCGGTCAATCACGAATGCAATACTTCCGACTACAGCCACGTCCTTGACACGTCCACCTGACACCATGTACAACCCTAATTCCGTCGGATCAGTTGGGTCGGACACATCTATCACTCTCAGTCCGGCAGATGCATCGGTTACGTAGGCAATGGTCCCCAATACAGCCACGCCTAATGCCTGCACCGGCGCTTCAACGGCCCCAATCTCTGTAGGTTGAGTTGGATCAGAGACATCTATCACCCGCAACCCCTGCCAACCATCTGCAACATAAACCGTGCTCCCAAAACCAGCAACTCCATAGGCATAACCTGGTGTGTTGTACTCTCCTACTTCGGTCGGGTGTTTTGGATCAGAGACATCCACTACCCGCAGACCTGCCCCAGCACCAGCAACATATGCGACATTGCCAACCACTTCCACATCGAAGGCGTATCCCAGTGTGTACACAAAGCTAATCTCTCTCGGATGGGTCTTATCAGAGATGTCCACTACCCTCACGCCCGCACCACCTGCTGCTACGTAGGCATAGTTGCCGGCTACAGCCACACCTTCGGCATAGCCTGGTGTGCGGAGAAAACCAAGTTCATTCGGACGGGTTGGATCAGAGATATCCACGATCCATAGACCTTTACCACCAACTGTTACATAAGCATAGCTGCCGGCAATGGCTATGTCTGATACAAATCCATCGAGCATTCCTGTGGAGCCAACTTGTTGAGGATTTGTTGAGTCCGATATGTCCAGCACCTCCACTCTCAGGCCTATTCCGACATAGGCATAATCTCCTTCTACTGCGACTGCCTGCGTGTGCCCTCCTATCTGGCCTACAGGTTCAAGACGCATGTCAACTTTTTCAACATCTCTTTTTCTAGGTAACATAGGTTGTAGACTAGGCTTCCCTGACAAGGGTAGATCGGGTCTCGGTGCCAAACTCTCGAAGCGCGGCTTCATACTTCCAAAACCACCTGCAGATCTATCCGCTTCAAGAGCATCACCCATTCTACAGAACCCCACTTGGGTCGGCCGACTTGCAATGGATACCTGAACTACCCGCAGACCACATCTGCGGTCAGCCGCATAAACCATGCTGCCCACAACCGCTACGTCGTGAATATCCCCACGAGGTTCGTATGCACCAATCTCAATTGGATGAGCCTGATTAGAGACATCTATCACCCTCATGCCAGCAAAGGCGTCAGCCACATAGGCAAGGTTTCCCACTACCGCTACCTCAAAAGTCCACCCCGGCGTATCGTAGAAGCCGACTTCTCTCGGTCTTCTGGGGTTAGATACATCTATCACACGGAGACCTTCCCAACCATCGGCAACATAAGCCGTATTGCCAACCACTGTCAAACCGTATGCATAACCCGGCGTATCACATCCTCCTACTTCAACTGGATGGATCAGATCGGAGATGTCCACTACTCGCAGCCCAGCTCCAGCAGCAGCCACGAAGGCATAGTTACCGACAACCACTACATTGAAGGCGTAGCCCAAAACATAAACGAAGCCTACTTCTCTGGGATGGGTCGGATCAGAGATATCGATTACCCGCACGCCCGCGCCACCGTCGGCCATGTAGGCATATTGACCCGCCACAGCCACACCCTCGGCGTAACCTGGGGTATTGATGAAGCCAATCTCCTTGGGATTGGTCGGTTCCGAAATGTCCATAACGCGCAAGCCTGCGCCACCTGCTGCTACATACGCTCTATTGTTAGATACAACAACATCCATTACCGAGCCATCTGGCACGTCTATAGAAGTTACCTGCGCAGGCGCACTTGAACTGGCGACACTTAGCACCACCAGCCGCTTTCCCACGCCTGCGTAAGCGTAGTTTCCATGCACCGCGACAGCCTCTATCGATTCGTATATCGTATGCCTCGTGGCGCTGCTAGAGCCATTGACACTTATATTTTCTGTAAAAGTCCCTGATGTAGCAATAAGCGTGTGTCCTCCCCAGGTTTGGGGTGCATCTATTTTAGCTGAAACTATTGAACAGGTCAGGTGGGTGTTTATGTTCGTTACCTGTCCATATGTCAATTGAACAGCAAACAACGATAACGCTGGTAAAAACATTAATGTTTTCATAACATTACTCCGAACATTAATTTTGTAAGCTTTTCCATATTATAATTAAGCAACCTTGTATTGCTATTTAACTAATTACCTAACTCGTTAGACAAGTCTAAAAAGGTATTTATGTCAAAAATAAGTTTTGAAATTTTACCATATTCAAACATCAAAATTATAAAATAGACCTTTTTAGATACGCCTCATTTATTTATTTCATTGACTATATGGACTTGGTCCAAGTTTTTTAATTGTATCAACTACATCTTTCATCACTTGGGCAAACTTTGGCGCTTCAGAAGCAGAGATCCATTCGAGTCGAAACCGTTCACTTTCTATTCCAAAATCCTCAAGCATTAGAGTAATTGCATTAGCTCTCTTTTCTGCGCTCTTATTGCCATCAATATAATGGCAATCCCCAATATGACAACCGCACATTATCACTCCATCAATACCTTTAGTCAACGCATCAATTACAAGATTGGGATGCACCATATTTGAACACATAACTCTGATGATCCGAACGTTGGTTGGATATTGCAACCTTGATACACCCGCCAGATCTGCGCCGGCATAAGAACACCAGTTACAGCAGAAAGCAATTATTTTTGGTTCAAAATCATTTTGCATTTTTAAACTCCTAAAACTGCGTTCACTTGAGCATAAATTTGCTCTAACTTAAATCCTCTAACTATTATTCCTTTCTTTGGACATGTGGCTTGACAGCCGCCGCAACCTTTGCATGCAGATTCATTTACTTCAACTGTCTTTTTTATTGATCCGTTTTTCATAAATTCAATTAGCGTAATTGCTTTAAATGGGCATGGTTCGATACAAAACGCACAGCCATCACAATTTTCATCTATCACTTGAGAGATATTCGCTTCAAGCTCAATAAAATCTTTTGAAAGTATTGTAGCCGCTCTTGATGCAGCAGCTTGAGCTTGGATAATACTTTCTTCTATTGCCTTAGCCGAGTGTGCTAAGCCGCATAAGAATACTCCGTCTGTTGCGAAATCTATGGGGCGGAGTTTCATATGAGCTTCGAGAAAAAATTGATCACTTGTTAACGGCACTTTTAATAACTGCCCAATTGATTTATTCCCTTCGCTTGGCACTACTCCAGCCGCGAGCACTACGAAATCTGCCGACATCTCAATCGGTATTCTCAAAGTCTGGTCAAAAACTTCTACATGCAATCCATGACCATTTCTGGAAACTTCCGGTTTTTTATCTTCATCATATCGTATGAAGATAACGCCTTGCTGACGTGCTTTTGTATAGTAGCTTTCTCTAAATCCGTATGTTCGAATATCACGATATAGTATGTAAACATTTGTCTTAGGTGAGAGCTGCTTAATCTTCAGCGCATTCTTTATTGATTCGGAACAACATATTCTTGAACAGTAGGGTCTTTCTTTATCACGAGAGCCGACGCATTGAATTATTACAAATGTTTTTGACGGTTGTTTTTTATCAGCAGCTAACCACCCACCGCCTTCCGACAGACGCTGTTCTAATTCAAGATGAGTCATTACCCGTTCATCTTGATTATATAAATACTCTTTTGGTTGATATTCTTTTGCGCCGGTTGCAACGATAACTACTCCATGTTCAAATTCTTTTTCATTTCCATTTGCAGCAATCTTTGTTTTGAAATTTCCGACAGAACCTTCCAAACTTTTTATTTCGGCTTCAATATATAAATTGATTTTATCATTGGATTTTACATCTTGAACAATGCGTTCCAATTCTTCTTGCGGCTTCTCTCCGTTTAGTAAATATTTTATGTGTCTTAAATTACCGCCAAGTTCTTTTTCTTTTTCAACTAAGTGAACATCGAATCCCTGGTTTGCAAGCGCTAACGAAGAAGTCATTCCGGAAAGTCCGCCGCCGATAACAAGTGCAGCTTTAGTTACCGCGATCGAACTTTTTTGCAAAGGTTCTAACAACCTTGCTTTGGCAACCGCTATTCTCACCAAATCTTTTGATTTCTCAGTTGCTTTTTCCGGTTCAAACATGTGTACCCATGAGCATTGATCTCTGATGTTAGCCATTTCGAAAAGATAAGGATTAAGTCCGGCTTCTCGAATTGTATTTCGGAATAGAGGTTCATGAGTCCTTGGAGTGCATGATGCAACAACCACTTTATTTAAACCGTATTCTTTAATCTTTTCTTTTATAATTTCCTGCGTATCGTTTGAACAGGTGTATAGATTATTATCAGCAAATACCACATCGGGAAGTTTCTTTGCGTATTCTACCACATCAGGAACATTTACTACTCCTGCAATGTTTGTTCCGCAATGGCAAACAAATACTCCAATTCTTGGTTTTTGTCCCGCAACATCTATCTCGGGCGGATATTCTTTTTCAGAAATTAGACTGCCTCTCACATCGCATAAAAGGGATAAGACTCTTGATGCCGCACCCGATGCCTGCATAACGGTTTCAGGAATATCCTTAGGTTCAGTGAAAGGACCAGCCACGTAGATACCATCGCGTGAAGATTCTGTTGGGTTGAAAATTGAAGTCTTACAAAAATTGAATTCATTCAACTCGATTCCAAATTTTTCTGCAATGTTGGTTGCAGATTTCGGGGGCAGTATTCCAACAGATAAAACAACCAGATCATATTCACGGGAAACTTTTTTATCATCTTCAGTCAGATATTTGATTAAAAGATTTTGTGTATAGGGAATTTCTTCGACTGCAGGAACGCGGCATCTTATATAATTCACGCCATTGTTTATAGCTCTTTGATAATATTCATCGAACCCTTTACCGTGAGCGCGAACATCCATAAAAAATATGTCGCATTCTAAATTCCCGCCGGCATGCTCTTTAGCTATTAACGCTTCCTTTGTTGCGTACATACAACATACCGATGAACAATAATCCCTTTCAAAATCGCGGGAGCCGACACATTGGAGGAAGGCAATTCTTTTAGGTGGCTGTCTGTCAGAAGGTCTCAACACGTGTCCGGAGAATGGCCCCGAAGCAGATAATATTCTTTCGAATTGAAGGGCGGTTATGACATTTGGATAACGACCATACCCCAATTCTTTCTTAACGCTCGGATCAAAGATTTCA
>JAHJMO010000029.1 GCA_018821245.1 Patescibacteria group bacterium
CAATGAATCCACGCCGACTGTAGCCGGTGTCCAGTCAGAATCCCGCTGAACCTTTCCCCTATTAAGTTTTTCCCTATTAGTCTTATTTGTCCTATTTGTCCTATTCCTTCGAAGTGGACCCGATCGGGCTCGAACCGACCACCTTCGCTATGCCATAGCGACGCTCTACCAGATGAGCTACGGGCCCTCTTGGTTTTTGACTTTTCGTATAGGACATATTAGCCTTATTGGACATATTTGTCTAATTTATCTTTGTATTCTCTTCTTTTGCGGAAAAGATTTTCCCGAAATCCGCCTTCTTTCACAAATTTTGCTTCTTGTACCCGCAAAAGCTGGTCCAATAGATACCCCTCTTTAAAACATAGTGTCACCATGAGGTTTGCAAATCTTTCCGGTTCGCTCATATAGGTCTCATAAGACTCATAAGACCTATTGGTCTTATTTGTATTTTCTCTCATTCTCCGGATTGTTATCACTCGCTCGTCATCTTTGTCCCAAACTGCAAAATGTCTCACCCGAAGAAAGTCTCTATAATCCTCTAACAATTCTCCGAAACTAGCTCTGGCAACTCCGGTCAATTTGATATTTCCTTCCATGCTTTTTTCCAGTGACCCTTCCACGATATTCTGCTTTCCGCTTCGAGCCGCTTGCGTCATCTGTTCTACTGTCCGCCGAAAACACAAATCTGCTAGATACTTACTGCAGAAAACTGCCGTAAGGTCGTAGATAATTACCGCTAACTGATAAACAAGGAGATTTTCATATCCTCCCTGTTTTTTCTGCGTATTAGTCATATGAGACGTATGAGTCTTATTCGTCTTATTCCTTCGTTAGTGGACCTAGCCAGAATCGAACTGGCGACTCTATCATGCGAAGATAGCGGTATACCACTTACCTATAGGCCCTTGTTTTTTCACATATTAGTCTTATGAGACATATAAGTCCAATCTGTTTTACTTCAAAAACGGAAGCGGATTTACTATTACACCGTTTTTGCGCACCTCAAAATGCAGGTGGGCTCCGGTAGATCTTCCGGTGGAGCCCATCTTACCGATGATCTGGCCCCTTGCTGCCTTATCTCCGGACTTGACATATATCTCAGACAAGTGCGCATAGAGCGTTACCAACCCGCCTCCGTGATCAATCATGGCATGATGTCCATATCCCCACTGCATGTACTGGACAGATGATACGACACCCGATTCCGCCGCCGCAATACCCGGCGCTGCCGAATTGGCAATGTCAAGGGCCATGTGGTACCACACGGGGTATTGCGTTATGATGCCGCCGGCAGGCCACAAGAGCTGTCCGCTGCCGCCTGCAAACACCGGAGGCGCCGGGATCACGATGCGTGGCACCGCAGGGGGCACTCCATCCGGCACGATGAGAGTTTGGCCAATATTCAGGGCAAACGTATCCAGGTCCGCAAAGTCATTAAAGGGGAAGTTTACGATCTTTTGTGCATCAGTTTTATATTTTTTGGCTATAGTATATACTGTTTCTCCTTCACGAACTTTAAGGACGATACCGGTTACCGGAGGAATTTTTATTTCCTGCCCTATACTCAAACTGTCTCTTTTTATATCGTTTGCCCATTTTATTGTATCAACAGAAACACCAAATTTTTCTGCGATATGCCCCAACGTGTCCCCTTGTTGCACAACGTAAGCAATCACCTGATCGCGCGGCTTCTCTGATACCTGCGTCTGCACACCATATTCAGAAAAGTCCAAAGACATTGCCACAGCCGAAGGCGGCGTAAAATCATTTAAGTTACTGGGTATAGCTCCGGGGTAGGCGTTTGCCAATATGGGCGCGCTCGCCACTCCCACAATGACCAAAAACGTCAAAGAAATATGAAGAAATGGCCGCTGGTAGCTGCCGCGTCGGGCCATAAGGACGCCTACTAATATGTCTTTGTTTCGTTCAAACCGTACGCCAAACCGCCTGAGTTTGCGTTCGATATAGCGGTACCATCCCCAACTCCATAACACTATGTCTTCCCGGAGTATATCAATAGTCTTCTTCATGCCTGAAAAAGAGTACCACATATGCGTCTTATAAGTCCAATAAGTCCTATAAGTCCTATAGAATCCACAGATGGTTACCCCCGTGCGAGGCTGTCGAGGAATTCTTCGTTGTTTTTGGTTTTCCCGAGGCGTTCCGCAAGCATCATGGTGCGCTCTTCGTCAGACAGAAGCGAAAGCATATTGCGGAGAGTAGTCACGTTCTTCATCCGTTCTTCCCCAAGCAAAAGTTCATCATGCCGCGTCCCCGAGCGTCCCACATCGATTGCCGGAAAAATCCGGCGCTCCTGAAGAGAGCGTGACAGCGTCAGCTCCATGTTGCCTGTGCCTTTAAATTCTTCGTATATGAGGTCGTCCATCCTGCTTCCGGTTTCTATCAAAGCCGTGCCGATGACAGTGAGAGATCCGCCGCTCGTGACTGATAAAGCGGATTTATCGTCTTTCGTTTCTTCCTCTTCTGATTTTTCCTGCGTTTTTGGCGTTGCCGGACTTGCTTGCGTTGCTTTTTCTACGCATCTGGCTGCTCCCAAAAATCGTTTAGCCGGATAAAGTGCCGCAGGATCAAATCCTCCGGACAACGTCCTTCCGGAAGGGTTGACACTCAAGTTGTACGCCCGTGCAAGCCGCGTTATCGAGTCCAATAAAATCACGACATCCTTTCCCATCTCAACCAGCCGTCTGGCACGGTCAAGGGCTACTTCCGCTATTCTCGTCTGCTCTGTTGGTGATTCGTCGAAGTTACTTGCGAACACCTCTCCTTTTACGCTTCGGGATATATCCGTTACCTCTTCCGGACGCTCTCCTATGAGGGCAGCCATAAGGTGCACGCTTGGATAGTTAGCCGAAATGCCGGCTGCGATTTCCTTCAGGATCGTCGTTTTTCCCGCTTTGGGAGGGCTTACGATGAGCCCACGCTGACCGAAGCCAATAGGTACAATCAAATCTATAATCCTTGTAGAAAGCGGTACTACCCCTGTTTCCAGCTTTAGGTGTTTATTGGGATATACCGGTACCAGATCTTCAAACTTTGGCCGCCTTTCCATCGTCTCTGCCGGATACTCGTTAATTTTCTCAACCTTGAGAAGCCCCCAATATCGTTCGTTTTCCTTCGGAGGCCTGGCCTGGCCCTCTACCATGTCTCCGTTACGAAGGAGAAACCGCCGGATCTGGGATTGGGATATGTAAATGTCTCGCTCGCTTGGCGTGTATTTCGGCCGCAGAAATCCATGGCCTTCCGGCATGACGTCCAAAACCCCGCGCATGGTTTCCGTCGGTACATTCACGTCAGGAGTAAATCCGTTGCTTCCGTTTCTGTACCCTCCGGAAGAACCCCCGTAGTCCCTGCGAAACCCTGCGTGATACCGCCCCCGCGGCCTGTTGTATCCAGAAAAATATCTTCCGGGGTGATAATCATCCTGGGCAATTTCAACCTTTTTCTCCGGAGCCTTTTTTTCAGGTGCCTTTTCTTCTACCGACTTTCCCACCAGGTCATCCACACTAAAGACTCCGGCTTCGGGTACCGGCTGTACAGCAGTATCTTCCGTCGGGTCTGATTTTTTGGGAATTGATTTTTTGTTGACCTTATAAGCCATATATGTTGTTTACTCCGCCCGATGAATACGGGTTATCGTAGCCACCATAGCAACAGGCGTCGTGGTCAGTGATATATAGGGCATGTTTTACGTTTGCGCGATCAGATAATAAGGGAATTCATGAAAACGCCGTTACTACGAGGAAATCACAATCTTACTCCCGTATTAAATCATGAACCGCGTCTCTTGTCAACAAGGCAAAAATGGTAGCATTGGTCCCGCCAGCTGGCGGATTGTTAGTATTGTAATGACACCTCGTAGATCACCGTATCCATGTGGCGGAAAACTTCTCTCCCCAACTCCTGGAGTTTGACTTCATCAATCATCTTAAATTTCTCCCGCTCCAATGTACCTGCCACGATATAGCGGACGTTATATTTGTCTAAAATCCTCTTTGCCTCCGCTATGTCTGATGACTCATATATAGTTCTTACCTCTTCTCTTCTTGGGCCGACCACGTCATAAGACCCCCTCCACAACCACTCATGTACGGGCCAGCCGATAATCGTGGGTATGCCGGTAAAAGCGCTAAAGCGGGCAAAATCAGTGTAAGAATCGCCATCTGCTTCTACAAGCGTGAAACGCTTGTAATTTCGGATTTCGGATTTCGGATTTCGGATTTGATCATTTAGCCACTGAATGGCTAAATAATCTTCGGGGTATTCCCGTCTCAACCATCCTAATCCGTCTATACTTTCATAATTCTTCAATCCGTTAAAATAGCTTCTCACCGCAAAGATTGGGAATATAGAAACGAGAAAAAGCTGTGGGAGGAGTAATATAAAAAAGAGTATTCGCGATCTATTGGCGATTTTCATTCGCGTCTTATTCGCGAATGTAACGATTGTATATCCCGCCACTATCGAAAATAAAATAAATGCCTGGTATCCCAGTTTAAACATCGTATTGCTTCTGAAGTGCGCCGGATAAATATCTTTAAAATAAAAAAATTCAGGGAAAATTATGAGCGCCAGCGAAAAGAAAAAGAAGATTATCAGCAATCGCTCTATTTGAGTAAAATTATTGTTCCATATTGGACCTATTTGCCTTATTAGTCCTATTTTCTTTGTTCCTGATACTTTGACGCTCTGACGCTTTGATGCTAGTAATACACCCCCGCAAAATATAAAAAACCCCCACAATAACCACATCATCCAAAGGGGAGATCGTTGGCATTTCTCTACCCCCTCAAAAATAATTGGTCCGATCCGCCAGCTGGCGGATGTGTTTGCCAGAAACGCCGGCGGGCAATTCACCGCCACCCCGTTTACAAACGATGTAAAGTGCGAAAGGAACGGCAGACCGGTTGTAATTGCCGTTAACACTACCAATCCAATGTTCTTCCCCGTCTCTTTCCAATTAGTCCAATGAGACCTATCAGACATATTGACCGCCAATATGACCGCAACAAACAACGCTAGGTATATCAGCCCGTCCAGCGCATTCGTCATCAGAAGCACCCCCACGAGAAAACCGTAGAAAACATATATCATATTGTTCGTACAAGACCTATGTGCCTCATATGTCTTATGAGAAAAAATCTGTATGAGCAATCCAATCGCCAGCAACACAAACGGTATAGACAACACGTGTCCGTGGACATCAGAAACCACGAAAGAGTAGCCCGGAAACTCATGGATGGTAAGAGGTATGAAGCGCGTGGCGTTGGCATACCAATAGCGATTTAGCCCTTCCGGAAATTTTTGCCAAACTTCACTTGCTTTCCAGAGTAGACTCCAAAATGGCTTTACTCCGCCAGCCGGCGGATCCCCGCTGTATCCTTGTGTAAATGCATAAATCGTCTGCATGTTTCCGGCAAGAGTCACCAGGAAAGCGGTCAGTAATCCCCCGCCTATTTGTCCCATAAGTCCTATTTGACGCATTAGTCCTATTCGCAAGAGCTGCCTCCCTATGGAAAACGACATCGTCAGGCATAACGCAAAGATGGTCGCCAGCATCAAATTAAACGTCACCGCCAAATCCATTCCTGATAATTTAGTCAAAACTGCCGTCACCAAATGTCCGAAGTAGTAGTAGTTGATCGGATACGGCGGATACCACATGTCGGGAGGCGGGAAATAGCTGGAATTGAGGATCGACTGCATGAACCCGTAATCCATGAACTTCTCAAGTCCCCGGATAGACGGTTCATGCCCCTTCACCCAGCTCCACAAAAGCAGAGCCGCGAAAAAAAACACCTCCCCAAAAATTATGTTTTTTATTTCTCTTCGCCAATTAGTCTTATTAGTCTTATTAGACCTATGAGTCTTATCGATCTTATGGAGTATCATCCCTATCCCCAGTACCACTACCAGCGACACCCAAACGCTGGTCTGTGAAAACGACAGCACCCGTATTGTCCCGGCCGCATACACTATCCAGGTTACCACCGCCATCCCTACAGCTTTGGAAAACAAATATCCCTGGTCATACCAAAAAGTAAACAATCTCTTTGTCAACGGCCACGCCGCCGCACCCACCAGAAACAGCATCGCCCACCACACCAATACCAGCCCAAAATCACTGCCCATATACACCAATTATAATCGAGAAAATCCAAATTGCGAGGATTATTTTACTCCTATTTCTTCTCCTTAAGTTACCTAAGCACCGTAAGCGACCTACGTTTTCTTCGCCATTTTCCACAATATCTCAAAAATCTGCCGTTGCGTCCGGGCGATTTCCGCATTGTGGATCTCCACACCAAAAAGTTCCCCGCGATAGATGTGGTAAAAAGCGAATACGTCGTTATAGATATACGTGTCGTGGTTAATGACTAATTTTTTGCGGGGAATGATCCGGTGTTCGTAATATTTTTGCAGATAAACCTTATTATCCGTAAAGCTCAACTCGCGGTCTAATAGTCCCTCATTTAATAGCTCCTTGCCGCGCACTTTGCGCTCGACGTATTCTGCCCGGATTTTCTCGGCAAACTTCCGCCCTATCCCCTTGTTCCAGTCTCCGTACCCAAACCCCACCACTTCGTTTTTTGCATTTAAGGTATTCCAAAGTATCTGCCGCAGACCGCTGACACCATGATAGTAAAATACTTTAGTCGGTCCGCGTGTTTCTTTAGGTAACATTTCTAAATCATGGAGTACTTCCGGTAAATTCTTTTGCATTTCTTTAAGTTCGATCTCCCTCTGGGAAAAAAGAATGCTCAAACTCTCCGGCGGGTTGGCCGCAAAACTGCTGGATTTGTAATCCAGCGCCTCCTTCACCAAGCCCAGTTTTACTAATTTTTCCAAAATCCTGTAGAGCGTCGTTCTGTTGATGCCTGTTTCGCGCGAAAGGCTGGTAGGAGTCAGATTGCCCTTTCCAAGGAGAGTTATATACACTTCCGCCTCCCGGCTGTCCAAGCCAAAGGCCGTCAGCTGTTCAACTATGTCCATCTTGTTCACCATACTGGACAACAAGTTTACCACACTTGCGTTCTGCTGTAAACTACGCGCTGAGACATGAACACTTAGACATGAACATATGAAAGAAACTGTTGTGTTATATCCGGGTATTCACTTGGGGTATTCCGACGCTCCCATTTGCTTTGCCTCCCAAGCCGCACCGCTTGAGGCTGGACAATATCAAATATGGGAGTATGAATTCCTTACGAAGCCTGAACTTGCCAACGGCTGTTTTTTTATCATTCCGCCCCGATCTCAGACTGCCATCGCCTATATCACCGATCCGGATACCATAGTAACATTGCATATCGAATACGGCTCTGGCCAATGTCCGTATACCCACTGGCTCGAAGATATGGTTGACGCACAAAGGCAGATCGTAGACAGCCACCTTATCAGACATGGAGATATCCTTGAGTTCCGTAAAGGCGATATCTACTGTCTACAGGCAGATAGTGATGGTTTGGTGGTTCGGGATGTCACCACTCCTCCCTTCCGGCCGGGCATTACCGAAATAAATCTTGACCCCGAAGATCATCGTATCCCGCCGTCATTAAAAAAATTCATAAACAAACCCACGCATATCGCCCCAGGCATGTCTAACAATTTTAGGTACTATATTCAAGGGGACAAGGTGACCCCAATCGCAATGTTATAGAATCACCATCAGGTAGAGAATCATATCTTTGTAAACACATAAACACAATTTTTATACTCACGTTGCTATAGCATGTGAAGTATAAAACTTTCACATGCCAGACCAAACTCCCGCTCGAGCAGAGTTTTGTCGTGGCTTCAAATCAATCCAAATTTGAGAAAATCCGCAGCTATGAGTAAAGGTTCGGTTTCAATATGAAATTTTACTTTTCTTTCTGCTCTGGCTGATGAACGATATTTTCCCCATCCTCCCCTGCCGGGTTTTACGCAGCTTTTTCTCGTCGTAATCCCACAAAAATGCCATACCATAAGTCATTGTACTAAAAAATATAGCTTATTTCCAACCGCCGCTCATTGACATCTCTTCGTCTCTTATTCTATGGTTAAACTAAGAATAAGAACGTATTATTGATTGATTATTGTATCCGTTGCTTGTGAAAAACACACTCACGTCTCTCAAGAACTTCTGGAACAAGCTGACTCGTCAGCAAAGGATTGTATCTACCATCTTATTGCTAATTTTTATCTTCCCCTTGATTTGGGCCGTTATTTACGCCCCCTTACACATTTTCTCGAGGGCGCAAAGCCCCAAAACCACGACCACACTAGAAAACCCTGTGGTTCTACAAAAGGCTACAGTCGCGGTAGACCAACAGATCACCCAACAAATCTCTACACAAGTAGAAGGTGCTTTACCCAAAACAACCGCACTTGTATATCTGCAAAAACCTATCGTCAAAGATCAGGTTACCGCGCTGGATATTCCAACGAGAAAAGGCCAACGCAAAACGTATGTAAATAGCCTGAAAACAAAAACCGGAGCTATCCAGACTCAAGTTAATAAAAATATCCGTGATGTTACTGATGCCAGGCATGTCGTTGTCAAAAAATCATTTTTTGTGGACAATGTACTTTTAGTCGAGCTGGATGAACAAGGTTTAGCGAAGTTAAAGGAAACACCCGGTGTCGTAAAAATAACCCCGGATTATCAGATCACGCTCGAACCGATGGTACAAGCTCAAGGAATTCCGGAATGGAACATTACCAAGATTGGCGCTGACCGCGTCTGGAATGAACTGGGCATAGACGGAACAGGAATTGTCGTTGCTAATATCGACACCGGCGTTCAATGGGATCATCCGGCTCTGAAAACAAAATATCGCGGATTTGATGGCGCAAACGTCAACCACGACTATAATTGGTATGATCCTTCTGACACATCGCCTAATTCTCCTTTGGACAATACTGGCCACGGTACGCACACCATGGGGTCAATCGTCGGCGGGGATACAACACACATGATCGGAATTGCCCCGGGAGCTAAATGGATTGCGGCGAAAGGTTGTGCAAGTAATATCTGCTACACCTCCGATTTACTGGCTGCCGGCCAATGGATGCTTGCGCCGACTAAGATCGACGGAACAAGTCCTGACGCGGCCAAAGCGCCGGATATTATTAATAATTCTTGGAGCGGAAACGGTTGTAGCACAGGGTACGCCGGAATGATTGATGTGTGGCGCAATGCAGGTATTATTCCTGTATTTTCTGCAGGTAATTCAGGACCAAGCGCAAATACTATCGGATCTCCCGGTGATTTATCCACCGCTATTAGTGTCGGTGCCGTCGACTCCGCAGACACTATCGCGAGTTTTTCCAGCCGTGGTCCGACCTGTTATGGCACAATTAAACCCGATCTCGTTGCTCCAGGTATAGCGATTCTTTCCAGTATTCCGTATGACAGTTATAAAAGTCTTAACGGAACTTCAATGGCAACTCCGCAGGTTGCCGGTGTTACCGCGCTCCTTCTTCAGGCTAAACCAGATCTTACACCGGATGCAATAATCTCAATTCTCAAGTCCTCTACAACAGATTTAGGTGCCTCCGGCCCAGATAATACGTACGGCTCCGGCCTCATCAATGCTTACAAAGCATTGACGCTCGCCCCCTCTCCAACGATGTTTCCCGCCCCAACAGCTACTCCAATACTGACTCCGACACCCACGCTGACGCCGCCAATTCTTGGGCCAGGAGAATTACCGGACATCGCCATTATTCCGTCTGTTGACAGCAATGGTGTTACCACAATCACTGTTTCTGGGCCGCGAGTTACTTCTTATCCTAATCTCACTGCAAAACATATCTATTTTCATCAATCCGGAGATTCTGGATTTACCCCCGTACAAGATGAGGTTTCTTTTACTTTGACAAAAACCAATGATGTATTCAAAGGGTCAGCAGATTTTTCTTATGGTTGTATAGATTTTTTTGCTTCAGCTGCCTATATCGCCAGTACCTGCATCGCAGTTATGCCAAAACCTATAAATGGATTAAACATGTCTGTTGATGAGCCGGATACCCGCTTGCCATACCGCTACGTCAATGGAAAATATGAATGGGCCTTTGCTCGTCCAGAGGGGTATATCAGCGGCTCACGAACGAGCACCGATCGATATTTCATACTTTCAATGACCATGCCGTTTGATAAAACCATCACTCCTCGGTATGCGGAAAACGGAAATTTTGCGCCAACGAATTATTACTGGACGGACTCTATTACAGACGAAAGCTACAATTATACAGCTCTAAAAAATATTTATGTGACAAAAATTCCTACTCCGGATATCACTTGCTCAACTCAATGGGCCATGATTGGTGTTTATTCTTCTTTGCAGGAAAACCCAAAATCAGTTTATAGCGTATTAAATACCCCATACGCATCTGGTGAGTGCGTATTCTATACATATCCGAACACCCATCCTATTGCTAACTTCTCGGAAATGCGAAACACATATATGCGTCTTATTCCATACCAAGGTCCCACCCCCACTCCGAGTCCGACACCTATCCCAACGCCAACTCCAACACCAACTTCGACTCCGACGCCCACGCCAACTCCAATCCGAACCATACAAATTCAAACCCCCAATGGCGGTGAAACTCTTATTGCCGGTGCCCAGGCTCTTATTACGTGGACGTCAAATAACGCTCCCTCCATAAGTATTTATCTGGTCAATCCCGCAAATTCTGCCTCAAGCATTATCCTGAATAAACCAAATGTCGGTTACTACCTTTGGAACGTTTCAAAACTGAACTATCCGAATGACACACAATTTAAAATCCGCGTTTTAGGCGGCAATATATTTGATGAGTCTGACGGATATTTCACTATTGCTACACCGACTCCTTCCCCAACATCCTCGCCTACACCTGCCCCGCTACCGACTGCCACACCTACACCAACTATCACTCCCACGTCAACCCCAACTCCTGCCCCATCTCCACAGCCAACAACTATGCCCATGTGCAGAAACACAGACCTCAACAAAGACGGCATTGTAGACCAAACCGATGTGCAAATACTTCTGGCTGACTATTGGTCTACAAACCCCAAAAACGCCCGTTCGGATATAAACCGCGACGGCATTGTAGATCTGACAGATTACTCTCTTATGGTTATTGATTTTGATCGCTCAACCGGCAAATGTTTATGAAAAAAACATACTACAAAAAACTATTACTTGCGGCGGTTGGCTTCATTGCGCTTTCCATAGCTTTGGTTGTTACGCTCTATGCTGTCCGTAAAAATCAGGAACTTCGCCGAAAGGCAGCGGTTCCCGGGGGACCGGCCTCCATCGTCCTTTCTCCTTCCTCAAAGGATTTTCCAATCGGCACTCCAGTCGCGCTTACTCTTTCTGCAAATATAGTAGATAAAGCTGTCGATGGCTTTCAGGTTTCCGCAAGTTTTTCCGGCAATCTTCCTGCCGATCTTTCTTTCGAACCGGCTTCCATTTCCGGACTTATTCTTGCCAAAAACACGCTGGAAAGCGCTAACGGCGGCAAAATACTGAAATTAGCCTTTCTTACCCAAAACCCATCCCAACCGTATGCCAATATTTCTTTTATTACACTGGGGCAGATAGCCATGACGCCCCGCGAGGCTGGGACCATCACCATCACCTACGATACGACTCTCACCAAAATCGCTCAAAACAAAACAGCGCAGGACATCGTCAATATACCGCAGGAACAAACATATATATTTACTCCTCCGCCTACGCCAACAACGCCGCCCGCTCCGACCACTTCTCCAGTTCCTATTTTCGGCGCAGTTGATTGGTTTCACCTCTATGCATGGCTTAAATTTGATCAATTTGCCATTCGATTTCATGAAAAATATTTCACTGGTAAACCGGACACAAACACCTCTCAACAAATATTTACCTCTCCTACAGCACTGAGGGTTGCTTGGACTGAGTCCGGAGAATCAATGCAGTTTATTGTGGCTTACCATCTCGACAAAAATCAATACAAAAACATAATAGATCACATTACTGTTTATCGTGGTTCACAAGGAATGAGGCTTTCTGCAGACTGGACGGCCAAAGCCGGTTATCCGTATATATTCAATTCAAATGACCCTGTTATAGTCGCATCTGCTGATAATAGTGTACAGATTATCTACAAAAACATCTATTGGCACCCGAATATTTATCCATTATTGGATCTTGAAAAGACGCAATGGTCATGGAAGCACATCCAAAAAATTCTTCCCACCAACATCATGCCGCCTGTCTCCAGCGAAACCTTTGCACCAGTCAATGAAATTACCCGGGCAGATATGGCTCTTTTCTTAAGCCGCGCATACGAATTTATCACTAAACAAACAGCTCCGGTTGTCGATACACCCTTTACCGATATAGGCAGTCTTACGGAAGAAGTCCAAACCGCTATCAAAAAAATCTACGGGCTCAAGGTCACTGCCGGCACTTCAGAGACTACCTATTCACCGGAAATGAAAGTCAACCGCGCACAGATGGCCACATTCCTTTCCAATCTTTACAAAACCGTCAAAGGCGATTTTGCGCCGGAAGTGCCCACCCCTTTCACCGATATTTGGAATGATGACATCAAGTGGGCCCAAAAACCCATTGCCAGAATCTACGGACTCAAAGTCACCGCCGGCATATCAGCCACAGAATTTGGACCGTACCTTATCACCAACCGCGAACAGATGGCCACCTTCATCATGAGTTTCGTCGAGGCGATCGAAAAATAATCATACCTCCGCCCTTCTTGCATGTGCTACAATTTCCTCATGAATATTGCCGTCATCGGCGGGGGCATCACAGGCCTCACTGCCGCCTACTCGCTTTCTAAAATTGGCCACAATGTCACTGTGTTTGAAAAAGAACCGGCCCTCGGAGGCCTGGCATCCGGATTCAGGCAGCCCGACTGGAACTGGCCGCTTGAAAAAACCTACCACCATCTTTTTGCCAACGATAATATCGCATTTGACTTATTAGACCAATTAGACTTATTAGACAAATTAATTATTAAACGCCCGATTACAGCTAACCTGGTTCACCTTCCGGTAGCGCACAATCTTCAATCACAAATTTTTCCTTTTGATTCTCCTCTGAACCTTTTACAATTTACTCCTTTGCCTTTTTTTGACCGACTGCGCACCGGCGCCTTGGCCGTTCTCTGCAAAACTTACCCCCACAATATCTGTGGTATTCCTGTCTGGAAATTATTGGAACACCTGACTGCAAAAAATCTTATCCGGTGCGTTGCCGGCTCCGCGAGTTGGCAAACGGTATGGGAACCGCTCCTTTACGGCAAATTCGGCGGGTACGCGCATAGTGTTTCAGCGGCCTGGTTCTGGGCGCGCATCAAGAAACGAACACCAAAGTTGCTCTATATCGAAGGCGGATTCCAAACGCTGATAGACGCGCTGGCAAAGGGGATTAAAGAGCGTGGCGGCACCATCAACACCGGCATCCAATTAGTCAAATTAGACAAATTAGTCAAATTAGACCAATTTCACCTGACGTTCGCCCACGGAAAAAAACAGCACCTGTTTGACCGTGTCCTTCTCACCGTCCCCACCACCATCGCCGCCAACCTCATTCCAGATTTAGCATTTATCATTGGCCATTTAGCATTGAATATCCCCCATCTCCATGCCCAGACTCTTATTCTTGAAACGAAAGAACCGATCCTAAAGAATGTTTACTGGCTCAATATCCTCGACCGTTCGTTCCCGTTCCTGGCTGTCGTCGCCCACACCAACTTCATGGACAAAAAGTATTACGGCGGCCGCCACCTCACCTACTTCGGCAACTACCTGCCCGACAATCACCCCTATCTCAAAATGAACGCTAAACAACTCTATACATTATTTTTGCCTTTTATTAAGAAAGTAAATCCGAATTTCCATTCATCATTCATCATTCATCATTCATCATTCATTGGTTGGAACGCCCAACCCGTCCACGAGCTCCACTATTCTTCCAGCGCGCCCAAGCTGGCGACAACGATTCCCAATGTCTACCTTTCCAATATGGACAGCATCGTCCCCTGGGATCGCGGGATAAATTATGCAATAGAATTAGGTCAAAAAGCAGCGAAAAAAATTCTCGAATAATGAAGAAACTCCTTATTCTTATTATTTTTCTTGGAGCTTTCTTGAGATATTACGAGCTCAACTGGGACTCGTTTCATGCGTTTCACCCCGACGAGCGAAACATCGCCTGGGCAGTAACGCGCATCCGTTTCTTTAGTCAAATGAATCCCAAGTTTTTTGCCTACGGCGGGCTCCCCATCTACCTCTACCGCGCGCTTGGAGAAATCGTGGCGGCCATTGCGCATAACCCTGCATGGTTATCCGACTGGGGACATATCGCCGTCATTGGAAGATTCGTTTCGGCAACGCTTTCGTCTTTATCTATCCTTCTTATCTATCAGGTCGGCACGGCATTCTTCTCTTCTTCTGTGGGGTTATTGTCTGCATTTCTTCTTGCGTTTTCTCCGTGGGCCATCCGCGAAGCACACTTTGCCACGACAGAAACATCTCTTGTTTTTTTTCTTCTTCTTATTCTCCTTGAGTCGCGCTACCTTGCGTCACCTCAACTGTCCTCACAACGTGGCAGTCCGTTCCGGCTCGGAATCCTCCTGGGACTGGCAACCGCCGCCAAAACTACAGGGGCGCTTTTTACGGTCATCCCCTTCACTGCCGCCCTTCATCCTGTTTTCCGTCCCATTTTCCAGTTTTCAAATTTTGAAATTTCCCCGCACGTGCGGTTTTTTTTCAAATCATTACGAAGGGTGATCGCCTGCTATACGAAGATGGTTATCGCAGGCGGCATAGTGTTCATGCTTCTCTCACCATTCACCATCCTCGACTGGCAGCATTTTACCGAATCGATGAAATATGAAAGCGGAGTCGCCTTGGGACGCTTCTCTGTCCCGTATACACTCCAGTTTCTGGGCACTGTACCTTACTTTTACCAACTCAAAACCATGCTCTGGCAGGCAGGACCTGTAGCTATTCTTGGAATGTTTGGATTGCTCGTTCTGCTTCTCAGGGCAGGACGATCTCCTCGTCATGCCGCTCTCATCGTTTTCCTTGTATTTCCGATCATCTACTTTCTCTGGACCGGCAGTTGGTTTGCGAAATTTGCCCGCTACAACGTGCCGCTTCTCCCCTTTCTCACGATTGCCGCTTCCTGGTTGCTGATAACCATATATAAAAAATTTCGTCTTACTGGTCTTGCTTGCGTTGCTTGTACTGCTTGCGTTGCTACCTTGTGGGGCCTTGCCAACTGGACCATTTATCTGCGTCCCCAGACGAGAATCGCGGCCTCCGAATGGATATATACCAACATTCCCGCGGGAAGTCTTATCTACACCGAGCACTGGAACGATGGACTGCCGGTCTTTCTTCCCGGCGACCCCGTTATTGCGTACAAGAGAGAACTCCTCAATGTGTACGATGCCGATACGGAAGAAAAAAAGAAAACCATCATTAAACAACTGGAACGAGGAGACTATGTCATCTTATCAACGCGAAGAATCTGGGGAACGATGCCAAAACTGACCGACCGCTATCCGTTCACCAGTGAATTATATAGAAAACTATTAAACGGAGAGTCAGAGTATAAAGAAGTTGCCACCTTCACCTCTTACCCACAGCTCTTCAGCATCACGATCAACGATGACGCCGCCGAAGAAAGTATCCAAGTCTTCGATCACCCCGCGGTCCGTATCTTCCAAAACACAAAGGCTCGGTAATACCTGCACAATCTATGCGGATAAACTACCGCTCTGTTTTGTCAACTAACCCTTGACACCGGGAAAACAAACGTGATACTACAGTAATAAGGAGTGTTTTGCTAAACACGCCTCGCCTATACCTATGCCCGACCCTGCTCTCCATGTTGACGGACCGGCAGAAAGTCAATCGACCCAAAACCACAAGCTGCAGAAAAAGACAGCAATACTTAAATGGCTGGCAAAACTCAAACAGCCCAAGGTCTTTGTCCCCCTCTCTATCTTCCTTATTATATATATAGCCCTCAATGTCTGGGTATTTTCCTACGGAACGAAGACATGGGGAGGATGGTTTGACAAAGCTCCTCCTGCTCCCGCTGCTCCCCCTACTCCTACCCCCACTCCCAGCCCCATCAAAGATATCCCCGGAGGCAAGCAGGTCTATAACGTCAGTAATGGGGACAAGGTGGTCGGACCCAAAATTAGTCAGATCACCCTCGATCCTCAAACGCCGACTCCGGACGAAACGCAGACCGTGACGATAAAAGTGAAAAACGACAGTCCGGTAACAGAGACTTCGGTGTATATCCAGACAGACAACAATGAGCTCAAACATGTCCTCAAGCTCATCGAAGGCACGGCAACCGACGGCACATGGCAGGGGTCCTGGAAGATAACCGATACCTATAACTACAATTATTATTTCCGGTTTAACCTAATAAGCGCGACCGGAGAATATAACGACGGCCCGCGGTTGAGATAAAGACGCGTATATGAAGAAAAAATTACAAATAATCACTACCAAACTATATACTAAAATAAAGTACTGTATCAAATATCTCTGGTATCTGCTTAAGCCAAAGCTCATTCTTTTGGTTTTACTGCCGTTTGCCGTTGCCGCTCTTTCCTGGTTTTCCTACCCGTATGTGAAGAAGTATGTTCAAGCCCCCAGAGCTCCCCGCCTCCAGGCCGAGCCATCCGCTTCCCGGTATCTCTATGCCGCTTCCCCCAAAACCGCTGAATCATTCGGCGTGTATATCGGAGAAAAAAGCACCAACAGCCCCAAGGTAGAAGTCAGCTTCGGTCAGGCAACGAAAGTAGCCTTCGCCATGACCAACATAAACCCAAACATGGAAAAGCCTACCAAAGAAGGCAACAAGCTGGTGTTTGCCAACGTCAGAAATCAGGTGGACTTGACGTATGAACCCCTTTCCAACGGAGTCAAAGAAGAAATCGTCGTCAAGGCTCCGCAGGAGGACAACGCATTTACGTTTGATTTGAACAGTCAGGGAGCAATCCCGAAAAAAGACTTCAACGGAGTGTTTAGCCCGTTTTTCTACAACACAACAACAGGCGCGTATGTCTTTCATCTGGCCAAGCCCTATGCGTATGACAAAAAGGGAGAGCGCACAGACAATGTGGCGTATAAGATCAAAAGAACAGGAACGGATGCGGAATATCAGGTAACGGTCGTTGTTGACCAGGACTGGCTTCTTGATCCCAAGAGAGTCTACCCGGTCGCCATCGACCCGACCATTGTCCACGACACCACTGCCGAATTTTCCCCCGGGCAATTAAACCGCGTCACGGATACAGGCTCCGGCGCTTCCCCTTCAATTGAAACTTATTACCAGGAACTTCCGGCTGACATCAACACCGTCGGCCTGTGGCACATGAACGAAGCCTCGGGAAATGCTCTCGATTCCTCCGGCAACGGCAACACCGGCACCGCCACCGGCACCACTGTCGTCGCCGGCAAACTCGGCAAGGCGAGGAGTTTCGTCACTAACGATTACATTACTCATCCTACTACCGGTATAACTCCAGCAGCAGCTACTATCGAGATGTGGGTTAAACCAAATTGGAATTGGAACGATGGAGTTGCCCATGGACTTTGGCAAAATAATAATAATACAAATGTAAATCAAGCCAACTGGGTGAGTCTTTTTAAATGGTCATCGAATAATTTATATTTTAGGGTTGTTAATCCGAGTGCTGGTATCCAAGATTGTGCTCCTATGGCAACAAATTACTTTAATGCTGGACAATGGACACATGTAGCTGCTGCATATAATTCTTCCGGAATGTGGTTATATGTAAATGGTTCTCTCGTATGTTCTACAGGAGCAATCACTGTTCCAAACGCAGCTTTGGATACAAATGGGAGAATTGGATTTGGGCATCAGAATAGCTTTGGTAATGGAGTTATCGACGAAGTACGAATCTCCAACACCGCCCGGACGGCGGAGGAAATCAAACTTGATGCCTCCCGCCGGCCCTACTCCGTCTACACCTCCGACGTCATAGACATGGCCAATGTTTCTACTTGGAATCCCCTCACCTGGACCGAACTGGGGGTCAATACCGGAGACGGAGAAACGGTAGCAAGCAGCACTGGCTTAGTCGCCCAGTGGAAATTCAACGAAACCAGCGGTATCACTGCCTCAGATTCATCGGGAAATAGCAAAAATGGTACGTTAACCAATATGACAACAACTGGTCAGGACACCTCCGTTAATTCCGGTTGGACCGCCAATAACAAACGCTGGGGCACGGGAGCTGTAATGTTCGACAACAGCGATGACTACATCAGCCTACCCAATGATCTTGGCTATACCACCCAAGTCTCCGCTTTTGCCTGGTTCAAATCTACTGGATCACCAAAAGGCAGTTACCATATCATATTCGGACCACAAGAACTAGAAATCAGCGTCCCCACAACTGGAGAGATAAGAACTGGCGTTTATACAACATCACGATTCGTATCTAATCACGGATCTGGATTAAACGACGGCAATTGGCACTACGTAGGCTTCACCTTTGATGGCTCCACTAAGAAAAGCTATATTGATGGAAAATATGTAGGAGAACAAGCAGTCACAGGAACATTAATGTACTCATTTGCTAATAGAATGATAGGGCGATTTGGTACTGATACAACCTATGCTCTAAACGGTATCATTGACTCTACCACTATCTACTCCCGCGC
>JAHJMO010000030.1 GCA_018821245.1 Patescibacteria group bacterium
CCTAAATTAGGTTTTTTACTTCTCCTAACCGCCTACAACCTACAACCTACAACTAACAACTAATTTCCGCACCCACCCTCCGGCAGGTACTCCACTCCCTCAATAATCTCGTCGCGGAAACTCTATAGAAAAATGTGTTATACTATTTTTATATGACTCTACTTGCAATCATACAATTGCTTAATTCCCAAAAACAGGTACTTCAAACTTTTGGCCTTCGAAGAATCGGCGTTTTTGGATCTTGCGCTCGGGAAGAAAGTGCATCATCAAGCGACATCGACCTTCTTTTAGACTTTGACCCGACAAAAAAAACATATAAAAAATTTATTGCAAGCACTGTATTTCTTGAAAGTCTGCTCAAACGGCCAGTTGACGCCGTGACGCCTCAAGCACTAAGTCCCTATATTAAACCATATATTGAAAAGGATATTACGTATGTCCAAATCAGCAACTGAATATATCCGGCATATTCAGGATGAAATAACTTTTCTCACAGAAAAAACAGCTACGCTTTCGGAAGATCAATTTATGCATGATGAAGTACTCCAACGGGCATTTACACGGAGCCTCGAGATTATTGGCGAAGCTGTTAAAAATATCCCAGACGAATACAAATTGTCTCACGTAGAAATCGACTGGAAATCATTTGTAGGCTTACGGGACAAGCTCATCCATCACTATTTTGACGTAGATTATGCGCTTGTATGGGATGTTGTAAAAAATGAACTTCCTGATCTAAAAAACAAGCTGCTCCCGCTTATTGGCTAATTCCCCCCACACCCTTCTTTGGGAGTATACTCTACTCCATCAAATATCGTGTCTCGGAAATACTCGTAGCGCTCGGGCGATAATTTTTTTAGTGCGCACGGATGGGTCACGTACCACGCTGCTGAATCTGCAAAGTCTTCATTGCAGCCCATTCGTTCTGGTGTTGAAGCATAATCAGTAACCGGTGGTGATGTATATGAAAATTTACTCCCATCGAATACACAACCGATGATGTCATTCATGTAAGAAGATGGGTAATATAACTTCCTTAGATTTTCTGGTATATTTACTAAATTCGGTTGTTCCAAAAATACCAACTGTGAAGACAGCTTCGCATCAATCCACGCATGAATATATTCATGTACAAGAGTATTTTCGCTAGCTTCTTGAAATGGCGTTATCATCCAAATATGAGGGAATTCTGCTTGATCCGTACCTTGATAATGGCCGGGACTGAACCCAGCGGTTCTAAAAATATCAACATAACTTCCTGCAAAATGCCAATCCATAATCACTGGGATATGAACTCCGTCAAACATATTTGCCGGAAGCTTTGCCAATGTCTCATAGATAAAAAGTCTATTCGCATTATTGTAGGGTACGACGTCCACATGATTACAAAATGTTGCTACTTTATACTCTCCGTTTTGACATTGCAACGGACAATCACCCGAAGTGCTTCCCACGATTTTATCCTCTACTGAACACGTACTTCCTCGTCTTTCTAAACACAAACCATTACTGCACCCATTCCGACATGTTTCCACGTGTTTTGTTATTGCTTTCCCTTTTTGTGACGAATCAAGAATATAGACGTCATTTCCTTTGCATATTCGATCAATATAAGCCGCAGTTGATGGCGCACACGTTTCTGGCTGCATAATCTCCCAATTTGTTCCGTCTGCATTGCACTTTCTAGCACATGGGTATTCATACGAATATTCAAATTGCTTCCCTGGTTCACATCGTTTACCAAATGTTGTACATTGAAATCCCCCGTCAATGATCTGTTGGTTTACACTACAACGGTACTGTCTAGCAATCGATTCACAAGAGGGCACTTGAAATGTTGGATGTATGTCACAAAATGCATTACCATCACAGCGCTGTAATATATTTCCTGTCCGAACATCGGTAATCGAGGTTAAATCTGCACTACAGACAAATAGCGATACAACAGTGGAATAATCCCTTACTTGCTTCCAAAACCCCGACTCATCGCATCGAAATGGAGCTCCTCCAATAACATCTATATCTCCAATATTTTCACAACGCGCGACTTCTTGTACACATCCTTTTTCAGGATCACATTGGCCTTGTTTACAATACGTAATCGACGTATTGTCCTCAATATACGACTCTTCCGCAATTCCCGCTTGGAGAAATATATCTATTTCACTTTCTTCTTGTATTCTCGAGTTTGTATTATCAAACTTATAATGAACATTACCTTTCAAAGAACAGGTATTGATCACTGGTTTTAACTGACAACATACTCCATCCGATCCACACTCTTTATTTACGCCGCAACCAGCACTGCACGCACCCAACCTACAGTAAGTACCATTCTGTTCAAAAAGAGGCACGAGTTGCTGACTTGGTGGAATTGGCGGAGGTTTATAAAGCGTAAGAAATGCCAGGTATCTTTGTAGAGTGGCAAAAACATAGCCGGTTGAATCAGAAAGCAACGTGCTTAACCCACCCACAAGTACTACGTTCCCCATCACCTTCCACGGCGCCCGCAGGAACCACGGACATGAACCGCCTTCTTCTTCATCTTTTTCCGCTTGCCCCGCGGAGTCTTGACGAAGTGGGGCCGCATACACCTTCTGCGCTATACCCGCATCAGAAAGGCATTTTTTGATATTAAATTTGCTTGCTTGTTCTTCTTGGATGTCTTGGAGCTTATTCTGCAATTGTTGCTCGTATGCAGGACTCGTAAATTTTTCTATGTACTTCAAAATTTCGCTCATTGATTTTGGTATCTGCGTCTCCCCTTTCAAAAGTGCTTGAGTAAATGCCAAAGCCGACCGCATAAGGGGAATTTCATGCAACGTACTATGAAGAAATTCCTGCGCTTTCGCTATTTGTCCTGCCTTTATGAGTCGGTCCACTAAAACTTCTGTGTCAAGCGCATTGTTTCGTAATTCTTGTTGCACAATATAATACACTGCCTGTTTTGCTTCCGGATGGGCTTGGAGATACGTTTGCAGATCAGCCAGTGTTACTAAAGAGGATTGCTCTGCAATGTTTTGATCTTTTATGGAGATGAATTGAAGATATTGCCTAAGTTCCGGGGCTTTTTCTATAAATTCGCTCGTATGTCCAGGATTAAGATAAAATACTTGGTCACTTACCGGAACATCCAGACGGGAAGAATAATTGGTAACGAGTTGTCCGGGTGTTTGAACGGAGGATTCGTAGGTACGAACTTCGGTTTGTTTTGTCTTCAGTTTATCTTTTAACTCCATCAGTGTTGCCGGCGCGTTTGGGTGTTTCACAATCTTAATAAGATCAAATCGCTCACCCAACAGTCCTGCAAATGGCAGCGGCGTATAGTAGTAAGACGTTACTGTTACTCCCGGAGTGTTACCAAGAAGGTCGAGAAAATCCGCTGTTTCCTGATCAATGACATTTGGAAGCTGGCTATATATAACACCATCGTTCTCGTCTAACAACCTCCATGCTTGGTCAAGCATGAGAAAATACAACGCATTATGATCGTCATTCGGAATCATCTTAAATCCCCCAACCGGCTTAGCAACGATCATGTCAAATGTTTTCTTTGGCTTATGTGCAAGCCAATCACGGAGTTGCCTCCACGGTGAATTCATGCTGAAAAAATCTAACAAATCACCTTCAATAAAATCATGGTTCTGTTGATTTTCTGATCTGTCACCTTGCGAAAGCCCAACTGCAACACCCTCATCCGCAAGATCGTCGGCAAATAAATCTGGGAGGAATTGTCCTTTTGGTGCGAATAAATCCAAAACCACTACAGAGTCCCCTCTTTCTTTCTTTTTCTGTAAATCATCGATAATTGCCCTTCCTTGACGGTCACTTGCTACAGGTTGGAAAAAATTGGAGTATTTTTCCAGTTCGTCACCGAAATTACCTATCACTGCCCAGCCTGTTTCCAAACTCCGACTGTTTAGTTTTTCAGCCTCCGCAAGCCTACGAATATCTTCCCGCGCCTGACTCCAGATATCAAAAAAACTCTTTTGTGGCTTTTGCAGTGCTGCTGCGACAGTTTTGAAGACATCAGCAGCCTGCTCCAACCACCCTTTTTTTGCTTTCTGCAGTGAAACCTGTGGCACGCTGAACTCGTAGGTCTGCATCTGTCCTTCTTGTATTTCCTTCATATACCTCATTCCCCGTACGAGCGTCTGATACCCGTGAGTCTCTGCATAGTTTGACGAAAATCCAGTAGAACTCCCTTCCACTATTATCCGAAACATACGGACATCTGCTGGATATACGTTGGGATACTTACGCATTTCAGAGAGAAGTTGGCCTGCTAACGTCTCCGAATAATCCATGAGTGCTGTGCCTATCCCCTTTCCTGTGTAAAAGTCATTGACCTGGACATCTGCATAGACAGTGATGCTTTCATTCTGTACTACTCCAGGGGTAAATTGAATATCAATATTTGCAATACGCCTATTATTTTCGTCACTCACTGTTACCCGTGTGATATAACCGGTCTCTAAGCTTCCTTCCGATAATTTCGAAAAAACCGGAAACGCTCCTTCCAGTCGTACCGGAAACGGTGTTCCTTCAATCGTTACGTTTCCGGAACCTCGAATATCTATTCCGTCCTTCGTGATAGTAAATGTAGCTAAATCGGAAGGAATAGTTACTGTTGAAACACGTTGCCCGCGTATCCCCTGCAATTGGCTTTGGAGCCACGTCCAAGCGCCTTTGATCAAATCCGGGCCTTTGATGACGACAGTCGGCATCCGTGTAGATGATTCATAAAGGCGCACTTGACTAGTGCCTCCTCTCCAAAGTTGACGCATAAACACCGCGGATTTCAGCCGCATAACCTTTGCTTTCCAGACTGAATTACTAACCCCCGCTTCGCGCGCTATGTCAAACCCGGTGTTTTGCAGAACCGCATCAATCTGATTTGCTGTCCTCCACCAATAGCGGATAAATACCGGCAATGGAGTATTGAGAAACTGGTTCTTCCACAAATTAAACTGAGTGGAAAACCGGTTATAATGTTCCTGCACGGCCAAATAATCTAATCCGCGATATGCATAGCGCAGATATTCACTCTGTTTTTTTATCGCCTCTGCGCTGTACCGCTTATTTCGGGCATTCCGCGCATATGCCGGCCATTCAGCTTTCGCCTTAGTGACCATAGATAAGGCCAGTTGAATTCGCGAGCGCAAACTCTTATCGATCTGTTTCAACCGATATTTCACTGCAACAAATTGTCTGACGGGTATGAGGCTCGCCAGCGGTTTGCCGACGGCAACATGCGATTGTCCTGTGGTTACTCCGCCTAATGGGCCATCTATTATCTCCTCGGGTGGATTATCGAGCCAGTCGTCTATCATAAATATGCTGTTTGTCTTCTCGATGTCTAATATAAACTTGGATGGGTTCGAGGAATCCCTATATGTATAAATGAAATATGCTACACCGGTATACCGGCCGGCGGCGTCGCGGTCCAGCACAATACGCCTATATGACGCTCCTTCTGTGAGCACTAAATCACTCTCCTGTACGGTGATCCCGTAGGCTGATAATTCAGACCGCAGCGCGGATTCAGTTACAGAACTGTCCATGTAACTGCGAATCCTTTCATGCACTACATCGGTAAGCTGACCTGTGCTCTCAACCTGAAATATTTGACGAGCGATATCCTGATTTATCCCGATTTTATCTATCACATTAAGGAGTCTATTATCGGAAACTATGATAAAATGTATGCCGGTTTCGTTCTCCGTCTCAATCAGTGCATAGTCGCCGAACCGTACATATCCGGAAGTTATTAAACTTCGAATTCCCTCCTTATCCAATCCAAAGGTTTGACTAAGTAAATCATACGTATTCCCCAATGAATTTCGATCAATTCCAGCCCGCGGATCTCCTATTATCGTCCTTGCGTATCGTTGAAAAAACAGGGGATAATATCCTTGGAAATCTGCCGCTTGCACGGCTAAGCTATTTTTTCCGGTATCATCTTCAAACGGCCGGATATCATGAAGCAGCTCTTCGCCGCGCACCTGATAGTCGTCTGCCCAACTGTTAAACGTCGGGGAGACAATGTATTCCTGATATTGCCCACCGCGATTGGTAACTATAACATACGCTTCATAATATCTCCCGCCCAAAGAGATATAACCAATCGGGATTATTGCAGTTTGCCCGTCTGCCACTTGGTATTTTTTGTATTGATAATAATTCCATACGCTATCGGCTATTATATATCTTTGTACACTGCCTTGAAAAATAAATACAGGATCCGTCTTTGATAAATATTCAACCGAGCCGTAAAGATTCAGCTTGCCTGCTTGAATATCAACTCCGCTGTTTATCCGACTCATAATCATAAGCTTATCCTGCCATGCTGTTACCGCTTGTGCCGGATCGACGGAAATAAACTCTGACGTATCGCTGACCATGGCGATATTGCCGGACCCGTCCAGCAGGGGAATGAACCGCAATATGACACCGTTATTTGAAATCAGCGGAGCTCCCCATGCAAGGTCTTGTCCTATTTTGCTAAACAGCAAAGAATCCAGCTCTCCTTCAGTAATGGTTTCATACCAGTATGTTTTATAATAATGATAAACTTTATTTCCGTCCCAGATCCCATTGGGAAGATTTTTTTGCATCCACTGCAGTAAAATCCCCGGCATTTCTTCGGGTGAACCGGTCGCAATTACCTGTTGTAATAAAACGTGCGATGCTGAATAAGTAGAATACGTCCTCAGTATCATATCGCCAACCATTGAGCTCAATCCAGGGTCGTCTTGAAATTTGCCGGCATTGACAAAAAGCTCTTTCGGCACCGGTACTGCCACCACCGTCATCGGGCCTAAGGTTTGTCTGTCACCGGCTGAATCTAATCCGAACATGTCAGAAAAATGAAATGCGCCGTAATCTTCATTATTCGGATAATCGTCTGCATAGTCATAGGCGCCGATGGTTCCGATAACCCATGTTTGGCCGTTTGCGTCCACAATTACAGTCCATCCGTTGTCCCAAAGCTGTCGATTGGCAATTGACGGATCACCTGAAAACGGGATAAACAAATCCTGCAGATTTTGCCGCAAATCTACGGTCTCGATGGTGTATGCACGGTAACCGGACACGGAACGCATGGGGTGCGGGATGCCGACCACGCGCACGCCTGCCAGATCTTTCACTTTCGCCTCCTGCATGTTCGCTATTTCCTCCGGCGTATAGCCAACAGCTATATAGCGTTTGCCCTCAGCGTCCGTGAATAATACCCCCTGCTGGACTTCTTCTCCCGGCCGCGCGCCGATGTCAATTATTTTTGTAGTCCGGAGGATATTGACGTTTACCCCCAGCGGCACGCGAATGCCTGCGCGCACTATTAGCCCGCTTTGTGCATCTGTTATTGTATTCTTATCAAACAATATCCCCGCCTCGGCAAGCGACTGCAGATTGCTGTCGGAAATTTCATACAGGTACCGTTGAAATTGCGAAACTCCCATATTGCCTAGCAGATATTCCGTTATCAATCCCGGATCCGCACCGCTTTCTGACCCGCCTGCCTTATCTACCATCTGTCGCAACACACTGGTAAACAAATCTAAGCTCTTGATTGATGCGAATTCAACCGCCAACACCTGATGACTCTGCATACGCTCATCTTCACTTAGCTCACTGTCTGTTAATTGGATACGTCCGGCTTCATCCAACACGAATACCATTACGGCATGTCCATCTGCCGTCAGGAAATACCGGTTGAACATGTTTGTCTGATATACTGCGCTTCCCATGACACTGAAGCTGTTTATGACATCTGAAGCTAGATATTTCTGCAGCGAACCGAACAATTGCTCCGGTATATTAAAGGTTGCCGGTTCTCTTACATTGACTACGCGGACGCCGGTCACCTGAAAAGTGTCAGTGGTGATAGCTGATAATGCCTGCTGTATGATAGTAGTATTCCTGCCAAAATTTGTTTGGTCAAAATCCTTGCTGAACGGACCAAGTTGAGGAAAATGATCAAGTAATCCCGTAATGGCATAGTAACTTTGTTGAGCATCATAAGTATCATGAACTTGATCAACCAATGTTCCTATCACCTCTTGATCTGCAAATTTCGGACGTATCACTGCCGTAGTTATTGAACCGCCGGAGATGCCTGCATCGCGAATTGCCGGCCAATTGCCTGCATCTTTCTTTGGTATGAGTACCGCTTGTCGTACCACTCCTATAGCTCCCAGTCGTTTGGTAATGATGCCGAATGCCCAATCGCCGGAAACCGGGTATGCTCTTTGACCGGTTATAACACTCTGCCATTGATCTACCGGAACTAATAATAATAAATTCTGGGCATCATAATCATTTGATATTATCTCTGTCTGAATAATATTCTGGTTTAATGTTGTTGATTCTCCGCTATGAGCATAGGATCCCAATATCTGTTCCGCGGTATCCAGCCGGCTGACTGCTTCTGCCTCGCTTGCGACTTTTGCCTGCCCATGCTCGTATACGCTGCCGATTTCAAGACCAAGTGTGGCTGATGTTACGACTTCCGAAGGCAACGTATTGAGTAGCGCTAGTTCATTAACGACATGATATGCCAAACCTATTTTATTCACCGGATCATAATCTTTGTTGCAACTGTCACAATTCCAGTAAGTTCGTGGGGCACGGTTGGTAATTGTAGTGTATGACGGCCCATACCGCGTAAATTCGTCTTTAATGTATGTCGCTACCCAAAGTTCATTGGGTACCAAATTCGAGTTCTGACTCATCCAAACAAATTGTCCTTCCCAATCATAATTTCTGGTCATAAACTTCAAAAATAAAGTATAATCCCATAGGGCGTAGTCCAGCCGCCCTTCGTTTTTGTTCAATAGATACACCAAAACATCTTCCGAAGAAACCGGTCCGCCTGTCTCTTGATATTCTCGCATGACGAAATCTGCAATATCGGCAAAATACATTCTGGTGAATTCGTCTCTTTGAAAATCAATTTGATAATCACCTTGAATACTCAAGCCCAACAACCAAATATGATGATTTAATCCACTGGGAATATTGGGATTCCAAAAATCTCTTATAGTTCCCATGATGTACCTGCTTGCGCTGACGGTATCGTACACGCCATTTTGAGAACCTATTCCTTCCTGCCACATCCACTCAATGCCTGCACCGTTTTCTGAATTTAACTGCCACCCTCCATCTGTCCTAACGAGTGGTTTTGATAAAAATTCCTGCCACTTTTCGTTTTCCTGAATATTTTCCTGATAATAAGACAGTTCTTTATATCCCGGATGCTTGTGCCAAACCGGTCGCTGTCCGGTTTCGGCTTCGTAGCGGGAAATCGCACTGCTTAATATCTCGTCAATCGGACGGTAATCTGAATTGTCGGGCAAACTGCTTAACAATTGGTCTGCCGCCGGCTCTTTGACAAAAAGATCACGAACGAAGTCAACTGCCTGTAATACTCCCGGTATAATTTCTGCAACGAACGGCACCGCGGTCCGCAGGTCTTTGACTTCATTGACTACCGGAGCAGCGACACTAATGAGCATTGTTGTTAATACGGCACGGCGTAACGTATTTTGCCAGTTTTTCAGCGGCCGCCGTGCCTCCGTTCGGGCCCGGCGCTCGGTACGCCAGTTTTCCAACTTTATAAACAAATTTTTTGTCGGTTGGCGGACTATCCGGAAATAACTTGTCAATAACTCATCGGTATAATTCTCACTGAACACATCAGGATTTCTTACATTGTCCAACGCTTCGACAAAGACCTCTGCATCCAAAACCTTAGGATATTTGCCAAGCCATGCTTGGCCAAGTGCAGCCAGTTCGGCGCGTTGCCTTTTATATATTTCCCCGGATGCTTTATACCTCTCAACAATATTCTTTATCCCGCGCAGTCTTGACAGTTCTAATTGCCGGCGCGTGTCTTGCTCAAACCGCAGCTGTTCAAAAGTCAGGCCTACCGCAGTGAGAAGTTTGATTGTCGGTAAATCCCGTTCGTAATCTGCAAAAAGCAATCCGCTCTTTTCTGCTAATTCCGTAGCTAATCCTGATCTTTCCAGGTATTCCAGATAGGGATCTATCAGCTGATTGAGGCTTTCGGTTGACTTGCGCGATTTTAGTCTTTGTCCAAACGCAATCCCCTGCCTGTCAGGACCGCGACGAAATGCGATATCCAGCTCTTCAAATTGCGTCTGATAATCTTTCGCTGCATCTTCTAATTGAGCGTTATACGCTTCAAATTTTTCCGGTGTATTGCCGAATTCCATGCGTAATTGCCGCAGTCTGTCACGCAAATCAAGCAGGCTGACAAGCTTGCCTCCTTCTTCCTTTGATTGCCTTGCGGCGATTGCCGCAATCCGTTCTTCAAGATAACGGTCATCAACCGTCTTTTCCGCTTGCTCCACCATTTGCACGATTGCAGCATGCCCCTCGGGGGATAAACCAACTGCTGCTTGGCTCAATACAACTTCAGGCATCATCGAACCAACGGGTGTAGGTCTATATTCGAGAATATGGAGCTTTTGAAACCGATCCAATTCCTTCCTGTCCTGTTCTAATTTTAGCGCTTCTCTCTGCTCTGCTCTTTCGATTCGCCGCACTCTAAACGATTGCCACCATCCTCGCAAGCGTGCGCCAAGAGTTTGCGGGGCGGGCTGCTCACCTTCTGGCTGAACCATCGTGTTATGCGCTACGATGCCATTGGCAACAAAATTATGCGTGCCCTCTACTTCGATGTCATACACCCGCTCGGCAGGCAATTGTTCTATGGATTTGATCTTTTCCCACGCGATTGTTTCTCCGTTCTGCACGGCGATTGCATCACCGGCCTTGAGATACATCACTTTAACCCACTTACCGTTGATTAAATAATCGCCGTCTGTTACATTGTCATTAATGAGAGTTGATAGTGTATGGTTTTCAATATTCTCTGATTTATTTGTTAATTTATCGGCTGGATGGCTGGGAGCTGTGATAATTGTTCCTAATTTTTCCAAAGAAAGAGGATGGAAAAAAACTTTCGTATTGACCGGCGATGTGATATTTGCTATGCTATCGTTGATAGCGGCTTTTCTTTTAAGAAGGTTGTCATGAAAAAGAAAATTGATATTCTCGAGATTAATGTCAATGCGATGATCATCTTTGCCTTTCTGCTGATAGGTTTTTTGTTGTTGATTATTTTCGGCAAATAGCCAAAAAATACTATGAGTTTTAACAGTAAAATCGCTCTCGTTTGTTCTCTGCTTTTTATTATTGGAATCTTGTTTTATCTTGCGTTCTTCAAGTAAATTTTGTTGGACGAGGTACGGATGGTTTTCCGTTGTTTTGATTGTTTTCCCGTTTTCGGTCGTCAGCTTGAATACAGGCTGTATTCCCATGTCAAAAAGCCCTTTAATCGTGTGAGGTTCGATTTTACCCGTCTCTTCATTGAACGAAAGCACCTGTTCACCGCCTTGAATATCCTTGATTTGTTTGTAAAGTACATCATTTTCTGCCACGATTGGCAAAAGCGTCTCTCCGGTCACGCACTTGGGCTCGACAGAGGATTTTTTGAAGGACTGCCACCGGCTTTGAAGCCATGTCCGCGCTTCCGCCAGATAATTCCTGCCGGTTTGGATGAGATTCAGTTTCGGAACAGAAAATTCATAGACACGGAGTTCCTCTCCGCCTTGATGAGTTCGCTCTTCTTTTTGGTATTGACGGATTCTCAATAACATTTTTATTCGCTGTACAATATTAATCGGCCCTATGTATCCTTTTATGATGCTTTCGCGAGCCTCATTAAGCAATAAATCATCATTGTTATAAAAGAGGAATCTATCGTCAATTTGTAATCCCTGGTAAATGCGAGAAAACAATGGTTCTTTGAAAAGTTTTACCACGGGTGAATGATTTTTCCATTCGTCAAAGAGTTGCGTAAAAATGCGTTCATATAATTCATACAGGCGCGTATCTTCTGTATATCCGGCAGTATAAAAAGGTACGACGTTATGTCTTTCTAATATCGTCATAATGGTGTTTTTTATTACTCCGATGTTTTTCTTCGGATCCCTCTTAAATGCATCTATCAAAGTATATTTGTTCTTCAAATATACATATGAAAATGTATTTCCGTTTTGTAACGTTCTCCGTAAATATTCATCGATTTCCTTTTCAGCCTGTACACGTTCTTCGGTTGCCTTATTCAGTACCCACCCGATAATCGCATCATAGAGTCCATCTCTTACGTTATCACGGGGATAGTCAACTCCGAGAGATTCTAAAGATTGCTGTGTTGCGCTCTTGTTGGGTTCTTCATAAATGAGCCCATAATGACTCAACCCGTTGGTTTGAACACGCTGCTCTAGCTCCCGCTGACTCGGGTATTCCCCGCGCTGTATCTGGCTTTTTATGTTCTTCATTCCTTCATTGATACCGACGGCGTAACGCATACGTTCCAAAGGATCTTGAAACCCCTGTAAAATATTTATTGTCTCGGTCAAAAATCCCTCTTCCGTTACATGTATCTTTTGATAAATGGAGTAGACCTCCGGATAAACCGCATCAAAAATACCATCTATCAATCGTTTCAGTTCTGCTGCTCGACCATCATCTGGATATGCAAGATCAAGGATTTGCCATGTTCTTTCGTTGTATGAATTGTCCAGAAGGTGTATGAACGGAGCAATGATAGAGGTATCTGACTGTTCTATTGCGATTTTTATCTCGTCTTTAGATTTTCCCGTAAGCAACTGCTGGTAAATAAATATCCGCGTTTTATCTCTCCCTGAAGGTTCGTGGCCACCCCCTGGAATGATATTTCTTACTGCTTTTTGGAAATCGATATGCGCAAGATAATCTCTGGCATAGGTTTGAACCTTCGATTTGAACCAATCCGTTGCCTGATTTTTTTCTTCCTTTTTTACTGCCACTTCTTCGTTCCCTTCCGAAAGAAGCTGAAAGGGCAGGACAAATGTATCCGATTGCGGATGGTACTGTCGCTGTATATCATCGAGTACGCTGTAGAGATCGATAGTGTTGTCTGGCTCGAGAAGAAAATTTAATAACTCTCTCTGATACGTAAAAAATTCCGGCGTATGGGTCAAAACGTTCTCATCTTCATTTCTCCGAATGTGAGCGTCTTCGTGCGTCGTGGTGTCCAATATCCTCACAAGCACAGCAGCGATATCGCTGCCGTATATCGTTCCCCCGCTCCGGTCTACCCATTGATCACCGACGCGGTGTCCGCGCAGTATTGTATCCAACGCATGCAATTCCGAAATGATAGCCGGAATATTCCAGACGAGGTCTGATTGACCGGAATGCGTATAAGCAATCCCTGATATGTGTGGATTTGATGTAAATTGAATATCGCGGCCATGAAAAGAATATGATCTTCTATTAACAGCATCTAGGACTGCACGGGTCATGGACTCCCATGCAAGAAGCGCATCAGCATCCTTCATCCCGTCTGTTACACGGAATGGCTTCTGCTCGGCAACGGCTTTCGAGAATTGAAGCTCGGTGATTTGAGCGTTCGCAGTGACTTCTTCTACTTTCTGACGTAAAGCCTCGGGAAGAATATTTCGGAACTCCTCATCGGAAAAAGCACGGGTGATTGCTAAAAAGAACGAATACCGTTCGCCCGCAATTTCATACGCAGGTAGGTTAAGGAGCAGTAAATACAGATTATTTTCACCTTTGTCATCCTCTTTGCTGTATTTCTTCCAGGAATTTATTGTTTCTCCACGTCCGATTGCTTGCGCATCTCTGTGAATCTCCGGAGGGGTTGTGAAAAGGTATTTCTGTGCATTTGAAATGTAATCGTTTGGTAAGTTCGGTAATTCGACATCACCGCGCATGAATAATTTTGCCGCTGCTACTACGCCTGCATGCGCAATGACATCCTGCATTCTCTTTATAGTTTCCCTCCTCCCGACAAAGTCTGTCCTGCTTTCCAGAGGTGTTGCTGCGGCGCTATCGATATTCATGACGACTCCTTTTTCCTGAAGGATATTCATGAGTATATAGGGAATAGGGTGTGTTTCATCGTGGCTCAATGGTTTTAGATATACATTATTCAGATTCAGCGACATTTCTCCAGACACTGAGTAAAATGCAACGCTTTCATCTCCTTTCCGATATTCGGAGAGTTTTTCTATCCGCTCGTTTATCTGCTTCTCATTAAATCGGATGATTAATTTCTGCGGATCAAACAAACCGACGTAATGACCGAGCTTTGTGCGGAGCTCCGATGCAAGAAGCACCGGATCGTTTTCATGCTTGACCCATTCTATTGTCGTCCCCACTGACGCAGACGGTGTCTGTTCCTGCATCATCTGAACCTCAATGTCCTTTAAGGTGCCTCCTGACTTCACAGGAGTCATCCGGAAAGACGTAGTTATTAATTTTCCCGATGCATTCTTCTTCGTTGTCCTAATGCGCACTTCGTCGGCACCGCGAAAAACGGTAAAGAATCCCTGACCGAAATGCAGAAGCTCCGACTCCCAATCGCTGACACCGGGAAGTAATAATTTTGATATGACGCTGGATAAATCCATCCCGATGCCTTGATCTGTGAGAGAAACGACCATATTATTTTGTTCATCCAGCCACGTATGCACCTGGACCTCGGAAGAGGAGCGGGCTCCCTTAGTACGCCGAGACGCCTCATATGCGTTCGTGACTATTTCCCGTAAAAAGGCAAACTGATCCGTTGTCTGTTCGTACGCCTCTTTGATGACTGCCTGCGCGCGCGATTGGAGTTCAACAGACGTATTTTCTTGTAGAAATTTTTGCATAAATCCGGACAAATCAGACGCAGATGTGATTGATTTCAAAACGCTTCCGGTACTTTTGTCTTTCATCATGGCCTGAAGTATTGATGACAAGGAAATTGAGGCTTGCGGGCGCATATCAGTGACCACCGAATCCGTCTCGCGAACACCTAAAAGAGGTTCGTCAGAGAACAATTTATACAAATACGGAGCAATCCGGACGTCTATCGTGCCGTGCGTCGAAAAGTCACTCACTAACTCTTTATAGTTTCTCCTAGATTCCTGGTGTAGTTGATTCAAAAGGGCTTCTATGTCTGCTGGTGATTTTCCCTGTATCAATCCTTGAATGAGCGCGTCGACGTCGTTATACGCAGCAAGAATTGCCTGATTATCAGAAGGCAGAATATGGCGTTTTTCAATCATGATATGCACTAAATTGAGGCGAATAGCGGAAATAGTGTGTCTATTGGGCCAATCATTTTCCTCGGATGAATCGGATACAAAAAGAGATTTATACCGGTCATCGATATCAATCAGAGAATCAAGGCTGTGCAGAGAAATAACACTTTTCTGAACATCATCAAGATCCAGATATCCATAGAAGGTAAGTAAGTTTTTTTGCGAAGCATACAAATACCAGTCGCGGAAAATGCGATCTCTCTTGTCAAGATTTTTAATAAAATTATTATAATGTTGAAATAAATAATAAATGAGCACTTCGCGTTTTACGTCTTCAGAAGCTTCTGACTCCAGAAAGAGAGCGATAGGTTCTCTTGTGGCATGAAATTTATCTTTTTCGTCTCCGCCTACTTCCTCAAGAGCGGCGCGGACATCCGGTGGTAGTGTCGGATCAATGGGTCTTTTTAATGTCGTGTCATTGCGTCTCTGCACCCATGTCAGGACTTCTCTCGGTGAATACCGCTGGAGGATGTAAAGATTGATTTTTTTGTATTCGTCTAGGCTTGAATAGCTAGGAAATAATTCACTTATCATTTCATCAGCATGGATGCGTTCTTCGGGATCAGTAATTGTATTTCTTTCCCTTATCAACGCCTCTTGAAACAAATCGATTGCTATATTCTGCATCTTTTGTATATCTTCCCCACTTTCCGTTTCACCAACTTGACCGGTCGATGCACTTCTAAGGGGATGACTTATGTACGACGAAAGGACACGCGGAATGTTGTGGTTATCCGCTTCGATAACCGACTCAAGGATTGGAAGGAGAACTCTACGCTTTTGAACAACTTCCATTGCCGGCCGCAGCAACTCGCTGACCAGAAGGAGTTTGCTGTCCGAAACCTGCACATACGGATGTCCGGTGTTGGAATTGAGGGGTACATAGATTATCTGCGGTAACTCCGGATCGCGCATCTGTTTAGGTATAGATGCTTTCTGATCGGGCAGGTATTCCGAACGGATATAATATGCTTCTAATTTTGTCCCTTCCAGAGCAGTTTTTATAAGAGGATCATTGGGAAAAACAGGGGCTTTCGTATGAAGTAGCGCTGATTGCACAGAGTCCTTCAGATATCTCGTCGGATTCTCCGGCCTCTCTCCGGAATCGGAGGGGGATGTATTTCGGAAGAATTCGTTACTGATGTCGTAGAGGATATTCGCATACGATAGTAGAGATGAAGGACTTTCATCCGCTATTGTCGAAATGAGTTTCTCCAAAGCGTTCAGTGTGTAGATATTCGGAGTTACTCCTTTCCGTTCCCTCGAATAATCCAGGTAATGTTTGTCAAAATCAAATTCGACAATCTTCGGTTCCCCAATGGTCGGAATGTATAAGCTGTCGAAATAGACGCCTTTTACGAAAATCTTCACTTCCGTATTCTCATCTTTCTTTGTTTTTCCGGCAGACTGATCAATCCGGAATTTGACAGCAGGCTGGGCGCTTTGCGGTGCGTCTTTCTCAAGGTTTTTCGTGGCGACAATGCCGATGAGCTTGACATTCTGACGATCATTGATGCGATACTTTTTCCCTTTTTCCACTATCTCTATTGCCGCACCCTCTACCGCTCTTAAAAAATGCTCTGTATCAGTAATAACGGTAGTTTTTACGATTGCATCCGATAAAACTTCAACTTCTGACCCACGCTTGATCCGTGCTTTGTCAATCTCGCTTAACGTTGAATGGACAAACCATAAGCTGCCATCCGCATTCATGCCGAATTCCCAACGGTTTGCCTGCCCGCTTTCGTTTACCGTCCGAAAAATAATCCTGTCATTTATGCCTTGAAGATAGCCAAAAATAGCCTTAAACCCCGCACCGAATTTGCCTATCGTGCCGCTTTGGCCTAAATTGCCTGTCTCTCCTGCGTTAAGCAGTGTAGCCAAAAATTCGAGCATCATTCCCTCACCGATATCGCTTACCACCGCCCGGCCGTCGTTGATTTCCAGAGTAACTCGTTTATCGATGTTTTGCCCGGTGCTAAAACTGTAACGATCTTCTGTGTCGATTGCATTAAGCAATAATTCGATAATGGGCCTGCTGTCTTTATTTTCAAATTGGTATTGAGACAGATTAATTAATATCTGCCTACTGCGGATTATGGCATCCGGTGATGCGTTATTTAATATTTTCTGGGTTGCCTCTTTTCCTTTTTGCAAAGCATTGGCTATCGCCGTTCCTTCTGTGCCCTGCATTGCCGCAATCAGCCGAACCAGCGATATTCGCTGTCCGGCTACAACTTCGCTCTGCACAATATCGCGCACGAGATTTTTTTGAGTATCGCTTAAATCACCGAGTTGGCTAATTATTTCCTGCGTACGCGTTTCAGTAGCTGGTATATCGTTGTATACTATTAGTTTTGCTGCAAGTGACGTACGCACTTTTGAATAAATTTGTTCCTCAAATAATGACAGCTTCCGGCCGGCGGATTTTGGTTGAAGTATCCACTCCAGCAATTCTAGTGCCTTTTGAACGGGAGCTTTAGTAAGATCGTCAATAATTTTGGGGGTAGAACAGGATCCTCCAGAATTGGACTGCGCAAACACCAGCGGTATCAGTCGAATCCCAATACAATTTTTGTAAAATATGGTGCGAATTAGCTTCTTCAGTGCTGAATTTGAAGGAAAGTAAGCGTCTTTTACTCTTTGATTAAGAGAATGAATGACTCGATAAACAAAACTTGTTTTGACTATTGATTCATTTACAAAATCGGAGGTTTGAGCATTCGAGGATATGGTTTGAGGACTTTGAAGCTTCTCTGTCTCCGCCTGTATCGCGGTATCAATCTGTGCTTGTACTTCCTCTGTCGGGCTGCGGCCCGCCATGAGGGCTTTGTATTTCTCTGATTGTTTGACCAGTTCAACAAATGCATCGATATTTTCCGGCTTTGTAATATCCTGACCGCTTTGCGCATTCCAAATCTCATTCACAATTGCAGGAAATTGAGAGATGTCCGTTGTTGTTTGTGGTACTACTTCTTGTTTTTGCTCTACTCCTCCTGATCGAATATAGTCAGATAACCCACCATAAGCAGCTGCAAAATCATACGACAGGCGCAGGATATTATCTGCGATATTTGTTACCTCCATCGATGTAAACCGGTATGACAAAATATTTTGGAAATAGTCGGCATCAGAAACACTTGCAGTTCTAATGGCATCAAGCTTTGATTGTCCGTAAACTCTTTGAATATCATCTTCAAGTCCGGTAAGGATCCGTTTTTTCTCATCTTCCGTTGCGCGGGCATATTCTGTATATGTCGCATCCATTTGATTGACAGCTGGTAATAACATGGAACCAAATACGTATTGATTCTGTAGCACTTGTTTGACGAGATTTTTATTTTTTTGTGTCCGCTCCTCATCACTTAACCCAAGATGCAGAAGTGTATCAACATCTATCGCCCGTCCGACATAGTACTGGGCCGCTGCTAACATGGCCTCCGGATGGGCTAAAAAGTATTTCGGAATAACATTATCAATGTAAATAGTAGCGCTTGCGCGGAAGGGGTCATCGCTAGGCAAAGTAATAAGTGAAGCACCAAGACCATACTCAGTTAATTTGGGATTTGCATCCCGCATAGTCCCCGTATGAATACTTAAATAGTTCATTAAATCATACCATTCGTATGTTGTATATCGATCTGATCGTAAAAACTGTCCTTGTGCTTTATACATCGCCTCTTCAGCATTCACTGCAAGCCCTTCAGATACAATTATTCCGAATTTATCAGTATACACTTGTATTTGAATAATTTGATCGCTTATGTCATCGAGACGTGCTTGCATCTGCACATAAGAAGTATATTGAGCTGATGTTTGTCCAAATGCCGCCATCACCATTTCCGTCAACACGCGTTTTCTTATTTCTTCTATACGGTCATACTCATATCCAAGTAATAAATCTTGTTGACCGGAAAGTTTTCTTCGTATCGTTGATAATTGCTTGTCGTAATCAGCTAACTGGCTGGAAAATACTGTATCTACGCGGGATTCCATAATTGTACGTGCTCTATATTCCGTTTCCCTTACTTGTTTCTCTGTATCACTTCTTTCTGTACTGAGCGCAATACTATGAGAGGCAGATATTGATTGATAGACCGCATGATCTAATTCGTGCACCGTGGTGACTAACGCAGCAAGAATATCTGTTTCTCCGTTTTCTACGTTTAGAAAACCCATTGCACCATAATTTACCCATCCGGCTCGGAGTAAATTATCTTGCGTAGGAAAATAACTAAACATTCCATACGCTCCGGATAATTTAGTTGGATTGTTTACTAAAGGAATCGTGTAATTTCGACCATCTGGTGTGCGGATAGTAAGTGTCGGTATAAGCACCTGCAATGACGTCAATCCCTGAACAATGTCATCAGTTAAATTGATTTTCTCCTGCATGCGCCTATATTCTTTTTGATATTCGGTCGGATCTTGCTGTTTGCGTTCCGGTGTCCAATCAAGGTTAGCAAGCAATCGCTCTAATACCATTTGTGGGGACAATCGCTCTATGGAAAGTGTCATCCCTCGAGCAAGGAGCTCTTGATACCGATTCCTAAGATATGTTTCAAGTGATACCCTGTTCCCACTGGAATCAAACAGTAGTGCATCAGAGGTAAACAATTCGTCAAGGATTTGTTGCGGATGATCGGTTTTTATTTGTTCTAAAGTTCTCCCTCCTGACAAACGAATTCCCTTAATAAATTCTTCTTCGGCGAGTTTAGCTGCAACTCCTGCGATTGTTTGTAACGGTGATGCAATAGTTAATGGTGTTTGACTAGTTTGATGTGCGCTTACAATTGCTACAGCTAGTTTTGTCTGTGTTTGATAATCTTTTATAAACGAAGTGGATCGTTTCCCTGATGCCATGCTCTCAACCAGTGAATCATGCTCTGTCAGCCAATCACTTATGGGAGACTGAAGAGTTTTCAATTGATCCTCGCTATATGTCCACACACCATCAGCATTTTTCGTTAGTACCGGAGGAAGAATACTTTGTTCTCTTCTAAACAACCCACTCAATCTATTTCGTAATATATCAAACTGTGACTTAAACCAATTTGTAGAAACTGGTTGGATTTGGTTTATGGATTCTGAAGGGAGTTGTGCGTTGCGGGATTCGAGGATTTTGGAGACGACGGAGGAAAAAACAACCTGATCAAATTCCGGTGGGGAAAGACCGGGGTGCAAACGCTGATATTCCTCTTCCACGATCTTTTGCACCGCTTGTGGGGCAACTTGCGAGCTGAAATCCATCCGGCCAAGAAGATCTTGATATTGTTGTGTACTAACTACTGCATCATGAAGGATTTGAATTTGCTGCTGGACTTGCTGATCAGTTTGCAATCCCGTTCTACCCCGCAAGGATTGAAAATTTCGCCATAATTCGCCGATTGGTGTCCGCCAGGATTGACTTAAAATTGAGGTGAATGCACGACCACCGAGTGTTTTTACCAAACGCCCGAGTGCAGTACATTTTCCCCCAGTTGCTGCATAGATTTGCGAAAGCACGCGCATACTCTGTCCATCGCACTGTTCTGCTTCCCTATTAAGTTCATCTGCTAAATTACGTACAGGTCCTTTTACAATTGACTCAAGCAATACTGGTTTGAGATCTGCTGACCGAAGTTCATTCAGTATTGGTGGAGCAAGTGTAAATGCATTTTTTGGTTCATACTTATATTGGGGTTGTAATATCTCTTCTGGAATTATTGGGACTTGACTAGCTCCTTTCAGATATCGGGTTTCAATATAGGTTCCAACTTGAGTATGGTTCGAGTACCCTCCAATCTCGCTCGATACTCCAATCATCAATTCCCATCCATTTGCATCAGCAATCTGTGCAAATGCCTCCATCGAACGATCAAAAAACACGTTCATTTTGTCACTGCTGACCACATCGGCAAAAGATTTGGACGGATCAAAACCAATAAGGATCATCTTGCCGGGTTGGATAAGGAAAAGTGCGTTGCCAAATACTTCACCGTCTTTTACCATTTTAACCGGAACAATATTTTCACGCTTGGAAAGATGGTACGGATAATTTCCAAAACATGTACCTGATATCAACCCTTGCCACACGTCAAGAAGCGTCCGCTCGGAAAACACAAGGGAAATTGTTTTTGTATATTTTTGCTTTGTCTGATCTGCCTCATATTGTTTTGCGTTCGCCTGTTTAATTTGTTTCCAGATATCCGTTGATTCAAGCGTTTTTTGAAAATCAGCAAGTCCCGGATGAAGAATGATAAATTCAGGAAGGGAAATTCTAACCAATTCCTGAAGCCGTTGTGAAAACTGACTCATGGTTTTCTTGGACAGGGTGTTGTTGGCAAATTCAGGAAGCAAATCATTTAGACCTGCTAAAGTAAATAGCTCTTGCATGACTGCCGCAAATTGTTTATCGTCAACTGTCATCACTGCGGCAATTGCTGCTCGAAACGCTGGTATTTTCTGTTCAAGCGGCAGCTTTGCTCCCAATATCCCGTTGAATTTCTTTAAAAACTGCTCCTGCCCGTCTTGCGGTATACTATCAACGATTTGTTTGTACATCGGTGATGCAACATTTTCCGATATCAACGTTGTCAGTGAATCGTCGGAAAGCATAGCGTATTGTTCTTCCAATTGTGCAATAAGCTCTTGCTGTTGCTCCGCAGGAACAACCGGCAATGCTGCTAGTCTCGTGCGCATTGTTTGGGCTATATCATCCGGAACAGAATAATATACGTCCTGCATTTGAAAAGGAAACGTCAAAACCATCGGCTTTAACGATACTGTCGTTAATGCATTGCTTATCTCCCGAAGTGCCTGCTGGGGTGAAACCGTGTCTGCTATTCCGAAATGCTTTTTAATGTCAACAAAAGATTTTGCATAGTTGCCATCGATACTGTTTAAATAATAATTCAAATAGAAAAAGTCTTCATCAGAAACAGGCTTATACCCCATGGACAGCTTTTGGACAAGAGTTTTGTATGACTGATTTATTTCCTGTATTTGTTTTCTTAAATGAGCGATTTGTACCTGCTGATGTTCACCGGTGAGTGTACGGACAGATGCAACCTGGGAGTCTATATCAAATAAAGAGGTAAAGAGGTCGTATCGTTTCGTAAACGATACCCACTGTTCCGGCGGAATGTACTGTATAGCAGCACGTATTGCAGGATTTTTTTCTACTTGTCCCGTCAGTTTAAGAATGTCTGGCTCCGATACGCCGGCATGCAAAAAATCAACAATGTTTTTCCAAAACGCCTTCTGATCAGGAGGCAAAAGATTCAACACGTCATCCGATATGGACTCTGTGAGTTTATTATTTACTATAACCGACAAATGCTGCTCGGATGTTTCATCTTGAATTACAGTCGCAATCATCTCATTTGCTGTTGTCTTATCGGCAAGAGACTGTTGGAAATAGGTGAATCCGTCGTCTAATTGAAGCCGCCAGTATAAAGTTGGTGCTGTGTGATAGTAGACAGTCCAAAATGCCTTCTGGTCAGGAGGTAAAAGCGCTAATATTTCATCTGAAACTGTAGTGAAATTATGTATAATAGCCGGTAAGGTCCCCTTTTCCGTCTGATCCCGTATCACCGTCGCAATCATCTCATTTGCTGTCGTCTTATCGGCAAGTGACTGTTGGAAATAGACATATCCGTCAGACTGTGTAAGCCGCCATTGTAAAGCTGGTGCCGTGTGATAGAAAACGGTCCAAAATGCAATCTGTTCAGCAGGCAGAAGCCGCAGGACATCATCTGACACGATCCCAAAGTGATTGAAAATCCTATTCGCCTGCCCCTTTTCCGTCTCATCCCGTATGATGGTTGCAGATATTTCTGTTGGTGATTTTCCGGCAAGGGATTGCTTGAAATAGGCGTATCCTTCCTGATCCTGAAGCCGCCATTGCCACATGTCGTTGTTTTTGTATGCATCCCAATATAGTTTTTGTTCGGGCGGAAGAAGCGCTAATATTTCCTTTGACAGCGTATCAAAGCGATATGCTAAATCTAAAATATGTCCATTTAGAATTTCATCTTGAATAATTAGTGCAACCTTCTCATTATCTGTTTTTCCGGCGAGAAACTGCTGATAATATGCAAATCCCCCATCTTGGCGAAATTTCCATTGGAAGTTTGTATTTTCTACATAAAAACGGACAAAATCCTGTTGAGCTGGGGACAGATACGGTATGATATCTTTGCCATATATCCGTAAAATCTCACCATGCTCTCCTGTTTTGTCATTCACAATATCGGCGGATATGAGCTCTACAATGCGCTGGTTCAGAATCGGCACCGTCTGTTCAAGCGGCACAAAATGTAATAATTTTACCAATTCATCTATATTTAATGAGACTGTTTGAACAATCCGCTCGAGTGCGGCAATATCAACGGTACTTCGATTAACACCATAATCCGCTTCTAATAAAATATCTTGAGGTGTCAACCATGTCATAAATAAGTTTTGTATAATCGAGTCGTATTGATACATATACCTACGAAGGCCGGCGTACTTCTTTGCACTCCGGTCAATATTCCGCCTGTTCGCATAGAGAACAAGAAGATTTTCCGGATTTTTCTTTGCGTAATCGGTAAAATATTCAAGCGCGTCCTTCCGTGCGTGAGGTAATAATGATGCCACATATTGCTCAACCGATGCTTGCACCTGATCCGCCGTTAATATATCATTTCTATCTTCTAATCTGATTTCATGCCCTGTATAGCTCATGTAATATCCGAGAATAGAAACAAGTTGTTGCAGGTCTTCTGGTTGTAATGACTGCATCAACCGTTTTTTTAATGAATCAGACAACGGATTCCATAAGATATACTGACTGATGAAGTTTATCCGTTCGGATCGAACCCGTGACGCAACGGATCCGCCTCCGTCATTAACAAACAAACGGTCAAGAATCGATGAAATATTATCATAGGGACTGGCAGAAAGAAGTGATTGGAGTGAAGCGGCGTATTGATGAAATAGCCGTAAAGCATCCTCCGGAGTCTCCTGTTCCCAGTTCGTCACCATCATCCATCCTAAAATAGCATCCTGTTGCTCCCGGGATAATCCGGCTAACGCATCCGGCACACGAAGGAGCGGTAAAAATGAAGTAAGTGAATCTGCCGAATCGCTCTCCAATTCCATTGCGCGCGCTACGCCAAAGTGCACCATATTGGACGGATACGCTACCAGCGCATCAAGAACAGCAGAGGGATTTTGTGAACGGAATAACAGTTCTAGAATATTTTTATAGGTATTCCAATTTTGAAATCGAACCGATTTATTAACATCCCTACTGGAATCGATTGTGATTTCTTTTATAAACGCATTCAACCTTTCCACGTGTTCCGGCGTAACATGCAAAAATGCCCGCGCCAAATCAGGCTGTACACGTAATGATTCAACATATAATGAGGTATTGTGATCATAATTATCTACAAAAATTGCCTGTATTGCTGACTTTGCTGCTGAGTAATTATCCGCATTGACTAAAATATTCAAAAGAATATATCTTTGTTGAGGATACACTCCAAACATTTGGTCCATCACCGAAAGGATATCTTGCATCCGGTCATCAGGAAGCATACGAACCTGTTCTATGCTATGTTCAGGATGTTCCGAGAGCAAAATATAGAGAAGTGCAGCTTCTCGATATGAATGGTAGGTATATGAATAGCGGGGGTCTTGTTGGATAAATTTGTTAATTATAGGTTCGATTTTTGGTAGGAGTGTGCTCATGGCTTTTATGCCATCCGGGTTTATCTTATCCGCGAGCAATAATTCATCAAGAAGTTGATTAAAATCATATTCAGGGGGTAATATCCTTACGCGTCTGTACTGCCAGAACCTGAGTGTCCGCACCACCTGGCCAAGCGCTTGTGCGTTATCATTGATTGTCGAAAAATATTCCGGGGACGTTGTATCAAAAAGGCCTGCAGTTAAGTCATGAGGAATTGATTGCTGTTCAAAACGATCAATAATTGAATTAAATTGGCTCATATATTCCGGTATATTCGCAATATCCCGCCATGAGATGTTAAAAATGTTTTTCATGGCTGGTATATAGCTATACCCACCCCCATTAACATTTTGAAAAGCCCGGCTAAAAATTTCCGGATGAAGTTCAATAAGTGATGCAATGGTATTGATTTGAGAATTGCTTAATTCATAAAATATCATTTTGGTAAAATCATATTTTTCTTTGAAGAAAATAGTACGGATACTATTTGTCGGAACGTGTGTATCGATGAAATCCAAAACGCGAAGCATTTGCGAATGCGACAAGTCAGTTCCGTTCGTGTCCCAAAAATCAAATGAGCTGTCATACTCTCCTTTCATGTTCACCAAAAATATTAGTTTTCGTGCCGTAGACAATCCGTCGCGAAACGATGCGTGATCATCAACGATAAAATCGCAGTAGTCCTGCATGCTGGAAAAGTATTCTTCGCCGATGCCCTTCTTCTGCAATGTCTTCTGAAGCGACTTGATTGTTGCTTTATACGGATAGTAATAAACCATTTCCATAATAAATCGCGCCAGAATACGAGGTGTTTTTATCAGTGCCGTTTTTGTGTCTAAACCTCTTGTTTGATCAATAAAATAATAAGGAAGTTTCCTTCGGAGTGACGTTACTAGTGATGTCATTAACTTATTCCATGGGGATTGGTTCGTTTGAGGTTTTTGAAGTGTTTCTACTGCACCAAGTATCGTGGCATCTATCGCTGTTTGTTCCTCCTCTGTCGGGCTGCGACCAGCCATGAGCGCTTTATATTTCTCTGACTTTTGAACAAGTTCAATAAAATCCTCTATCCGCTCCGGTTTAGTAATCTCACTTACCGCCTGTGCATCCCATACTTCCTGTACAATTGCCGGAAGTTGGGTAGTATCTACCGTTGTTTGTGTCTTTTCTGACCCACTCAATCCCTCATTCTCCGCCAGCTGGCGGATACGGGCTGGCAGGCTATTTCGTAGTTCTTGCCCTGAGCGAAGTCGAAGGGCATCAAACAGTACAGGAAGCGTACCTCTAGTACGGGTCTCCGGCCACCATTTGTAAATGGTAGCGTTCGCAAGGTTCTCAAACCACTGCGCCGGACCGGAACCGATAAGGTCGTTCTTTTTCGGCGCAACGGGCGCGACAGGCTGTTGTTTCGGTATCGCTGCTAATCTCTTATCTTCTACAATATTTCCCACCTCATCGCGAAGAACTTGATAATTTTCTGTGAGGCTTAAATCTTCGTCATATACGAACGGATCCCCCTTTTTCCCTTCTTCTGTCTGGTTATATTCAGAGATTAACGTAAACAGTTGACGTTTTGCCTCTTGTGGGCTTTGCACAATGACCGGCTCGATAGCTGTTATTCTCGCCAAAAACGCGGTATCTACTACGGAATTTCCCGGTTTTGCCATCGCCCCATCCGGGGCGGGTTGTTTTATTGCCGTGTTGTGTGCCACGATTCCGTTGCCAAGAAATGTATGTGTGCCTTCAACCTCGATATCATAGACCTGTTCGCGGCTGCTTTTTTTGATAGAGATAATTTCTTCAAATGCTAATTTTCCGTCGTTATCTACTGTCGCAATCTCGGTCTTTGGTTTTAGAAAACGTATCTTCGTCCAAGTATTATCGTAAAATTTTCCTATTATTTGCGGTGAGGCAACGCCATATCTTGACATTTCATCAATAAACATGATATAAAGACGCTGGAGGGCTTGACGTTGAAGGGTATCCACTCCCTGACGTCGGTGAGATAGCCGAGAGACAGCGTCCCCCTCTTTTTTGTGGATTCCGCCGTCTGCCCCTAACCAGACAACCGAATAAAAATGTTTAATTCCGCCGTTTATTGACCGGATAACTACTCTCACCTTGATCCCGTCTACAACTTCAGTTATTGCCCAATAGTCTGTTTTTTCTCCATTTGCTGTAAGAGATTCCCGCTGTGTGACCGTTTTTGCCTGACGAATCGCTTGCTCTACTTTCGGCAGCGCCATGATGCGAGACATAACATTAAGTTTGCTTTTCTTTTCATGCACAATATGTTCGAATCCTTCCCTGCTGAATTCTACCCATGATTTCATGGCTGGTGTTTTAATGCGGCGCCCAGCTAGCAACTGGAAATAAAATCTACGACCATAAGATTCTACAGTTTCGAATGTTAAATCATAAAGAAAATTACTGTCTACATTTTTGGTTTGACGCACTAAATACGGATGTTCGCTGGTCGTTTTGATGGACTTTCCGGAAGTCGTGGTCAATTCCCAAACCGTCTGCACGCCTTTTTTGAGCAATTTATTGACCCGCGCAACTGCAAATCGTCCGGTCGCTTCGTCCAGCGACACTATTTCATCGCCCGGCTTAATTTCGTCAATGCGTACGTCTTCAAAGTCGTCTGGCTCCCAGCCGCCTGATACTTTTGACTTTTGACTTTTGACTTTTGACTTCCTGCGTCTTCGCAGGAGCGTATCTCCGGTCACACACTCGGCGATCGGCAGAGTGCTTTCAACCGGCGCCGCGCCTCTCTCCGGTGCTTTTTGTCCTGGTTCAACCGCCGCGGCACCCGGAGCGGGAGGTTCTTGGTCAGAAGGATTCGGACTGTAATTATCTGGATATGCAATCTTTAGCGGATTGGCAATAACTCCATTAAAAATGGTATTTGGTAGAATGTCCAACGTTTTTCCTAATTTTATTTTCATCGCATTTCTTTTTATGTCTCGAAGCGCCTTTCCGCCATTGACCTCGCGGATGAGAGAGAAAGCCAACGTCGGATCCATTCGAACTGCTTCAAGAAATGCTTGTGCATCCTCATTTGGCATCACAAAAATAAAATGTGTATCCAGTGGACGGCCGCCAGCATACTCGAAAGAAGAAGTGCGAACAACAACGGCTGTCAAATTTTTTGCTTCACTCTCATCAAGTTTCATCTTAGTCATAGCGTCAGAGTAAGAAAGAGGAATAAGGGTCATAGCAGAAAATCCTTCATACATTAATCCATCGTATTGTTCAAAAACTCCTTGAGTAAGCGATGTCAGATCAAAAAGATTTTGTCGTATTTTCCCCTCTCTCCCTGTTCGAACAAAACCACCGTCGTTGTATTGGGTAATAAGTTCATATGTAACGTTTTCAGCTAATTGTTTTATATCTAGAGCCGCTGGCGGGGCGGGTGTCGACGCTGACTCCTTTAATTTTTGTGTTGCTTCATTGATGGCAGTAAGAACGTCCTGGAGCGGTTGTAGACCATTCACAGCAGGGAATATCGCGCCAAGTCCGCTGCCGGAAAGAATCGAATTACTGATGTAGTCAAACAGTGTTTGTTCTTTTTGATGTGTTTTTACTGCTCCGATAAGCCGATTGGAAACCGTCCGGATAAGTGCTGCCATATCTGTTGCTCGTGTGGAAAACACTTCCGGAAGCGCAGTAATCCCTTTACCCCGAAGTTCAGTAAATGCTTCCTGAACCTTTTGTATTGCATCTTGCAGCGCTTTTTGATCAGGTGAAGTTTCTGGTTGTGGCGCTGGTTGAGCTGGTGCAATAACTTTCTCAATTACTTGAGCCCCTTGATTCAATAGCTGGTTTTGTACATCAACCGATCCTTTCTTTTGATCATAATATTGCACTGTTACTGTGCTTCCCTCTATAGTACTTAAGACGTGACCTTTCACCTTTTTGTCTGCGTTATCCGCATAATCAATGTTAATAAGCCGACCATTTTCTGATGTTTCGCCTCCCATACTGATATGCCCATAGTCTATTCCTGCGATTTTCGTTCCCCGTTGTTGTGCTTGTACATCAAGCTGATTAATTAAATTATTTATGCGTTCTTCTGCTTTCCGCGTTTTGGTTCCGATCGTATCCATAGAAAATTTCCACACCCCTTCCTCTTTATTCCAAAGTGGACCGGTATCATATTTTATGGATGTTTTTATCCCGTTCTGCTGCACGGTCCAAGAAGTTGCAAATAGTCGCTTAATAGTGTCATATGCTTCCGTACCTCCTTTTCGAATTCTAGACTCAAGGAGGTCAAGCGCATCTAAACCGGTAAATCCGTCCTCTACTTCAACTAGATTTCCGTCCACATCCGTTATCGGAAGTGTGTGCATCTTTAACCGTTCGTTGACAATGGCATAAAGTTTCCCCTTTGTTTGAGCAAGAGTAGCAAACCGCAGCAATAACGGGTGGCTCTGTATTCTTGAAAGGTCGTTTAGATCAACGCCATTTACCCCTTTTGATGAATCATAGGTTATCGGTATTCCCAATGCGTCAAGAACCATCTTCCCACCGTCGCTCAACCATGCGACATATGCTTCTTTCGCGGCATCTACACCAAACTCACTGGCATACGATTGCAAATAAAACATAAAAAGAACTTTTATATCGTGGTTGCCGAGAATGAAAATGCTTTCACCTTTCTCAACGGCATCAAGCCACAAGGAAAACTTTTCGGGGAATATTTTTGAGTCAAAATTCTTTAAATTCGCTTCCTTAACATCTAAAATATCGCCTAAATACACTGCTGTTTGCCCACTCTCAGGCGTCTCAATATCTCCGTGTTGATCGCCAAAGGTGACGGATTTTTTGAGATAGTAAGCATGTTGATCTTCCGCTATAATCGATCCGGCCGGGGTAGTAGACGACGGTTTTACGCCCTGCTTTACCTTCTCTCTTAAATCAGTACGTAACGCCTGCAGATCGGTTAAACCCATTTCGGTAAGGTCATCAGACAAAACTACGCCGGACAGTGCAGGGTCTTTCAATAGCGCCTGAATCTCTCCTATTGCTTTTTCCCGTTGTTGCTGAACGTCCAGAAGCCGTGACGCATCATCGAGTGCCTTTTGCACACGACTGTTTACATCCCCTGCTTTGTATAGTTTTTGAACAAATCCGGCCGGAGGAACTGCATCAATCAATATCGCACGGACGCGTTCTATACCACTTTTATCTACAAATTCGCTCTGCTGTATCCCCTCAACAATCAAATCTCCTAATCGTTTTCCCAAAGTACTTATTCTTCCAATTGCATTTTGCGAAATAGTAAGCGGTTTAATCGTAACACCCTGTTGTCTTACTGTATCAAGCAGGTCTGTTAGTTGCTTTTGCGCAGTAAACACTTTCTGCGCTTTGGTAAGCAATATGAGTGCTTTGTCTAATTTCTCTTGAGCGGTTTTAAGGTTTATTCTCGCTTCCTCAATGGGAACTGCTCCTATAGCTTGAATCTGTTTTTCTAAATCATTCTTGCTTGCAATAAACTGTGATAGTCCAAATTGAGTTGTCTGAATATTCGTATCAACTGCCGTTATTTCCTCGAGCACAGTATTCAAATCCGCTTGCAATTTCGCAAGCTGGTTTTTCGTCTCTATTGAAGCAATGGCCAATGCAGTAATCATATTTGATAACGGCCGCGCGGAAACGTTCAGATTTACTCCTTGAGGAACGCCTGTTGTCATCGCAATACTCGTCTTTTTCTCACCCGGAACGTTTTGCGTAAAAAATCTTCCTCTATTTTGCCCTTTACCGGATTTCTTTGCGTATGATTCTGAAAGCCCGCCGTCAATATTAAGAACACGAGTATCACCCTTATTGTTCGTAAGCTCTCCCGGGGATGGGTTATTTTCAGAATGACTGTGAATAAGCTGTTTCACTCCATATGTCGTTAACATTGTTTTAATATTCTGATCGTTTTCTTCGGTAAACTCGTAACCAACAATTTCATCTTTCTTTTTTATTTCGTTATATTTATATATAGGCGTAACAAATGCATATCTCTTTGTTAATTTTCTCATCAAATCACGTATATCTTCCAAATTGCCTTGCGTAAGGATTGATTTTACTTTGTTATTCACCTCACTTACTGTTTTTCCGAAAGAAGTGTAAAACATCGTATCACTGTGCATATAAAGTTTGTCCGCTTGAATCGTCATTGCGTCTAAATTCATTATCCAACGAGCGAGATCCGGGCGTTCGTAGAGATATAACAAATCCGCGGGACTTATTCCCGGCTTCATTCCGGTATCAGCGGCTTCTTCCGCAATCCGCTTTTTATCCTGTCTTGGATTTGCGCGCACCATCTCTACCATCTTCCAATACGCATAAATCGCATTGACATCATGATTGCCCAAAAGCACTTTCACTTTCGGCGTCCCGTCCGGCAAATTTCCCGCCTGCTTTTGCAATTGCATAATCCTCTCTGCTGTCTGCGCGCTCAATACGCCAGTTGGTGAACGGTCAAACAAATCGCCCGTGAGAAGAAGCATGTCTGTCGGACCGCCTATCCAGTTGCCATTCCTGTCCACCAAAGGCTTTGCAATGCGCTGACCGTTTTCGTTTGTTGTTTGACCGCTCAAAAGACGAACAAGAGCATTCCAGTCGCCATGTACATCGCCAATTGCGGTAATATCTTTCTGTTTAGCCGGGTCTATCGCTGTAGATATTTTTAATCGCGAAGACGTCATGTGCCGGGCGATAAACCACTCCGGATTGATCAAAGACGCAATATCACTGCTGTAATTAGTTGCCCCTTCCGTATCATTGGCAAATTCAGGATATCCCGACTGTAGTTTATTGACTGTACTTGCATAATTATATGAAGAAATTTGTCTTTGAATTACTTGCACTACCCGCGATTTGGCGGTTGCTTCATCAATTCCTTTTTGTTGATTGATAATGCTTGCTTCTTGACGGACTGCGTCATCGATTTTCTTGTCCAATTCGCCAATAATTTGTCCCAGAACCTGCTGGGCTCGTGTCGCCTGTTGTTGTTCCGTAACAACATTTCCTGCTGTACTGTTTGCTTTCTGAAGATCCCGGATTTGCCCGGTTATAGCTTTTTCCCGTGACTGATACTGTTGAATTTGTTTATTAAACTGATCTATTCTGGCTTGTGCATCAGCAATCTGTTTTTGCACAGTTGCTGCTTGTTGGTTCAATTCATCTGTTTGCTTGATTGTTTGCTCATAGTTTGCAAGTGTGGCTTGTGCATCGTTTACCTGCGCGGTCAAATTTTGTACTTCTAATTTTGCATCTTCATACGCTTGCGTTAATGTTTGAATATGTAAAGATTCAGCTTCTGCTTTTGTAGGCGGCAACGTAGCTTTTTCCGCTTCGACAGGCGCTACTGGCTCTTCCGCTGCCGGCGCGGCGGCCGGCGCTTCAGCTTTAGACTCCAACTCAACAACTTTAGCCGCAACCCATACGTCATACACGTCCTGAGCAACTTCTGCGGGCTTGGGAACAGCAGAAACCAGGGATGTTCTGATGGCGGCGGCGTCTCCACCCTCGGCAAGTGCGGCAGCACCCGCAGCAACGATAGTGTCAGGCGCGGTTAACCGGCTGTCTAAATTCCCTATGTCTTTGACAAGAGCGTCAACTTCCACCCGTACGGCATCTGCGGCTGTAACTGCCGGTTCAAGCGCCTTCAGACTGGTAAATTCTGCGGCTGTTTCAAACGCGGCGGCCCGATCACGAATAACTTTGTTTGGATTAATTCCTTTCAAAAGATCCCCTATCAGCACCGCCCGCTGTGAAGTTACATAATCTGCAAAAGCTTGCCGCGCTTCCGCAATTTCTGTGGCTTTTGCCCTGGCTTGGGCTAATAACCCCTCTATCATAGTCGCAACTGCATCTTGGTCTTCTTTCCCAACGGCACCGACTGCAACGGGCTCCAAAATATTTCGTGCAGCGGCTACATTAACCGCATTATTCAAATCCGCGTCCTTCAAAAGCTCCCGGGCCGCATTCGCTATCGCGGTCTGACGTACATCACCTGCTTGGGATGAAGGCGCCTGCGCGCGCGGCAGGAAGAAGTGACCGGCTGTCCTAGCCATATCGTACCAATTGAATACGGTAGCCGGTGGAAACACCGCAGGCAGGATCGAACGCGTCAGGAGCCATCGCGTGGTTTCTGCCCAGCCGTATTTACTGAATGCATATTCTTTATTAAATAGCTTGCCGCCCCGCCCCAGCCCAAACGGCGTTGCGTTGGTCCACAGTCCGATATTTTCCCTTCCGCCGAACACCTTCCGTAACCCTGTCGTTTCCTTCTCTACCCCCATTTGGGAAAGCTCCTCGTCCGTCGGCTTGCCGTTAAGCCACTTCCACGCGGCCAAAGGCGCTTTTATGACACCTTCTGCGCGCTCGCTTTTGGCCCAATTCCCGATCGCCTGACCGGTCCCAAAGAACCGCTTCCGCACCGCACTCACGCTTTCTTTTGGCGCAGCAACCGCCCCGCGTACATTTTTGACAAAATTGCGTCCTGCCTGCAGAACCCGATTCACAACCTCTGCCTGCGTTGGTCTTGCTTTCCACCATTCTATATTCCGTGCATCACTCTTCAGCCAATTTCTAATAGCTTCCGGTCTACTGGTAATCCACTCGCGAACGGACATTCGCTGTTGAGATGCCGACGCTGGTGCTGTCGGAGTTGTCGTTTGCGCTTTCGCCGCCGCGATCGCCGCATCGATAACCGGAGAGGAAACAGCCGCCAACACATCGGCCGGTACAAATGTCATGGTATTCGCAACCCTATATTCCTCCAGCGCATCGATTGCGGCTGTTTTCGCTGTATCTATTTGCGGTTCTTGATCCAGAATGTTAATGTCTGTTATAGTTTGTTGTGCTTGTTGTTGGGTTAGAGCATCTACTACTGCAGTTTCATAATTTACTACAGCCTGCACCGCATTCTTGCCGGCCTCTGTGGTCACATCCACCGTTACCTTCGTTTCGTCCGTGCTTAAACTGTCGCCCAGCCGCGCCGCCGCGTCCTCACGAACTGTGCTCTCAAACTCTTCCTTGCTCTGCTGTGCCTCTGTTACAGCCTTTTGCGCCGCTTCAAAATCAACCTTCGCTTGTGCTACCGCGGCGGGATCCGATGGCTCCTGACGCGTTACCTGCGTATCTGCTGTCACCTCCGCTCCGCCGGCCGCAAGAACATCTGCTTTAGTTTGATTACCTGTATACCCGTCAGGAGCGATAACATAGGTATTGTTATCAAAATCAAATACAACATCGGCAGCGTTCGTTATCGCCTTTCCGCCGGTTTTTGGTATTCGCAGGACTAACTGATCGGGACTTTCTATTTTTACCGCACCAATTGTATCTCCTACGTTAAATTGGCTCGTCGGAAGTGTAACAGCTGCATAAGCTTTCAGACCGTTTTGTGTCGCCGCAAGCGCCACGTTGGCTTGAGAAAGTTGTGCCTGTGCCGCTTGAGCCGCAGCCCGTGCCGCAGCAAGACCGTTAATTACCTGCACGCGCGCGGCAGGGGTACGGACAACCGCTGGACCTGCCTGCCAGCTCCGAATCACTTCCTGCCCCGCCTCAATCGCTCCCGCTCTTGTTCCGATCCCAACCGAGACAGACGGTGCAGTTCCGTCAGTTGAAAGTGTCGGACCGCTGGGCCGTCCTGCGCGTCCTGTCAGATCATATACCTGCGGTGCGCCTCCACGGCTAACTTTCTGATTTAAGATATCCGGGTCAATTGCCTTTCGCACCGTATCCACAAAGTCATCGAGCGTTCGAAGGTTGTTTAAGGCCACAAAATCTTTTGCATTACCTGGCCCCGTTAGGTCCGCCTCACTGTATGATTCTTTATTTGTATTGACAAGCTTTTTGTATTCCTGTTTTACGGAGTCCGGAAGTGTTTGAAATTCCGGTTGGCTCTCAATCCCACGCAGATACCTGTGTACTTTGTTTACCGAATCCAACAGGTCTTGGCGTGCGTCAATTTTGCTTGAGCCGATGTTCGGGTCTATCTCGCTAAGCGTCCGCAGTTCTGCTCTCATTTGCTCAAAAAACGCGGATGTCCTGGCCTGTTCGGCAGTCGAAGCGCCTCCCAATAATCTCCTGTTTGCCGCAACTTCCAGCGCGTCTACTGTCGCGGGTCCCAAATTGTCTGCAACCCGCTTGAGCGCCGCCAGCTGATTTCTGGAAATAAGCGCGTCTTCGTTGCTCTGGAAAAACGCCCGCGCACTTTCTGTCTTATTAGCAATCGTTCTTCCTGAAAACTGAGCATTATCCACTCCCAGTCCTATTACGTCTAATGTGGAGTATTTTCCTCCTGTACCGCGATCCCGCCCTGCCGCCTGAAGGAACGTCGTAAGCGTCGTGTCTTTGCCGACTATCACGGTAAACGGCTCTGTCAGTTTGGTAACCGAGTCAACGCCGTAGTGCGCACCAAACTCGTAAACTGTTATGAGGCGCTTTCCGCTGTTGTCCCCGCCGCTTCTATAGGTCACAATTACATCGTCGACAGACGCAAAATCAGGAATCTTTGTTGGTCTTCCGTTTGCATCAATAAGGTAATGGTCGCCATTTGGACTTCGAGTGATAAAGTCCGCGCCCGGATTTGCCGCCCGCAGTTTTTCGATGATAATGCTTGTGGGCTCCCGTCCTGTTGCAATAACAACATGTTCTATGTTTGAAGATCCTTTCCTCGTTTTTGTCAACGCGCTGTATGCGCTCCCAACATCATCCGCCCCTTTGGCTACTCTGTATGTCGAAACTTTATGCACTGCATCGTTTGAAAGTACGAAATCAGCCTGCCCTACACTGCTTTTCCCCAGGTTTATCCCGTACACAGTTTCAAATTGTGACCGCACGTAATCCGGCGTTCCGGTAAATCCGTATATTTCAGGAAAGTTTTGTAAAAACCGCGCGTAGTTGGTGCCCATAGAAGATGATGTCACCGATACGGCGTTCTTATCCACCGCGACGCTTACTCCCTCTGTGGCGCCCCAAAGCTTACCGCCGATTATCTCCAAAGCAAGTGCGTCATACGCCCGTGATGGTGTTCTTCCGGATATAGCACGGCCTTCCGCAAGCACTACCTTCCCGTCTTTTACGACAAAGTCTGTTCCAACCACTTTTCCTATCTGGTCTACAATAGCTTCTGCCGCTGTTTTTCGATGCTGGAATTCCTCAATGACCTTGACCAGCGACTCGCTTTCAACCCCATCTATAGAGCGCTTGCTTAAAAATTCCGTAACTTTATCCTGATATGCTTTTGATGATTGTGATTTTTCGGGTGAAAAAAGGTCTCCCTCAAGATATGTCTTTACGGACTGATCCCCTACAGCGTCCGTCGCCTGCCGCAGAAGGTCTGCATACATCCGATTTTCAGTGTCAATATTACCTATGCGCGCGCGTTCCCCTCCTGAAGAGTCTATTGCAAGGAGTTTACGGGCTTCTTCAATCTTCACGCGCCCTTCTGTTTTGCGACCAGCTTGCGAAAGCGCCTCGCCTTCTGATATTAAATCGAGTGCTTGTTTGACAACCGAACTTTCTTCTGTCACTTTCGTAAAGGTTTCAATCAGTCTCCTACCCTCTATTGTATTTCCTAGCTGTACCCGCTCGCCGTGGCTTATGACATAGTCTATATCCAACCTAAGAGATAACTGTGCTTCATCCGCAAGAAGCACAGCCCCTTTTGCTTTCTTCATGATGGCGGCCGACTCTGGTCCCTTAATGGATTCAAAAATGACATCTTTGGTTGTGAGAAATATCTTCCCTTCGGACACCTCTTTTGCGCTCCTTTGATTCTGTCCGTCGAGGATAATCACTTTCTCATCCAGCGCTTTAGAAAGTTTTTGTTCTATTATACGTATTTCATCTATAGAAAGATCGGATAACTGTTTACCAGCAGGTATATCCACGTATTCAGCAATGAAACTACGCAAATCACCGGTGGTGTTAAGCACCGTAAATACATTTTTGCCGGTAATTTTTGCCTTAAGCACTGCTATTTCCGGAATAAGCACAGTAGACTTACCGCTTCCTGTAAGAGCTTCAAAAAGAATCCCTCTTCCTTCGCTTTTGAGCATCGCATCGGCAATGACTTTTAGCTGATTGCGTTCGCCCGCTTCTATTCCGCGAATGCTGGATATCTTGCCTTTGCGTACTTCTTCTCCTGTGGTTGGATCCTTTGTTTTAGGCGCAAGTTTTCCCTCTTTAAGTTCGGATAATCGCTTCTCATACGCAGCAAGCTCTGTATTGATTTGGTCAACAATCTTCTTTTGGGGAGGTGACAGTCCTCCATTTTCTCCGATACGGTTTTCCGTCTTCACCGCGCCATCCGGCAGTCTCAAGGTTTTTCCGCCAAGCGTAGTTTCGCTTACGGAGTCAAAGTACACACTGCCGTCTTTGTAAAGGATATTTACTTGTTCGCCGTTGAGCTCAAGAGCGTATCTGCCGTCTTTTAGTTTTGCGCGAGCCAACGTATCGGCAACATCTTTTATTTTTGTTGCTCCTGATACGTCAACCTCTGTTCCGCCGGTCTTTATTCGCACGCTTCCATCAGCACCAACTTCAAGTTCTGAAATTTTGCCCAACTCAAGAATTTTGTTTCCTTGACTATCCGTTGTTGATAAGTCCGTAATCTTACTTCTATACTCTATACTGCCTTCTTGATATGCGTTCTGTACTTCTTTAATCTTAAGACCGAGCTTAGTTTCTTCGCCACCAAATGTCTTCCCAAGGAAGTTCGGCTCATCCGGCGGGCCCATGATAAAATCACGCACCCTTTCTTTTAGAGTAGGTTTCGCTTCAACTGCGGCTTCAACATTTGCTTTCAAACGAGCTATCTCTGCAGGATCCGTAATCCCTCGGCGCGCAGCTTCTTCAGCCACAGCTATATCAACCTGCGACTGTTTTGCCGCCTTGGTCTGCTTTGCCTGCGCTTGGGTAAGTACCCCCTCCGCCGTCGCTCTCAAGCCAAACGCCTCCTTTACTCTGCCCAAAAATGTTCCCGCCTCGTTGCGGGCAACATCAAGAGCATGCACTTCGGAAGACAACATGTTTGCCTGTTGTGCAAGGTCAAGAGAAGTATTCTGTATCTCTAAAACTTTCGCCTGTGCCGCAGTTTCACCGTTTTTGAAACCATTGGACAATTCAACTAATTCACTAAACCTGTCTATGCGGGCTTGTACTTTCGCAATTCCATCTGTGTTTATCGCTCGTTGTTCTGTAATCTTGCTGTTTTGGTACGCGACAACGACATCTGAATCGACAGCTCCAACTTTATTACCACTTGCATCAAATTCTGCCCAACCCACGCCCTTTTCGTATTTGTATTTTCCTCCCATGGAATCCATAACTTCATTGCCGTTTGCGTCAGACCATTTTGGCGGAACAAATCTTGCGTCGACTGTCAGTTCTCCTTCTCCCAATGGAATTTTTCCATTCTTAATCAGTAGCTCTCTGTCTCTTACCGATGCCTCGTACGCAATTTTTGCTTTTTCCGGATCTCTAACCAAAGCAAGTCCTTCCTCCGCGGATCTATACTTTGTATTGATGTCTTCAATTTCTGCTTTTCTTGTTTTGATTGCCTCTGACAGTTTGTTTTGATTGTCTGTGAAGTGGCGTGATTGTAAAACTTCGCGCTTCTCTGCCAGCGCGATAAACTTTTGTTGCGCTTCTTCGGGACTGCCGGATCGCGCCGCTTGTTCATATTCGGTTTTCGCTTTGTTGTATTCATTTACAACATCAGGCGCGGCGATCCGGTCGCGCACCTTTTGTAACCAACTGCCCGGCTGCGTTACTTGTGCCTCTTCCATGCGGTACGAATGTTGTGAGGCGAATAAATTGTCTTTCGCGTCTATGTACGCTTTGTATTCCGGTTTGTTCAGTTTTTCAGAAGCCGAAAGGTTTTCAAAATTCTTATATGCCTCAAGCGTCTCTTGATATTTTTGCCGTGCTTCCGCAAACCTTTGCATAGCAGGTGTCGGGTTTTCCGCATCTTCAATCTTGGCAGACGCTTTTAACGCCATAGCAATAGCCGCGTCTTCTCTTCCTTTGGTTAGAATGGCGTTCCTCAATTCTGCTTCCGCGCTCCTCACTTGCTGTCCTGTTACGCCCTCTGCAAATTTTCCGTTCTTCGGATTGGCCGGGTCTGCATACAGTTTGGCGAGGCTCTCGGTTGCTTCATCAAATCGTATTGTTGAAGTTTCTCCGTAATTTCCAGCTCTCATTTGTCCGGTTGAAACAGCAGCTCCCCCAAGAGAAGTGCCCATCTGGCCGACTGCTATTGCGCAGGCGGTTGCGTCCCCGCTTGCGCATGCTGCCGCTGTCTGCACGCCTTGTATGCCCACGTCTCCATAATCCGCCACAGCGTTTGCCACAAGAGTCTGCGTGGACGGGCTGGTTGCCGCCAGACCTACTCGCGCTACCGACAACACGGTCATAGCAATATTCATTCCGCAGGCAGCCGAATCCTTCTGATAGTTTCCGTCAACATCCATTACGCCTTTCGTGCATACCTCAACTGCGTTTTGGCCGAAATAATACGCAGATGCTCCGGCAACCGCAGCTTGCGCGATTTTGGCTCCTGTGGCCATTTGTGTAGCAGAAGATACTTTCGCCGTGTAGTTGGCGCCGTTTGCCAATAAACTCACTCCTTTTGCGCTAACTACAGCTCTGCCAAAAAGACTTCCGGTTGTTCCAAGTTGCCCTGCTACGGCTCCGCCCATCAAAAGTCCTGATTGCCACGCGAAATCATCGACAGCTTTTTTACATTTAGGATCGTTCAAACTTTCTTCGAATGTTCTGGCATTGCAAAGCTCGGCAACCGCCGGAGCGGCTTGTGAGGATAACATGGCAACACCCATCGCCTGCGATCCATACAGAAGCGCTGTAGATCCTGCAGCCATAGCACCGCTGGCCGCTGAAGCAGCGACAATAGGCCATGCAATCGCAGCTCCTGCAATCCCAACAACCATCGTTGCCGGCGCAGCTCCTTGTATCACAGACCCGCGGACACATGTCCATGCGCTTTTATTTTCTCCATAACATCCGCTCATTACTAAATCATTTCCACGTTTTGTTGCGCCGTGAGTAAGATTGTTGAACCATAAAACAGTCTTAGAAAGTCCACCAAGATTTTTTAAGTTCGCTTCAATTTCCGTAGGTATGTGTTCTCCATTTCTCAAGCCTTCCATATAGTCCGCGTCATCCAATTTGCCCAAATTTTGAAGTGAAGGCAGTATGCGCTGCAACGCTTCATCCTGTTCTCGCGTAAAATCGTCTACAGTTGTACCTTTGTTCTGCTTAAGATAGTCATTCATCAAGGAAAGATACTTTGGTGAATAGATATCTTCTACATAGTCCTTTAGTGCAACCTCGTAAAGCGCTTTTTCTTGCGGTGTCTTCCACTGGGTTTCCGCTTCATACTGTACGGTCTTTCCAGATGTATCAGCGGTTACTTTTTGTTCTAAGGTAAATCCGGTTCTTGGATCAATCACTGTACATGTTTCTCCCACACCGCACACTTGTGATTTACCGGTAGAAGCATCCCATACCTGCTTGCCTTCCACACACGCTCCGGCACTGCATAGCCCTGATGGACAAGGGGTTGTCTTTGATGGCTTACCTTTTTGCTCAACCAGTTTAAATGTGCTATCGTATATCATCGGACGCAGCTCTACGGAGCCACCGTCTGACGAACATCTCGCTGCATATTCCCCAAATAGTGTTATAGTTGTATCTTTCACTGTTTGAGTTCCGCTCCCAGCTCCATACACCGCACATTCGCTTGGACAGGAGGTTGCGTATGCACTCGACGCGCCTGTCGCCGCCACGTCTACTCTCTCTGTTTTTCCGTTTTTCATCTCTGCCGCAACGCATTTTCCGTCAACACATGCAGCTTGACCGGCAGACAACGTCCGCTCGCCTGAAGCTGTCTGAATTTTGATAGAAACATTTTCCCCCGGTTTTATGACAATCTCACCGTACGCATTTCTTTCTGCTGTATAATTTTGCGAACATCTTGTTTTATTCACATAACGGCTGGCTTCTCCTCCAAATTGAGAAACCAAGGGTTGTTTATCCATCACTCCCTGTCCGTCCTGCACATAACACGTATAGCAATATCCGCCGTCCACCCAGTTTTCGCCCTCTACCCGTGTCCCGCAGGCATTGGCTTTGGCTGGCCGCCAGTCGCAGGAACCGGGCACGATCGCAAGCTGACCATCTTGCTCTTCTGTTTTACACTCGCAGATTTCTGTTTTACCGTCCGTTGCCGATCTCGTGTCCCCATAATTTCCTCCTCCTTCACATTGACCCTGCGCTTCTGCCTGTTTTTGATATTTAGATGTAAACGCATCCCACGACGCTTGCGTTTGCGCACACTGCACAATACCATTTGCTTCCTGACAGGCAGTACCCGCCGGACATGGGTATGATTTCGTTTTATCGGTTTTCGATTGGTATGATGCAGTTCCAACACATTCATACTCGCTCGCCAAACCGCCCAACCCTGCTTTTACGAGTTGATCCACGGATGTTACGACCGTACACTGAATAGCAGAAGCATCCCTGTCGCTGCAAATCTGACCGCTATTCCGGCAAAATGTTTCCAGTTTCGGATTAGCCTTATCGCTATAGACGTTGCCGTCATCGCCGCAGAAATACCCAGATCCCTTGCTGTATACGGAGCCGATCTGTGACAGATCATCTCGAGTATCACAAAGATTTTTCGGCATGTCTTTGAATTCAGGCTTCCATCCGGTGGACTCGTCGCATACACACGACTGCGATACGTAAGCGTTTATCCGCATGCAGGAACCGGCGGAAACAATCTTGCCTCCTGTCTCACATCCGACATTACACAAAGCCGCCCTCGCTTCCTCCACTTTCTGCTTTTCCGCAAAGGCTTTCTCAACAGCCGGCGGTACAAAAAGCTGTTTACCGGTAATGCAATTGACTTTCTCACTATCGGTAGCTTTCCGCAGCGTCGGGTAGCGGTAATTACCGCAGTCACACACGTATGCTTTATCGCTCGAACAAGATCCATAGGCAATCCCGTTGCAGCCAATTCCTTGTGTTGCATTATTGAAACACGATACTTTATCCAGCGGCAAACCGCTGCCTTTATCGGTCTCCAGATTTACGGTAAGGGTCGTGCCGTCTGCCAAAGGCAGGATATACACCGCACATGATGCATCGACTTTGTAATACGGAATCCCGGAATGCGTATCGTCTTTCGCGCACCGCACCCAGCTATTGGTATCCGCCTTTGCACAGGTATTGATCGCGTCTCCCCCTGCACACGTTCCTTCGCTTACCGGCAAAGGTGTGGGAGTGGGGATCGCCGTGGGGATAAAAGGTGTCGGAACAGGAGTGATGGTGGGCTTCGGTTCACACTTCTTGCTCGCCAACACACCGTTTTCAAAATGCGGTTTGCAGTTGCCGGATAAGCACTGTGTATCGTCTTCACATTCTGCACCAAGGCCTGCATTACCCGCCTTTGCGGTAGTTGGACTCGGAATAACCGAAATCGTCGGCACCGGAGCAACATCGGGCTTAGTGGCAGGCGCAGCAGCGCCGGTCGGAGCCGGAGAGCAGTAATACACTCCGCCGTAAGCAGCCGAGTAGCCGTACGGGCACTCGTTTTTGCAGTTATCAAGCGATCCTGTTTTTGCCTGCGGGTTGTAGCATCCTGCTCCCACAGCTAAATCCGCTC